>NZ_JAWHPJ010000053.1:40436-544462 GCF_032587815.1 Pseudomonas syringae group sp. 26L6
CTATCGTTCCTCACGCTCCAGCGTGGGAATGCCGTTCTTGACGCTCTGCGTCATGGATTTACGCCACGCTGTTTATTCAGGAGAGGACGCAGAGCGTCCGGAACGGCATACCCACGCGGAGCATGGGCACGATGGTGTTCTGCGGAGCGTCGTTCCTCACGCTACTGCACGCTGGTGTTCTGCCGTACATCTATCGTTCCTCACGCTCCAGCGTGGGAATGCCGTTCTTGACGCTCTGCGTCATGGATTTACGCCATGCTGTTTATTCAGGAGAGGACGCAGAGCGTCCGGAACGGCATACCCACGCGGAGCATGGGCACGAGAGTGTTCTCCGGACCTCGTGCTTCCGTTGCCAAGAGGAGCCTGGCGCTTACTCCAGATGCTCCGGCTTGACCGGGTCGCCTGACTTGGCGTGGAGTTTGTCGCGAATGTCCGCGAACATTCGGTCGTAGTCCTTGTGCTGGGCGATGGGCAGTGCGGCCGAGTTGGGCAAGCCGTGCCTGATCGCGATGCGACTGGCGTCATGTGCGAAGTTGAACGCTAGGTCACGGGGCAGCTGGAATTGCTCTTCGAACGGCTTGCCGTTGATTTCGCCTTGCATGGTGAAGTGCATGGACGTGCCTTGCTTGGGATCTTCCACCACGTTGTAGCGCAAGTGGATGTCATAGCTGATATCCGACGGTTGAAGCGCCACGTGGGTGAGGTGCAGATGGCCTGGCTCATACATGAAGTGACTCCATCAAGTGGTGAGTGTGCTCAGTCTGACACTCCTCGCGACCGTACGGTTCAGCCTCGTGCAGGGTGCCGCTCGCATCATGCCGGCGTTCAACGATCGATCTTGCCCGGTTCCGGCCTCGACCATATCCACAGATTACCCAGCGCCATGCCGGTGAGCGCCAGGTACAGCCACCAGGCGTGGCCGATCAGGCTCAACATCACCACGGCGCAGACCAGCATGCTGATGGTGGCGCTGATCTTGGCCTTGCGGGCGACCAGTCTGCCGTTGCGCCAGTTGTGCAGAATCGGCCCGAACACACGATGGTTTTCCAGCCAGGCATTCAGGCGCGGCGAGCTGCGTGTCGCCGCCCAGGCCGCCAGCAGAATGAACTCGGTGGTCGGCAAGCCGGGAATGAAGATCGCGACAATGCCGATGCCGAGGGCGACATAGGCGAGGATGCCGTATAAAAGGCGCGAGAGTCTTGAGCCGGGTGGTTTGTACGTCATGGTCTCTACAGGCAGGTTCGGGGAGCCCGGCCAGCTTAACAGCACCGGGCGTTTTTTCATGCCTGTGCCATGTCTGCAACCGGGGCATCGGCGTAGGCGTGTTGCAGCAGGACATTGAAACGCTCGAATGCGGCAATGGCACCTCGATCAAGTGCTGCTTCCTGCTCGACGGTCAGCGACAGCCCGTCAAGCGTCCTGACAAAGGTCTTCCAGCCTGCTGCGCGGCCTCCGGCAGGCTCGCTCAGGTGCCGGGCGCCAAAGCTGTGGCTCAGGTTCAAGGCTTCGGCACGTTTGATCAGGAATGCAGCACCCAGCTTGGAACCTTCGGAGACAAATAGCCAGCCGAGCGCTTCTGCGGTGCTCGGCGTTTGTATTGCGCCAGCCACCGGCAGGGGAAGGTCCATGTTCAGGTCGGCAAGATCCGCTCCGGCCTGTTCTGCGCGGCAGCGGGCCGGCAGGTCGTTGATGATCGCCCCTAGCGCGGGCTCGTTGTACAGGCTTTGCAATTCCGTCTGAAAAAGGTATTGAGCAACCACGAAGCGAGCGTAGCTGGCCAGGGTTTCAAACGGCGCATGTGCCTTGACCGCCTTGTCGAGCTGTTCGTGTGGCGCGTGGGTGATCTGGCTCAGGCGTTGCGAACGCAGAGTCGGTCGGTTCTGATCAAGGGTCATCGAGTTCTTCCTTGCTGAAAAAGGGGGCTTGTTGAATAGACGAATAGCTGCACCCGAAAGCGTAAAAAAAAGCCTGCCGCCGATTTACTCGGCGACGGGTTTTACGCTACTTTCGGGTTCAGATGTCCCACACCACGTTGACGCTGAAGTTGCGTCCCGGCTGGGTCAGGCGATCCAGATTAGCGGGCGCCGTCACACCAGCTTCGCCCACGCCGTCGTAGCCGCGCACATCATCCCAGCGCCAGTATTTCTTGTCGGTCAGGTTGTACAGACCCGCATTGACGGTCACATCGTTGCTGACCTTGTAGTAGCCGCTCAGGTCCAGAATGCCGTAGCCCGGGGTCTTGAATTGACTGGAGGTGCCGTCCGGCGTGTGGAAATTGCTGTCATCCACGCGATTCTTGCGCTTGACCAGCGTCCAGCTCAGCAGGCCGCCGTAGTCATTCTGGTCATAGCCCAGGCCGATCACACCGGTCAGCGGGTTGACGCTGTTGATTGGCTCGCCTGTATCGTTGTTGCGGCCCTGCACGTAGGCAACCGATGCCTGGCTGTAGAGACCGTTTGGCGCACCGATGCTGTCGAGATTGATGCGCCCTTTGAATTCCGCGCCCTTCATGGTTGCGTGCTTGATGTTGTTGGACTGGAACGTGAGTTCGCTGTAACCGGGGGTGATGGCGTCCTCGTTGATGAAGTCACGGTATTTGTTGTAGAACACCGCGATGTCAAACGAGCCGGATTCGAAGCGACCGCGTAAACCGGTTTCATAGCTTTTGCTGGTTTCCGGCTCCAGGTTCGGATTGGGCTCAACCACGTAGCCTGCCGTCGGGTTTTCGAAGCGTCCATAAAGTGACTTGGCCGACGGTGTGCGGAAACCTTCGGCATACTGGCCGTACCAGGTGTAGGCGTCGCTGAGTGCATAAGTCACACCGAACTTGGGCGACAAGCGATGCCATGTCCGCGTTTCGTCGTTGCCCTGACCGGGGTCGGCGAGGCTGACCGACCTGAGAAATTCTGGCGTGAACTTCGGGTCGAGTGTGGTGTGGTCATAACGCACGCCGGGCATGAAGGTCCAGTCGTTCCAGCTGATCTGATCCTGGGCGAACAGCGCATAGCTGGTGATGGTCGGGTCCGGGAAATCGCTCGTCGCGGCCAGACGGTCGCTCGGGCTGTCTGCACCGACCACGCGGCAGGAGCCGAATACGCGTGCACAGGTCCCGCTGCCGCTGCGCAGCCCGGTGACTTTCTGCTGCTTTACCGTCGTACCGTAGGTCAGCACATGGTCCGTGCTGGCGATAGAGAATGCCTTGTCCAGTTGGGCATCGAATACCCACTGCTTTTCCTGATAGTGCGTGTCGCGATCACGAATGACATCTCGGGAGAACGGAAAGTACCGCTCCCGGGTGCTTTGATCAGTCTTTGCGGTCTGGTAATTCAGGCTCCACTTGAGGTTGTCGACCAGCAGGCTATCGACGGCGAAGCTGTTTTCGACCCCGAAGCGCTCGCGGGTGATGGTGTCGTTACCCTCGCGCGATTGATACATGCCCAGCCCGCTGCCGTTGGTGAACGGCCCACCGACTGCGCTTTTCAGGTTGCTGTCGCGGTCGTCCTTGTATTTTTCGTAGGCCAGAGCCAGACGCGAACCGTCGGTATAATTCCAGCCCAGCTTGGCCAGCACGTTGGTGCTGCGCGCATCCTCAGGGTTGGCTTCGGTGCGGCTCAGGCCTGTGCCACCTGTTTCGCCATAGGATTCGGTCTCATGACCATTGCGCTGGCTCACGTGCAGCAAGCCGTCAAACTCGCCCTGACGGCCTGCGACAGTGGCCGAGTTCAACCAGCTTTCGTCTGCCGAGCTGTAACCGGTCTTGAGGCGTGCGCCGACATCCTTGCCGGGCTTGATGATGTCATCCGGGTCCAGCGTGTAATAACTGACCACCCCACCGATTGCGCTGCTGCCGTACAGGGCCGAGGCCGGACCGCGGAGGATTTCCACGCGCTTGACGATCTCCGGGTCGACATAGTTACGATGGGTCTGCGCATAAGGACCGGTGAAAAAGCTGTCGGGGACTTCCACGCCGTCGACCTGAGTCAGTATCCGGTTGCCGTCAATGCCGCGGATGTTATAGCCGGTTGTGCCTGCGCGCTGGCCTGCGCCGCCCACCGAAACCCCCGGCTCGTAGCGCACCAGATCACGGATGGTGTTGACGTTGCTGCGGTCCAGTTCTTCACGGGAATGCACGCTGACGGTGCTTGGTACCGTGGCGACATCCTGTGCCTGACGCGTGGCGCTGACGGTGATCTGATCGAGGGCCAAGACGCCGGCGGTTGCGGTGCGCCTTTCCAGCACTACATTGTTGTTGCCCAGATTGCGATAGCTCAGCGAGCTGCCGGCCAGCAGGGTGTCCAGCGCCTGCGCAGGTCTCAGGTTGCCGCGGGCACCCTGGGAGGTGACATTTTGCGCGAGATCCGATGACACGCCCACCTGCCAGCCGGTGATGCGGCTGAATTCATTGAGTGCCGACACCAGCGATTGCTGACCAATCGAGAAGTTGTAGGTGCCTGCCGAACGTGCCGCCTGGGTGCTTTCACTGGCAGCACTGGCGTTGACCGTCTGTAGACTGGCGCCCAGCACTGCAAGTGTCAGCAGAGATAGCGTGAGCCGTACGTGTGGTTGGGCGGCAGGCGTGAACGTGGATGACATCGGTAGCGCTCCCTGGGGTGTTGCTCGTTATAGTGTTTACAAACCGTTTCAAAATGAGAATCAGTTGCATTTGCTATAACTAGACGAACGGGCAGTCGCTATCGAGTAAAAAAACTTTGCTTCAGTTGAGAATCACTAGCGCAGGCATTTCGTGAAGGCTTGCCGAGGTGATCTGTGCCAGCGACCGCACCACGTCGAGCGGGTTGTCTAGGCGATAGTTGCCGGTCACTGCCACACGATCCAGTTGCGGGTTGGTGCTGATGATCCAGCCGGGATAGTAACGACGCAGCTCGGTCAGCACTTCGCTCAGCGGGCGGTTATCGAAGATCAGTCGACCTTGCACCCAGGCGAAATCCCTGAGCGGGTCAAGCTTTTCACGATGCCCGAAGCCAGCAGGCCCCACGCGAACGCTTTCTCCGGCCCCCAGGCTGACGCTGGAGTCGCCGCGTGTGGCACGCACGTCGACAGCGCCGCGCTGCACTTGCACCTGGGCAACGCCGTTAAGATAACGCACGGAAAATTCGGTGCTGTTGGCACTCATGCGCACTGGTCCGGCTTCGATTTCCAGTGGCACGCCCGCTCTGGAACTGACATCGAAGAATGCCTCGCCTTGCAGCAGGCGAGCAGAGCGCCGCTGTTCACCGATCTGACTGGAGAACGCCGAGTCGGTGTTGAGCAGCACTTTCGAGCCGTCTGCCAGTTCCAGGCGCTGGCGCTCACCGATTATCGTCAGGTGATCGGCCTGCAGGCGCAGCGGCAGATTGCTGAAACTGAACAGCCCCAACAGCAACACCGCTGCAGTGGCGAGAGGTTTCCATTGCGCACGGACACGTTGCCACGCCGATGGCTTGCGGGGTTGCGCGATGCTTTCGGCGGCGTGCTGAACCGGCTGTGAATTCCAGAGTGTCCGGGCCTTATCGAAGGCGCGTGCGTGTTCCGGATCGGCGTTCAGCCATTCCTGAAAACGGGCAAGCCTGGTGGCGTCTGCGCCTTCCAGTTCGACCAGCCAGGTCAGTGCCTGATCCATTGCAGCATTGCTCAACACGTCCTGCGCAATCGCGTGCGGGCGTTCGGTTCTCGGGGCCACAGTGTTCCTCGGCAATCCTGAAACTGTATCGATAAGAGTCTGGCAGCGTGCGGCAGGGTTCAGGGCGGGTCAAGTCTTGAGAGGACGCCTACGCAGATGGCCATGATCAGTTTCAGTTCTTTCTGGACAGTACTGGCGGAGACCTGAAGCTGCTCGGCGATTTCCAGATAACTGCGGCCATCGAGGCGGCTGAGGGTAAAGATTTTCTGCTGACGCGGGCTCAACGTACTCAGGCTGGCACTCAGGTTTTCAAGCAGGCGCTTGGCATGCGCAGCATCCTCAGGCGAGCCTATCTGGGCTACGACGCTTTCGAGTTGGTCGGGTGAGACATCTTCGAGCATGGTCCGGCCATGAATACGCCGCGCACGCAAATGATCCAGCGCCAGGTTGCGGGCGGTCTGAAAGACGAAGGGTTCAAGGTGGTCGACGGGGTGTTCGGTCAATGCACGGCTGACGCGCAGCCAGGTTTCCTGAAGCAGGTCTTCGGCAGCGTTTTGGTGCCGACCATGCGTTGCAGGGTGCGTAGCAGAACCGGGCGCTGGGCCAGAAAGACATCGTTGAAGCGTGACTGCGACACAGAGAGGCCCGACCAGAGATGTGAGCAAATGATAATGCTTCTCATCTTTTGGTCGGGTCAAGCCTGCATCTGTAAATAATTATCTTACGCTGCTGCCCACTGCGACGCTGAATTTACTCGGCGTTGTGCAGTGCCAGGCAGTTGTCGAGCATACGATTGGAGAACGCCCATTCGTTGTCGTACCACGACAGTACCTTGAGCAACCTGCCACTGACCTTGGTGTGATTGGCGTCGAAAATCGACGACAACGGGTTGTGATTGAAGTCGTGGGAAACCAGCGGCAGGGCGTTGTAGCCCAGCACTTTGGAATGCTGACTGGCTTCTTTCAGCAGCGCGTTGACTTCATCGACCGTGGTTTCACGCTTCAGGGTCACGGTCAGGTCGACCAGCGAAACGTTAATGACCGGTACGCGTACCGCCATGCCGGTGAGTTTGCCTGCCAGCTCCGGCAGTACCAGGCCCACTGCTTCGGCAGCGCCGGTCTTGCTCGGGATCATCGACTGCGTCGCCGAGCGGGCGCGGTACGGATCGGTGTGATAGACATCGATCAGGTTCTGGTCGTTGGTGTAGGCATGGATGGTGGTCATCAGGCCATTTTCGATCCCCAGTTCACGGTGCAGTACCTGGGCGACCGGGGCCAGGCAATTGGTGGTGCAGGATGCACTGGAGATGATCTGGTGCGACTGACGCAGCGTGTCGTGGTTGACACCATAGACGATGGTGGCATCGGCACCGCTGGCCGGTGCGGAGATAATGACCTTGCGGGCACCGGCAGTAAGGTGCGCTGCGGCCTTGTCACGGCTGGTGAACAGGCCGGTGCACTCGAACACTACATCAATGTCCTGCGCCTTCCACGGCAGCTCGGCCGGATTGCGAATGGCACTGACCGAAATACGGTCACCATTGACGGTCAGGCTATCCTTGTCGCACTCGACCGTGCCGCTGAAAGGGCCGTGTACGGTGTCGAAGCGCAGCAGGTGTGCGTTCATTTCGCTGTCGCCAAGATCGTTGATGGCGACGACCTGCAGGTCCTGGCGGTAGCCTTGGGTATACAGTGCGCGTAGGACGTTGCGGCCGATGCGGCCAAAACCGTTGATTGCGATACGAAGAGTCATACAGCCGTCCTTCTGAATTTGTTGTTGGAATTACAAGATTATTCTCATAGAAATAGAAAACAAGCCTTTTTAGTGGCAATATTTTGTTTTATCTACAACTACAAGCCTGAAAGGCCCTCCCGGTTGATCGAGATCAGGGTTCTGCTCCCCGCCCGTCACTGCTCGAAAACCGGAACCGTCTTTACGGGTGACCTTAGACGTTAGCCTGGAGTTCATCACATGCATCCCCGCGTCCTTGAAGTAACCGAGCGACTCATCGCCCGCAGTCGCGATACCCGTCAGCGCTACCTTCAATTGATTCGCGGCGCAGCGAGCGATGGCCCGATGCGCGGCAAGCTTCAATGTGCCAACTTTGCTCACGGCGTCGCTGCCTGCGGGCCGGAAGACAAGCAAAGCCTGCGTCTGATGAACGCCGCCAACGTGGCAATCGTCTCCTCCTACAACGAGATGCTCTCGGCGCATCAACCCTACGAACACTTTCCTGCCCAGATCAAACAGGCTTTACGTGACATTGGTTCGGTCGGTCAGTTTGCCGGCGGCGTGCCTGCCATGTGCGATGGCGTGACTCAGGGTGAGCCGGGTATGGAGCTGGCGATTGCCAGTCGCGAAGTGATTGCCATGTCCACGGCAGTTGCGTTGTCACACAATATGTTCGACGCCGCGATGATGCTGGGTATCTGCGACAAGATCGTCCCTGGCTTGATGATGGGCGCACTGCGTTTTGGTCATCTGCCGACCATCTTCGTGCCGGGCGGACCGATGGTTTCAGGTATCTCCAACAAGGAAAAAGCCGACGTACGGCAGCGTTACGCGGAAGGCAAGGCCAGCCGTGAAGAGTTGCTCGACTCGGAAATGAAGTCCTATCACGGTCCGGGAACCTGCACCTTCTACGGCACTGCCAACACCAACCAGCTGCTGATGGAAGTCATGGGCATGCACCTTCCCGGTGCCTCGTTCGTCAATCCCTACACGCCACTGCGCGATGCACTGACCGCCGAAGCGGCTCACCAGGTGACGCGTCTGACCAAGCAGAGCGGCAGCTTCATGCCGATCGGCGAAATCGTCGACGAGCGCTCGCTGGTCAACTCCATCGTTGCCCTGCACGCGACAGGTGGCTCGACCAACCACACGCTGCACATGCCGGCGATTGCCCAGGCCGCGGGCATTCAACTGACCTGGCAGGACATGGCCGACCTGTCGGAAGTGGTGCCAACCCTGAGTCACGTCTACCCCAACGGCAAAGCCGATATCAACCACTTCCAGGCGGCGGGCGGCATGTCGTTCCTGATCCGTGAGTTGCTGGCTGCCGGTCTGTTGCACGAAAACGTCAATACCGTGGCCGGTTACGGCTTGAGCCGCTACACCAAAGAGCCATTCCTGGAGGATGGCAAGCTGGTCTGGCGCGAAGGACCGCTTGAAAGCCTTGATGAAAACATTTTGCGTCCGGTCGCCCGTCCGTTCTCGCCGGAAGGTGGTTTGCGGGTCATGGAGGGCAACCTGGGCCGCGGGGTGATGAAAGTCTCTGCCGTGGCCCCGGAGCATCAGATCGTCGAAGCGCCAGCCAAGGTCTTTCAGGATCAGAAGGAGCTGGCCGATGCGTTCAAGGCCGGTGAACTGGAGTGCGATTTCGTCGCCGTGATGCGCTTCCAGGGTCCGCGCTGCAACGGCATGCCCGAGTTGCACAAGATGACGCCGTTTCTGGGTGTTCTGCAGGACCGTGGTTTCAAGGTGGCGCTGGTCACCGACGGACGTATGTCGGGCGCATCGGGAAAAATCCCGGCGGCCATTCATGTCTGCCCTGAAGCGTTTGATGGTGGCCCGTTGGCACTGGTGCGCGATGGTGATGTGATCCGTGTGGATGGCGTAAAAGGCACGTTACAAGTTCTGGTCGAAGCGTCAGAATTGGCCGCCAGAGAACCGGCCATCAACCAGATCGACAACAGTGTCGGCTGTGGTCGCGAGCTCTTTGGATTCATGCGCATGGCCTTCAGCTCCGCAGAGCAGGGTGCCAGCGCCTTTACTTCTAGTCTGGAGACGCTCAAGTGAAGTTGGCCCTGGTCGGTGATATAGGCGGTACCAATGCACGTTTTGCCATTTGGGAAGACGACACGCTGCATTCTGTCCGGGTATTCCCGACCATTGACTACGCCGGCCCGGAAAAGGCCATCGAAGTCTATCTGCAGGACCTTGAATTGCAGCGCGGTGATATCAGCCACGTATGCCTGGCCGTTGCCGGACCGGTGGATGGCGATTTTTTCCAGTTCACCAATAGTCACTGGCGGTTGAGCCGTGAGGCATTTTGCGCTGACCTGAAAGTCGATCACCTGCTGCTGATCAACGACTTCACCGCCATGGCGCTGGGCATGACCCGGCTCAAGGAAGATGAATACCTGACGGTTTGCCCTGGCGCTGGCAAGCCGGATCGGCCGCGTGTGGTGGTCGGGCCGGGTACCGGGCTGGGCATCGGTACGCTGATCAAGCTTGACGGCAGTCGCTGGCTGGCGCTGCCGGGCGAGGGCGGGCATGCTGACCTGCCAATCGGCACGGCACGCGAGGCCCTGTTATGGACACGCCTGATGGCTGAGCATGAGCATGTCAGCGCTGAAGTGGTACTCAGTGGCGCGGGCTTGCTGTTGCTCTATCAGGTCAGTTGCGCCCTGGACGATATCGAGCCAGTGCTCAAGTCGCCTGCGGCTGTCACCTCGGCAGCGCTGGCGGGCGACCCGGTAGCCGCAGCCGTGCTGGAGCAGTTCTGTGTGTTTCTAGGCAGGGTGGTGGGCAACAATGTGCTGACCCTGGGCAGCCTGGGCGGCGTGTACATTGTCGGCGGCGTGGTGCCGCGCTTCACTGAGTTCTTCATCAACAGCGGTTTCAAGCGCGCCATGGCCGAGAAGGGCGTGATGAGCGACTATTTCAAGAACCTGCCGGTCTGGCTGGTGACCGCCGAGTACCCTGGCCTGATGGGCTCAGGCGTCGCTCTGCAACAGGCCTTCGGTTCGCAGATCTGAGCAGCATCCCATAACAACAAAGATTCACCGTCAAACAAGGACGCCTCAACTTGAGTTCAGTCAGTAAATCGATCCTGCTGGTGGATGACGATCAGGAGATTCGCGAGTTGCTGGACACCTACCTGAGTCGTGCCGGTTTTCAGGTGCGCACGGTGGGTGATGGCGCTGATTTTCGCCGCGCCTTCAACGAAGAACCCAGTGATTTGCTGATCCTTGATGTGATGCTGCCCGATGAAGACGGTTTCAGTCTGTGCAAATGGATCCGTCAGCATCCGCGCCAGCCGCATGTGCCGATCATCATGTTGACCGCCAGTTCGGACGAAGCCGATCGGGTCATCGGCCTGGAATTGGGCGCTGATGATTATCTGGGCAAGCCGTTCAGCCCGCGTGAGCTGCAAGCGCGTATCAAGGCACTGTTGAGGCGCGCCCAGTTCGGTCAGGAGCGTCCTGGCGGCGATGTCATTCTGTTCGATGAGTGGCGGCTGGACATGGTCAGTCACAGGTTGTTTCACAATGACGGCGAAGAAGTGATTCTGTCCGGTGCCGACTTTGCGCTGCTCAAGCTGTTTCTCGACAACCCCCAGCAGATTCTCGACCGCGACACTATCGGCAATGCCACACGCGGGCGTGAGCTGATGCCGCTGGAGCGGATCGTCGACATGGCGGTCAGTCGGCTGCGTCAGCGTCTGCGCGATACTGGCAAGTCGCCGCGCCTGATCCGCACCATTCGCGGCAGTGGTTATCTGCTGGCCGCGAACGTCAACTCGCAAGCGGGCAACGGCTATTAACTCGCCGGTGGCAGGAGCGAAAAGAACCGGCCTGCCACTGCCGCGCTCATTGCTGGGGCGCATGCTGCTGTTGACGTTACTGGCGGTTCTGCTGGCTCAGACACTGTCCAGTGTGATCTGGCTGTCACAGTTGCGCGCCACACAGACCGAAGGGCTGGTGACCAGCGCGCGCAGCCTCGCGTACTCGATGGCGGCCAGTGTCAGTTACTTTCGCTCATTGCCGCTGGCCTACCGGCCCATGGTGCTGGATCAACTGCGCAGTATGGGCGGGACCCGTTTCGTCGTCTCGCTCAACGATCACCCGCTGGATATGCAAATCATGCAGCCCACGCCTCGCAAGCAGGCGGTGCTGGACGTGGTGGGCGAGGTATTGCGCCAGCGTCTGGGCAATGGGCCGGACATCACCGTATGGTTTGCGCGGCCCGATGAGCTGCGTATTTTCAACAGCGGCCTGAAGCTCGATGAACTGCCGCGTTCCTGGGCGCATTACGCGCTGACACTTGAACCGGTGAACCCGCCGGTGCTGGTTACGCAAATCGAAATGGCGCCCGGTGAATGGTTTTACATTGCCTCTCTGCTGCCTGAGCCCTACACCTCGCTGGAGGAGCAGGAGCTGCCCCTTCAGCAGGTTTCATTCATCGTCCTGACCAGCATGTTTTTGCTGTTGTTCATCGGTTTGCTGGTGCATTGGCAGAGCCGGCCGCTCAAACGCCTGGCGCGGGCCGCACGGGACATGTCACTGGGCGCGGACGTCGAGCCGGTGGTCGAGGGCGGCGGCAGCGAGGTGATCGAGGTCAGCCGTGCGTTCAACGCCATGCGCACCCGTATCAGCCGCTACCTGACCGAACGGGGTCAGTTGTTCAGTGCCATCTCGCATGATCTGCGCACGCCCATCACCCGGCTGCGGTTGCGTGTCGAGCTGCTGGAAGATGAGCACATGCAGCGTAAATTCAGCCGCGATCTGGACGAACTGGAATTGCTGGTCAAAGGCGCGCTGCAGTGCGTCAAAGATACCGATATTCATGAAAACATCGAGCCGGTGGACCTCAATGCACTGCTTGATTGCCTGGTCGAGCCCTGGCTGAATGTTGAAGGCGACGGACGTGTCACCCAGCAAGGCGAGGCTCAGGCTGCCTATCCCGGCAAGCCGTTGGCGCTGCGGCGCTGCATGGGCAACCTGATCGACAATGCCCTTAAATATGGCCATCGCGCTCATCTGAAAGTCGAGGATAACGCCACGGCTTTCGTCCTGCATGTCGATGACGAAGGGCCTGGTGTGCCCGAACAACGTCTCGAACACGTTTTCGAACCGCATTTCCGTCTGGCAGGCAATCAGCAGCAGGGCTACGGTCTGGGCCTGGGTATCGCGCGCAACATTGCCCACAGTCACGGTGGCGAAGTCAGCCTGCAGAACCTGCGTGAGGGTGGGTTGCGGGTAACGTTGTACTTGCCGAGAACTGCGGAATGACGCGCTGCACAGTGGCTTTTAGCTAGCGATTGCACCGGGATTTCAATTGTCACCATCCTGTGACAATTGCGCGTCCCTTCGTTACTGTCGGCGCTTCAGGCTTGGTTAGACTCCCACGAAGCGCAAGCATCAGACTTGCTCATGCATAACAACAAGAAAGGTCAATTCGATGAATTCCATGTCACGTCTCGCTGTTGTCATCTCTCTCGCTTCGTTGTTCCCTCTGAGCGCTACTGCCGCTGAATCCAAAGGCACTGTAGAAGTTGTGCACTGGTGGACGTCGGGTGGCGAAAAGGCTGCGGTCGATGTTCTGAAGGCGCAGGTCGAAAAAGACGGCTTTGTCTGGAAGGACGGCGCCATCGCCGGCGGTGGCGGTTCCACCGCCATGACCGTGCTCAAGAGCCGTGCGGTTGCCGGTAACCCGCCAGGTGTTGCCCAGATCAAAGGGCCTGACATTCAGGAATGGGCCTCTACCGGTCTGCTTGATACGGACGCGTTGAAAGACGTCGCCAAGGCCGAAAAATGGGACTCGCTGCTGGACAAGAAGGTCTCCGACACCGTGAAGTACGACGGTGATTACGTAGCAGTGCCGGTGAATATTCACCGCGTCAATTGGCTGTGGATCAACCCTGAAGTCTTCAAGAAAGCCGGTATCGATAAGGCACCCACCACGCTCGAAGAATTTTACGCTGCGGGCGACAAGCTGAAAAAAGCCGGTTTCATCCCGCTCGCCCACGGTGGTCAGCCGTGGCAGGACAGCACTGTCTTCGAAGCCGTTGTGCTCTCGGTCATGGGCGCTGATGGCTACAAGAAGGCCCTGGTTGATCTGGACAAGGACGCGTTGACCGGTGAAGGCATGGTCAAGTCCCTCACGGAGCTCAAGAAAGTCGCGACCTACATGGATGCCGATGGCAAGGGCCAGGACTGGAACCTGGAAGCTGCCAAGGTTATCAACGGTAAGGCCGGCATGCAGATCATGGGTGACTGGGCCAAGAGTGAATGGACCGCAGCCAAGAAGGTCGCCGGCAAGGATTACCAGTGCGTAGCCTTCCCTGGCACCGACAAGGCGTTTACCTACAACATCGACTCGCTGGCGGTGTTCAAGCAGAAAGACAAGGGCACCACTGCCGCACAGCAGGATCTGGCCAAGGTCGCGATGGGCGAGGACTTCCAGAAAGTCTTCAGCATCAACAAGGGCTCGATCCCGGTTCGTGAGGACATGCTGTCCGACATGAGCAAGTACGGTTTCGACTCGTGTGCGCAAACCGCTGCCAAGGATTTCCTGGCCGATTCGAAGACCGGTGGCCTGCAACCGAGCATGGCGCACAACATGGCCACTACGCTGGCGGTGCAGGGTGCTTTCTTTGATGTAGTCACCAACTACATCAACGACCCGGCAGCTGATCCTGCAGCGACAGCCAAGAAGCTGGCCACTGCGGTCAAATCGGCCCAGTAACTCTCTCTGAACCGCCTGTGCCCGCAGTTCGTGGTGCTGAAATCATTTGTTGATTTCACCCGCGGCTGCGGCCTGGATTCGATACACCGGATGGGATACTCCCGATGAGCTCTGTCGCTGCGATCAGCAAAGCCTCGCCAATGGATGCGCTGCAACGCTGGCTACCAAAACTGGTGCTGGCACCCAGCATGTTCATCGTGCTGGTGGGTTTCTATGGCTACATCCTCTGGACATTCGCGCTTTCGTTTACCAACTCGACGTTTCTGCCGTCCTACAAATGGGTCGGTCTGGCGCAATACGCACGCCTGATGGACAACGATCGCTGGTGGGTGGCAAGCAAGAACCTTGCGGTGTTTGGCGGGATGTTCATTGCCATCAGCCTGGTGATCGGTGTTCTGCTGGCCGTCCTGCTGGACCAGCGGATCCGTCGTGAGGGCATGATCCGCACCATTTACCTGTACCCGATGGCACTGTCGATGATCGTCACCGGTACGGCGTGGAAGTGGCTGCTCAACCCTGGCCTGGGCCTGGACAAGATGCTGCGTGACTGGGGCTGGGAAGGTTTTCGTCTCGACTGGCTGATCGACCCGGACCGCGTTGTTTACTGCCTGGTCATTGCTGCGGTGTGGCAGTCTTCCGGCTTTGTCATGGCGTTGTTTCTGGCGGGCCTGCGTGGCGTCGATCAATCGATCATTCGCGCTGCGCAGATGGATGGCGCGAGTTTGCCGATGATCTACTGGCGCGTTGTGTTGCCAAGCCTGCGTCCGGTGTTTTTCAGTGCCGTGATGATCCTTGCGCACATTGCCATCAAGAGCTTCGATCTGGTGGCTGCTATGACTGCCGGTGGCCCCGGTTACTCATCCGACCTGCCTGCGATGTTCATGTACTCCTTCACCTTTAGCCGCGGCCAGATGGGCATGGGCTCGGCCAGTGCGATTCTGATGCTCGGCGCGATCCTGGCGATTCTGGTGCCGTACCTGTATTCCGAGCTGAGGACCAAACGCCATGACTAGTCATGTTGGCAAACCGGGCATCAGCTTCAGTCGTATTCTGATTTACGCCGTGCTGATACTGGCCTGTCTGATTTATCTGGTACCGCTGGTGGTGATGCTGTTCACCAGCTTCAAGACCCCCGAAGACATCGGCACCGGCAACCTGCTGAGCTGGCCAAGTGTGATCACCGCAATTGGCTGGATAAAGGCCTGGGACCTGGTAGATGGTTATTTTTGGAACTCGATAAAAATAACCGTTCCGGCAGTCATTATTTCCACCGCCATTGGCGCGCTCAATGGCTATGTATTGTCGATGTGGCGCTTCAAGGGTTCGCAGCTGTTCTTCGGTCTGTTGCTGTTTGGTTGCTTCCTGCCGTTTCAGACTGTTCTGCTGCCGGCTTCCTTTACGCTGGGCAAAATGGGCCTGGCCAGTACGACCACCGGGCTGGTGTTTGTGCATGTGGTCTACGGGCTGGCGTTCACCACGCTATTCTTCCGTAACTACTACGTCAGCATTCCTGATGCGCTGGTCAAGGCTGCACGGCTGGACGGTGCCGGGTTTTTCACCATCTTCGGGCGCATCATTCTGCCGATGTCCACGCCCATCGTGATGGTCTGCCTTATCTGGCAGTTCACACAGATATGGAACGATTTCCTGTTTGGCGTTGTGTTCTCCAGTGGTGAGTCTCAGCCGATCACCGTGGCCCTGAACAATCTGGTCAACACCAGCACAGGTGCCAAGGAATACAACGTTGACATGGCGGCGGCGATGATTGCCGGCCTGCCGACACTGCTGGTCTACGTACTGGCTGGCAAGTATTTCCTGCGTGGGCTCACGGCCGGCGCGGTCAAGGGGTAATCATGGCGACTCTCGAATTACGCAACGTCAACAAGACCTACGGCAGCAACTTGCCGGACACGCTCAAGAACATCGACCTGTCGATCAAGGATGGCGAGTTTCTGATTCTGGTCGGCCCTTCCGGCTGTGGCAAATCCACCTTGATGAACTGCATTGCCGGTCTGGAAAGCATCAGCGGCGGTGAGATTCTCATCGATGGCCAGGACGTCAGCAGCACCAGCCCCAAGGACCGCGACATCGCGATGGTCTTTCAGTCCTATGCCCTTTATCCGACCATGAGCGTGCGTGAAAATATCGCGTTCGGTTTGAAAATCCGCAAGATGCCGCAAGCCGACATCGACGCGGAAGTGGCTCGCGTAGCCAAGCTGTTGCAGATCGAGCACTTGCTCAATCGCAAGCCGGGCCAGATGTCCGGTGGCCAGCAGCAGCGTGTCGCGATGGGTCGTGCCTTGGCGCGGCGGCCGAAGATCTACCTGTTCGATGAGCCGTTGTCCAACCTCGACGCCAAGTTGCGCGTCGAGATGCGTACCGAAATGAAACTGATGCACCAGCGCCTTAAAACCACCACCGTCTATGTGACCCATGATCAGATCGAGGCCATGACGCTGGGCGACAAGGTCGCGGTCATGAAGGACGGTATCGTTCAGCAATTCGGTACGCCCAAGCAGATTTACACCGATCCGGCCAACCTGTTCGTCGCCAGTTTCATCGGTTCGCCGCCGATGAACTTCATCCCGCTGCGTCTGCAACGCAAGGATGGCCAATTGATTGCGCTGCTCGACAGTGGTCAGGCGCGTTGCGAGCTGCCGGTCGGCGTATCCGATGCCGGGCTGGAAGATCGAGAAATCATTCTCGGTATCCGGCCGGAACAGATTATGCTTGCTGGCGCTGAGTCGAATGGCATGCCGACCATCCGTGCCGAGGTCCAGGTGACCGAGCCTACCGGGCCGGACACGCTGGTGTTCGTCACGCTCAATCAGAGCAAGGTCTGCTGTCGCCTTGCGCCGGATGTCGCACCGCAGGTGGGCGAAAGTCTGACCCTGCAGTTCGACCCTTCCAGGGTGCTGATTTTCGATGCTCAGAGCGGTGAGCGTCTTGGGGTTCTGGGAACACCACCTTTGGCTGAACGGGCAAACAATGTTCCAGTTGAGCCGCAAGTGATAAATTGATTCAGCACCGAGCATCGCTGGCCGGCTGTCTACTGCCACAATGAAGCGGCCGACCGGCGAAAACGAAGCAGTGAATGAAGCAAAACGTCTACCAAAGCTAATAACAATAAAACGAGGATTGATGGGATGAAGAAGATCAACAAAGGTAAATCGCTTTCCCGGTTCCAGTTGGTAAGCACGCTGTCGGTGTTGGGTGCGATGGGGCTGGCAGGCAGCGTTCATGCGGCCGACGCATTTTCTGCCGATTCACCGTGGATGACTGGCGACTGGAACGGCAAGCGTACCGAACTGCTCGACAAGGGCTATGACTTCTCGCTGGAATACGTTTCCGAGATGGCCAGCAACATCAAGGGCGGTTACAACGACGACAAGACCGGCCGCTACAGCGACCAGTTCGCGCTGGGCATGAAAGTCGATTTGCAGAAGGCTTTCGGCTGGCAGGACGCAGAGTTCAAGCTGGCAATCACCGAACGTAGCGGGCGCAACATCTCCAACGACCGGATCGGCGACCCTCGTGCCGGTACCCTCAGTTCCTCCCAGGAAGTCTGGGGTCGCGGCCAGACCTGGCGTCTGACGCAAATGTGGATCAAGCAGAAGTACTTTGACGGCGCGCTGGACGTCAAGGCTGGTCGTTTCGGACCGGGCGAAGACTTCAACAGCTTCCCTTGCGATTTCCAGAACCTGTCGTTCTGCGGCTCGCAGGTCGGTAACTATGTGAACACCTGGTACAACTGGCCAATCAGCCAGTGGGCCTTGCGCGTGAAGTACAACATCACGCCGGAAGTGTACGCACAGGTCGGCGTCTACGAGCAGAACCCGTCCAACCTCGAAACCGGCAACGGCTTCAAACTCAGCGGCAGCGGCACCAAAGGTATGATCCTGCCGGTTGAACTGGTCTGGACCCCGACCGTCAATTCGTTGCCCGGTGAATACCGTGTCGGCTTCTACAAGAGCACGCCCAACGCCGACGATGTCTATGAAGACGTTAACGGTCAGCCACAGGCAGCTACCGGCGCTGCGTTCAAGTCGCATGACAGCAAGCACGGCTGGTGGGTTGTTGCTCAGCAACAGCTGACTACTCACGATGGCGATGCATCGCGCGGCCTGAGCATTTTTGCCAATGCTACCGTGCATGACAAGGCCACCAACTTCGTCGATAACTACCAGCAGATCGGTTTCACGTACAAAGGTCCGTTCAACTCGCGTCCGAAAGATGACATCGGTATCGGTATCGCCCGTATTCACGTCAACGACGATGTGCAGGATCGCGTGCGTCTGGCCAACCAGATCAGCGGCATCAACGACTACGACAACCCTGGCTACCTGCCGGTCCAGAGCACTGAGTACAACTCGGAAATCTACTACGGCTTCCACGTCACCAACTGGCTGACCGTGCGTCCCAACCTGCAGTACGTCAAGCACCCTGGCGGTGTAGATCAGGTTGATGACGCAATTGTGGCGGGCATCAAGATCCAGTCGAAGTTCTGATTACTGATTGACGCGTAACGCGATCAAAGGTCGTGTGTGCTTTGCGGGCAGCCTGGCTGCCCGTTTTTTTTGGCTTGATCCTTTTATTTTTCAGGGACGCGATTGGCGATGACCTCTCTCGACGCGCAACTGCCTGAACATCCATTGCAACGCTTCTTCCGATCCCGACGTGCCAGACCCACTTTCGAGTGGGAGCGTCACCAGCTGCGCGATGTACTGGTTATCGATCATCCGCAGTGTCAGGCGGTCTTCAGTCGCCAGGGCGCGCAGTTGCTGCATTTTCAGCCGCAAGGCCAGAAACCGTGGCTCTGGTGCGCTGCACAATGGCCGCAGGTGGGGGCGATTCGGGGTGGCGTGCCAGTGTGCTGGCCCTGGTACGGCCGACACCCCGGTGAAAGCGGCTGGCCGGCACACGGCTGGGGGCGCTTGCTGGACTGGAAACTGATCGACAGCAGCGAGAGCGAAAAGGGCGTCAGCCTGCACTGGCGCTTGCAACTGTGGGACTGGCAGGTCGATCTGCATGCCGAACTGGGGCAGGGCATGGAGTTGCGTCTGAGCACCCGCCACGAGGACAGTGAGCCGTGTCATTTCAGTCATGCGCTGCATGCGTACTGGCGGATTGGCGATGTGGCTGAAGTCGCGCTTGAGGGCCTTGATGGGGCGCAGGGTTATGACGAACTCAGCCGACAGGTCTGCCAGCAACATGGCGAATTGCGTGTGGCAGGCGGCTGCCAGCGAGTTTTCGAACATGCGGGAGCCCTGCAACTGCAGGACTCGACCTGGCAGCGCAGACTGAACATCGACACCGGTGACAGCGTCAATACCGTGGTCTGGCACCCCGGCAACAGACCGCTACTGGGGGTGTGTGGCAGCGAGACCGCAGGCTTTGTGCGCGTGGAAGCCGCTTCGGCTTCCGGCGACGCCTTCAGCCTGCAGCCTGGAGAACAGGTGCAGCTCAAACTGCAAGCCAGCCTGGCGGGGTGAGTTGTATCGTCTTCCCGTCGCGCTCTGCACGGGTCCACCTGAGATCACAAAACCGCTGTGTGACGCGGAGCGTCACGAACTGCATGCCGACGCGGAGCGTCGGCACGATAGTGATATCTGAATCGTGCCTTTAACCAAACTGCTCTAAGCGCTTTTCAACCACGATGACACAGACAACGCAGAGTGCGACGTTAGTGACGGCTGAGTCCTGGCGCTGATCCGGGGGATGCGAGGCAGGACGCCGAGCAAGCCGCATCGGGCCAAGGATGGCCCGTTGCGGCGACCCCCGGATCAGTGACAGGGCGAAGGAACCCGACGAAGTCGGGCCGGAAACAGGAGCGAGGGGATTTGGTTACTTTGGCCCCATCAAAGTAACTCGCCGAGGGGCGAAAAGGTAATCGAGTCGAGCCGAAATCTCACTAAATCGCAGAACTGTGTGACGCAGAGCGTCACGAAAGGCATTACCACGCGGAGCGTGGGAACGAGAATCTGAGTCGAACACCAATCCATTTGATGTCACAGATAGTGATATCTGAATCGTGCCTTTAACAAACTGCTCTAAGCGCTTTTCAACCACGATGACACAGACAACGCAGAGTGCGACGTTAGTGACGGCTGAGTCCTGGCGCTGATCCGGGGGATGCGAGGCAGGACGCCGAGCAAGCCGCATCGGGCCAAGGATGGCCCGTTGCGGCGACCCCCGGATCAGCGCCAGGGCGAAGGAACCCGACGAAGTCGGGCCGGAAACAGGAGCGAGGGGATTTGGTTACTTTGGCCCCATCAAAGTAACTCGCCGAGGGGCGAAAAGATGACTCAAGTCGAGCCTGAATCTCGCTGAATCGCAGAACTGTGTGACGCAGAGCGTCACGAAAGGCATTACCACGCGGAGCGTGGGAACGAGAATCTGAGCCGAACACCAATTCACCTGAAGTCACAGAACCGCTGTGTGACGCAGAGCGTCACGAAAGGCATTACTACGCAGAGTGAACGATAGTCAACGACACCCAGTCAGCCCTGATCCTCGATCGGATAGCGGCTGTCATTCAGGCTTTCCTTGATCTTGCGCAGGTGCGGCTGGAAGTCGACGCCGCGGCGCAGGGTCATGCCGGTGGCCAACACATCGAGAACGGTGAGCTGGATGATCCGCGAGGTCATCGGCATGTAGATGTCGGTGTCTTCCGGCAATGGAATGTTCAGGCTCACAGTGCTGGCCTGCGCCAGTGGCGAGCCAGCGGCGGTCAGGCCCAGCACCGAAGCGCCATTTGCACGGGCGATGCGGGCCACTTCCACCAGCTCGCGCGTGCGCCCGGTGTAGGAAATGATCACGAACAATTCGCCGGTATGGGCCACCGACGCAATCATCCGTTGCATCAGCACATCGGCATGCGCCGTGACCGCCAGGTTGAAACGGAAGAATTTGTGCTGCGCATCAAGCGCCACCGGCGCCGAGGCACCCAGCCCGAAAAAGTGGATCTGCCGTGCCTGGATCAGCATGTCCACGGACTTGCTGATCAGCGCCGGGTCCAGTTGCTGGCATGCGCTGTCGAGCGAAGCAATGGCGCTACCGAAAATCTTCTGGGTATAGGCCTCGGGATTGTCGTCGGCTTCCACAGCGCGGCTGACATAGGCTGCGCCGCTTGCCAGGCTCTGGGCCAGTTGCAGTTTGAGCTCCGGATAACCGCTGACGCTGAACGAACGGCAGAAGCGGTTGACCGTCGGTTCGCTGACCTTGGCGGCCTGGGCAAGCGCTGCAATGCTCAGCCGCGTTGCCATCTGCGGGTTGAGCAGGATCACTTCGGCCACCTTGCGCTCGGCCTTGTTCAACTCATCGAGTCGGCCCTGGATTTGCTCCAGGAGGTTTCTTACGCGGTCCATTCAAAGTCCTTGTCGGGGGCTGATTCACCAACGGTTTTGGCCTGAGCTTTTTTTAGCTCTTTAGCCTGTAGCAAAGGTGGCCTATCGTACTGAGGGCCTGTGTTGATCACCACTGGAATATGCTTTTAGGCAGAATGTTGTGGTTATTACTACATATGGCCTTGAGTAACGCCTTTAAAAAAGGTATTTGTAGCCTAACTTGATAAAAGAACCAAAATTATGCCCTTGATTACGGTTGAACCGTGCACATTTGCCCTGTTTGGTGCCCTGGGGGACCTGGCGGTACGCAAGCTGTTCCCGGCTCTTTATCAGCTTGATCGCGCTGGACTGCTGCACGAAGACACAAAAATTCTTGCCCTGGCGCGTGAACCCGGCGACGAACAGTCGCATCTGGCGTATATCGAAAAATCCATGCGCCGCTTCATTCCCGAGGCCGAACTCGAGCCCGACAACCTGGGCCGGTTTCTGGCGCGCCTCAGCTACCTGCATGTCGACTTCCTCAAGGCTGAGGACTACGTCGCGCTTGCCGAACGCGTCGGCACTGCGGAAACCCTGATCGCCTATTTCGCCACCCCGGCCTCGGTCTACGGCGCAATCTGCGAGAACCTCGCTTCGGTCAATCTGGCCGAGCGAACTCGCGCCGTCCTGGAAAAACCCATTGGCCACGACCTGGCTTCTTCGCGCCGGGTTAACGATGCGGTGGCGCAGTTCTTCCCGGAAAACCGCGTCTATCGTATCGACCACTATCTGGGCAAGGACACGGTACAGAACCTTATTGCCCTGCGTTTCGCCAACAGCCTGTTCGAAACCCAGTGGAACCAGAACCATATTTCTCATGTGGAAATCACGGTTGCCGAGAAGGTCGGTATCGAGGGCCGTTGGGGCTACTTCGATCAGGCCGGTCAATTGCGCGACATGATTCAGAACCACTTGCTGCAACTGCTTTGCCTGATCGCCATGGACCCGCCCAGCGATCTGTCGGCAGACAGTATTCGCGACGAGAAGGTCAAGGTGCTCAAGGCGCTGGCACCGTTCACGCCCGAGCGTCTGGCGACCCAGGTGGTGCGTGGCCAGTACACCGCTGGCTACAGCGAAGGCAAGGCGGTGCCGGGTTATCTGGAGGAAGAGAACTCCAACACCCAGAGCGATACTGAAACCTTCGTCGCGCTGCGTGCCGATATCCGCAACTGGCGCTGGTCGGGTACGCCGTTTTATCTGCGTACCGGCAAGCGCATGCCGCAGAAAATGTCGCAGATCGTGATCCATTTCAAAGAGCCGCCGCACTACATCTTCGCGCCTGAACAACGTTTGCAGATCAGCAACCGCCTGATCATTCGCCTGCAGCCCGACGAAGGTATTTCCTTGCAGGTGATGACCAAGGACCAGGGGCTGGACAAAGGCATGCAGCTGCGCAGCGGGCCCTTGCAACTGAATTTTTCCGACACCTACCGCAGCGCTCGTGTCCCCGACGCTTATGAGCGGTTGTTGCTGGAAGTCATGCGTGGCAATCAGAACCTGTTTGTCCGCAAAGATGAAATCGAGTACGCCTGGCAATGGTGCGATCAGTTGATCGCTGGCTGGAAGAAGGCGGGCGATGCGCCCAAGCCTTATCCGGCCGGAACCTGGGGGCCAATGAGCTCCATTGCCCTGATTACTCGTGACGGGAGATCCTGGTATGGCGATATGTGACCTTGAGCTGCCAGCAGGGCTGGTAGCACGTGATTTCGACACACCGCAGCAACTGGCTGATGCGCTGGCTGCCAACGCCGCCGAGCGCCTGAAGCAGGCAATTGGCGAAAACGGTCTGGCGACCCTGGTGGTGTCCGGTGGTCGCAGTCCGGTGGCCTTTTTCCAGAGCCTGGCCGTGCAGCCGCTGGACTGGTCGAAAGTAGTCATTAGCCTGGCTGACGAGCGTTTCGTGCCGACCGAGCATGCCGACAGCAATGCGGGCCTGCTGCAGCGCCACTTGATGCAGGGTCCTGTGGCGAAGGCGAAGTTTCTGGGGTTGTACAGCGTGGCGGGCAGTGTCGAGGAGGCAGCGCTGGCTGCCGATCAGGCGCTGGCCGAGCTGCCACCGATTGATGTATTGATTTTGGGCATGGGCGACGACGGGCATACCGCGTCGCTGTTCCCTGGTAGCCCGAACCTGAAAGAAGCCCTTGATCTGCAAGGTGAGCGCCGCTGCCTGCCGATGCTCGCACCGAGCGTGCCGCATCAGCGCCTGACCCTGACCCGCCGCCTGTTGGCGTCGGCACGTTCGCCGATCCTGTCGGTGTCCGGTCAGGCCAAACTCGACACCCTGCGCACCGCGCTGGCGGGCGATGACCTCGCCGAGATGCCGGTGCGTGCGTTTCTCAACCCGTCTCTCGAGATTTACTGGTGCCCATAAGCAAAGGAAACGTCGCCATGACACAGAACGAAAATAATCAGCCGCTCATCAGCATGGCGAACAAGATTGCCCAGATTGACGAACTCTGCGCCAAGGCAAAGATTCTGCCTGTCATCACCATTGCCCGTGACCAGGATGTGCTGCCTCTGGCCGATGCTCTGGCCGCTGGCGGCATGACTGCACTGGAAGTTACGCTTCGCTCGGCGTTCGGTCTAAGCGCCATCCGTATTCTGCGTGAGCAGCGCCCGGAGCTGTGTGTGGGCGCCGGCACCATTCTGGACCGCAAGATGCTGGCGGACGCCGAGGCGGCAGGTTCGCAGTTCATTGTGACCCCTGGCAGCACGCAAGACCTGCTGCAAGCCGCAGTCGACAGCCCGTTGCCCCTTTTGCCGGGCGTCAGCAGTGCTTCGGAAATCATGATCGGTTATGCCATGGGCTATCGCCGCTTCAAGCTGTTTCCGGCCGAGATCAGCGGCGGTGTGGCGGCAATCAAAGCCCTGGGCGGACCTTTCAATGAGGTGCGTTTCTGCCCGACTGGCGGCGTCAACGAGCAGAACCTGAAGAGCTACATGGCCTTGTCCAACGTCATGTGCGTGGGCGGGACCTGGATGATTGATAACGCCTGGGTCAAGAATGGCGATTGGGGCCGCATACAGGAAGCCACTGCGCAGGCAATGGCGTTGTTTGACTGATTTTCAGGATTTCGGAGTCAGCCGCCTTTGCGGCTGACTCCGGCAAGGAAGTTGTTGTTGGTTGTATGGCTTTTCGGTGCTCCCTGGTCCGGAGCACCGTTTTTTTCTCCCCGGACCGCCTCTTTGTTTATTCCTTGCCCTTGAACGACTGACGCGGACGTGTGCGCAATGGGTCCAATAGCGCGCCAAGGCCGTTGTGATCGATTTCCTGCATCAATGCCAGCAAACCTCCCAGTTCACCTTTCGGAAAGCCTTCTCGCGCGAACCAGTTCAGATAATGACCTGGCAAATCGGCGATCAGCCGTCCTTTATATTTGCCAAATGGCATTTCCTGCGTCACCAATAACCTGAGTTTCTCCGGGTTCACCTGCAAGCCTCCCATCAATACATGTCGAACATCACGATACGTGCATTCTGCATGCAGGCCAAACGACAGATCATGCAGAAGTCACGAACAGCCAATTGTGAAAATTTCGTAACTAATTGATTTTAAACAATTATTCTCATATCAAAAACTGGCACGGTGTCTGCAATTACCTATACATCGAACACTTTCGTATCAACCTGCCATTAGGAAATTATCAAATGACTGATATCAACAAAGAAACGATCTCTATCCTGAATGACCTGATCGAAACCAGCAAAGACGGTGAAGAAGGTTTCCGTACCAGCGCAGAACACGCAAAAAGCGCTCAGGTAAAGTCGTTCCTTGCCAATCGCTCCACTGAGGTGGCTGCAGCCGTTCGTGAACTGCAAGCTGAAGTGACCGCACTGGGTGGCAAGCCTGAAGATTCTTCCAGCGTGTCTGGCGCACTACATCGTGCATGGGTCAACCTGAAGTCGATGGTGACTTCGGATGACGACAAGGCTGTACTGGAAGAAGTCGAAAAAGGCGAAGACGTCGCCAAGAAGGCCTATCGCGAAGCGCTGGAAAAAGCCCGTGCCAAGAACGTTTCCCCTAACGTTATCGCGCTGATTGAAAAGCAGCAGGCTGGCGTTCTGGCCAACCACGACAAAGTAAAAGCACTGCGTGACGCAGCACGTGCAGCCCACGCCGCATCGTAATTCGATGTTGCAGCGGTAGCCGAAAACGCCAGCCAGTCTGGCGTTTTTTTATGTCCGTGGGTAGCTCATCAAAGCTGGTCGGTCATCTCTCTGGCAACCGAACTGCGATGCTCTACACGGTTACGACCCTTGTGTTTGGCCTGATAAAGCGCCTTGTCGGCTATTCCGAAAAACGCCTCCAGTTTGTCTCCCTGACGCACCATCTCTGAAACGACACCGATACTCACGGTTATGGGCTGTTGTGCACCCGGAAACAGCGGCAGTGATTCAGCTGCCTTGCGGATCTGTTCGGCAATCATCATGGCTCCCGGCAAGTCGGTTTCCGGCAGCACTACCACAAACTCCTCGCCGCCATAGCGTGCAACCCGGTCGCCGGGGCGACGGATATTGAAGGAGATGGTTTGTGCAATCAGGCGCAGTGCTTCGTCACCGCCTTGATGACCATGACGCTCGTTGAATGCCTTGAAATGGTCTACGTCGATCATCAGTAAAGACAGCTGTTTGCCTGAGCGCTGTGCCCGCGCCCATTCGGTTTCCATGGCTTCGTCAAGCTGGCGACGATTATCGAGCCCTGTCAAACCGTCCGTTGCAGCCAGGCTGGCCAGTGCATCCTCAGCGCGATGGCGTCGTCGTAACTCGCGACACAGCAGCCATGTCAGCCACAGGATTCCGAGACACAGTACGCTGGTAGCGGAGCCGACCAGCCAGGCGTTGCGCCGCCATACGGCATACACCTCATCCTCGGACTGACCAATCACGACAACCAGCGGCAGATTGCCGACCCGGGAAAACGTATACAGCCGACGAGCGTTCAACTGCGTCGACATGGCAGCAAAGCTGCCATCTCCTTCTTGAAGAATGCGCTGAAAGTTGGGGCTGTGGCTGTAGTCCTTGCCGATCAGGTCTTCGCCCTCCAGATCGGGGTAGCGGACGATCAGGATGCCTGCGGTATTGATCAGGTTGATACTGCTGCCGACACCCAGATTCTGGCTCATGAACAAGTGTTTGAAATACACCAGTCGCATGGCCGCACTTACCATTCCGGTGAACTCTCCATTGGGGCCTGACATGCGACGGCTGAAACTGATGCACCAGTCCTTGTAACCCCAACGGCTTTTGTACGGTGCACTGACGTGCAGACCCAGCGAAGGGTCCGCCTTGTGGTCTTTGAAATAGGAGCGGTCGGAGAAGTTGTCGTTTCGAGGGATGACGGACAGTGAGTCAGCCAGGATGGCGCCCTTGTTATCGAGCAATACCAGATCGCCTTTGAAAGACGCCGCAGTGGAGCGATCAAACAGGACAAGTTGTCGCAGTTCAGGTGACAGGTCCTGAAGGTCCGGACGCTGCCATGCGCTGATCATGCCTTGCAGGGAAGAGTCGTAGAGCTCTGCGTTATGCATGACGTCGGCATCAATCAATTGCACGATATTGGCCGCCGCACGCGCTGCAGTCTGCGCTGCGTCGTCACGCTCTCGGGCCAGTAAAGACGCCACAATCCCCAGTATGGCGAACATTGACAGTGAACTGCCAAAGATCAGCATGAGTTCCGGTCGGGTCCATTTGAGCCGGTCTTGCCGAGATGACGCAAACAACATCATTGGTTGTTCTACCTGCAGACGAATGAATCTTGATAAATGGTTAAGACAGTTATCATTATTTTTATGATTTTAATGCTGGGTGTATAGCACGCTCCTTATAGCCTCATATGAATGGAATGTGAATAAAGCAAGTGTATTTAAAATGATGCGAACAGACGCACACGGACGACTGTAAAAAACAGGGGGAGTAATTTATTTCTTGAAGGGATCAGCGAGGCAGCTGTATGCCGAACGTATTGACACCGTTATCGCTGTTTACGAACACGGTGCCGCCGTGCATCAATGCAATGGCCTTGACGATGGCCAGCCCCAGGCCATGATTGGCGCCGCTGTTGCTGCGTGAGGCATCGACCCGATAAAAACGCTCGAACAGCCTGGGCAAATGTTCCGGGGCTATCTGCACGCCAGGATTGGTCACGCTGATACTCACATCGGCATCGCGCGACTCGATAGTTACCTCAATGACCTGACCGGCGTCGGTATGTTGCACGGCGTTGTGCAGCAGGTTGATCAACGCGCGGCGCAAGTGGGGCTTTTCAATCGGCGCGCTGGCGTCGCCCTGAACCCGGACTTGTACGTGGGCATCTTCCAGAATGAAATCCAGGTAATCCAGCGTGGTGGCGACTTCGTCTGCCAGTGACGCGCAGGTCTGTGCTTTGACCTTGGTGCCCTGATCCGCGCTGGCCAGAAACAGCATGTCATTAATAATCGAGCGCAAACGCTCAAGCTCTTCGAGGTTTGATTGCAACACCTCGAAATAATGCTCGGCAGAGCGGCCGCGGGTCAGCGCCACCTGGGTTTGGCCGATCAGGTTGGTCAGCGGTGAGCGAAGCTCGTGCGCCACATCGGCATTGAACGACTCGAGCCTGGAGTAGGCCTGCTCGACCCGTTCCAGCGTGGAGTTGAACGAGGCTACGAACTGTTCAAGCTCCGGTGGCAGCGGCGACAGCTGCAAGCGTCCGGACAGCCGTGGCGGGGCGAGCTTCTGGACTTCCTGCGATAGGCTGGTCAAAGGACGCAGGCCAATACGCGCGACCCAGT
This sequence comes from Pseudomonas syringae group sp. 26L6, assembly GCF_032587815.1. NCBI lineage: Bacteria > Pseudomonadati > Pseudomonadota > Gammaproteobacteria > Pseudomonadales > Pseudomonadaceae > Pseudomonas > Pseudomonas syringae group sp. 26L6. Next base: position 68,681 of record NZ_JAWHPJ010000053.1, read on the forward strand.
AACCAAGCACCGAAGCCAGCAAAATACCCAGCGTGGCCAGGCTGATCAGCGCGACCAGCAGCGAGTGTTGGGTATGCCAGAATGTCTCGGTATCGATGGCGGTCAGAAAACGCAGTGCCGGGCGCTGTTCCTTGGCCGGGAATTCGCTGACTAGCACCTTGAATGCGAACGGGTGATCGGCCAGCTTCAGGTCATGCATACCCGGTGCGCCTTGCGCGAAACGACGAATGTTCGCGTCCGGGTTGCCGAATTCGTACAGCGGGTTGTCGCTGACTACCCAGAAACGCAAGCGCTTGTCTTCCTCGCTGAGCAACTCCAGTTTTGCCTTGATCTTGCCCCAGTGCTCCGGGTTGCCGAAACGTCCGACAGCCGATTCCAGAACACTGTAGCGCGCATCGACTTCGGCACGCGGCAACAGGTCCAGGCTCTTATCGACCTGCAGGTACAAGGCCCAGCCGATCAGCAGGAATACCACCAGTGCCACCAGCGCGAACAGCCCGCTGAGGCGCAGGGCGATCGAATCAACCCGCACTGCGGTTCTCCAGCACGTAGCCCATGCCACGAATGGTGTGCAGCAGTTTGTGTTCGTGAGGACCGTCCAGCTTGGCCCGCAAGCGTTTGATCGCGACTTCGACCACGTTGGTATCACTGTCGAAGTTGATGTCCCAGACCATCTCGGCGATTGATGTCTTGGAGAGGATGTCGCCCTGGCGTCTGGCCAGCACGCTGAGCAGCGAAAACTCCTTGGCGGTCAGGTCCAGACGCATTCCGGCGCGGGTCGCCTTGCGGCTGATCAGGTCGATCCACAGGTCGGCGATGGTGATCTGCACCGGTTCGTGGCCGCCGCTGCGGCGGGTCAGGGCCTGCAGGCGGGCGACCAGTTCCAGAAAGGAAAACGGTTTGCCGAGATAGTCATCGGCACCTTCGCGCAGGCCGCGAATGCGGTCATCGACCTGCTCGCGAGCGGTCAGCATGATGACGGGCGTCTGCTTGCGCGCACGTAACGCACGCAACACGCCAAAGCCGTCCAGGCCGGGCAACATCACATCAAGAATGATGATCGCGTGGTCGTTCTCCAGCGCCAGGTGCAGACCTTCGATGCCATCGCGCGCCACGTCGACGGCGTAGCCCTGTTCGGTCAGGCCGCGACGCAGGTAGTCTGCGGTTTTCTCTTCGTCTTCGATAATCAGCACGCGCATCGGGTGACTCTCACTTGTGAAGGGCCAGCGCGGGTGCGGCGGGCGCCGGGTGGCGTTTATGAAACAGCTGCTCCAGTTGCAGGTAAATGACCGGCGTAGTGAACAGGGTCAGCATCTGGCTCACCAGCAGGCCGCCGACCACTGCGATACCCAGCGGTTGACGCAGTTCGGCACCGACCCCGAAACCCAGCATCAGCGGCAGTGCGCCGAGCAGGGCGGCAAGGGTGGTCATGATAATCGGTCGGAAGCGGGTAATGCAGGCCTCATAAATGGCCTCCTGTGGCGACAGGCCCTGCTCACGCTGCGCTTGCAGGGCAAAGTCCACCAGCAGAATGCCGTTCTTCTTGACGATGCCGATCAGCAGCACGATGCCGATCAGGGCCATGATCGAGAAGTCCTGCCCCATCATCCATAGCAGCAACAGCGCGCCGATACCTGCCGAGGGCAGGGTGGAGATAATGGTCAGCGGGTGCACGAAGCTTTCATAAAGCACACCCAGAATGATGTACACCGCCACCAGCGCGGCGAGAATCAGCCACGGCTGGTTGGCCAGCGAACTCTGGAATGCCTGCGCCGCACCCTGAAAACTGCCGATGATCGAGGCGGGCATGCCGATCTCTTTCTTGGCCTGATCGAGCATGCTTACCGCGTCGCCCAGTGCGACTCCGGACGCCAGGTTGAATGACAGGTTGGCAGCCGGGAACATACCGTCGTGGCTGATCGACAGCGGGCCCATGCGTGGCGCACTGACTTTGGCCAGTGCCGACAGCGGCACCATTTCATTGGTCAGCGGTGAGCGCAGGTAGAAGTAAGCCAGGCTTTCGGCCTTGCCACGCTGCTGGGCATCCAGTTCGAGGATCACTTTGTACTGGTTGACTTCGGTCTGGTATTCGCTGATCTGCCGCTGGCCGAACGCATCGTACAGCGCCTGATCGACGTCGGCGGTGGTCAGGCCGAATCGCGCGGCAGCACTGCGATCAATATCGATATGGGTGACGCTGCCGCCCAGTTGCAAGTCGTTGGACATATCGCGAAACGCCGGATTGCTACGCAGCTTTTCAGTCAGCCGTTGCGTCCAGGTGTTGAGCAATTCGCCGTCGTTGCTCTTGAGCACGTACTGATACTGACTGCGGCTCGGCCCGGAACTCAGGTTGATGTCCTGCCCGGCGCGCAGATACAGAACGATGCCGGGGACCTTTGCCAGTTTGGGGCGCAGGCGGTCAATGAACTCACTGACCGACACATCGCGTTCAGAGCGCGGCTTGAGCGAGATCCAGAAGCGACCGTTGGCGATGGTCTGGTTGCTGCCTGACACACCGACTGAATGCGAGAACGCCAGCACTGCCGGGTCTGCACCGACGATTTTTGCCAGTTGCAGGTGTTTTTCCACCATGTCCGGGTAGGAAATGTCGGCAGCGGCCTCGGTGGTGCCGAGTGCAAAAGCAGTGTCCTGAACCGGAAAGAAGCCCTTGGGTATGAGGATGTAGCCGACCACCGCAAGCGCCAGGGTCAGGCCGAACACGCCGAGCATCAGTCGCTGATGGGCCAGCGCCTTACGCAAGCCTCGCTCGTAGGAAGCCAGCAAACGTTCACCGAAGCCCGGCTTCTGATGCGGGTTGTGCGTGGGGGCGCGCATGAACAATGCCGCAAGGGTCGGCGCCAGGGTCAGGGAGACGACCACCGAAATCAGAATGGTCGCCGTGGCGGTCAGGGCGAATTCCTTGAACAGCCGCCCGACCACGCCGCCCATGAACAACAGCGGGATGAACGCCGCCACCAGCGAGAAACTGATCGACACCACGGTAAAACCGATTTCCCCCGAGCCTTTTATGGCAGCCTCGCGCATGCCTTGTCCGGCTTCAAGGTGGCGATGGATGTTCTCCACCACCACGATAGCGTCGTCCACCACGAACCCGACCGCGACCACGATGGCTACCAATGTCAGGTTGTTCAGGCTGAAGCCGAACAGGTACATCATCGCAAAGCTGGCGATCAGCGATACCCCGAGCACCGCGCTGACGATCAGCGTGGCCGACAGCTGGCGCAGAAACAGCGCCATGACCGCCACCACCAGCAGCACTGCGATCATCAGGGTCAGTTCCACTTCGTGCAGCGAGGCACGAATGGTGCGGGTCCGGTCGTTGAGTACCGAGACCTCAACGGTGGCCGGGAGCATTTCCTGCAGCCTTGGCAGTTCACGCTGAATGCGGTCCACGGTGTCGACAATGTTGGCGCCCGGCTGACGAAAAATAGCGATGTTGACGCCTTGCTGGTCGCCGGACCAGGCCTTGACGTAGGCGTTTTCCGAACCCGCGACCACCCGCGCCACATCCTTGAGCTGGACGGGGGCGCCGTTCTTGTAGGAAACGATCAGTTGCGCGTAGTCCTGCGGCTTGAATAACTGGTCGTTGGACGACAGTGTCGAAATGCTGTCCTTGCCGTATAAGGCACCTTTGGCCAGGTTAAGGCTGGTCTGTTGCACCGCCAGGCGAATGTCGGCCAGGGTCAGCCCCAGCGCGGCCAGTTTTTCGGGGGCGGCCTGCACACGAATCGCTGGCCTTTGCTGGCCGGTGATGAACACCTGGCCCACGCCTTCGATCTGGCTGAGCTGGCGCGCCAGGATGGTTTCGGTGACATCGCTCAGCTCCGTGCCGGGCATCAGGCTGGAGCTGACACTGAGGATCAGCACCGGACTGTCAGCCGGGTTGACCTTGCGCCAGGTCGGCAGGCTCGGCATGTCGGCTGGCAGGCGTCCCGCCGCAGTGTTGATGGCGGCCTGGACTTCCTGGGCGGCAGTGTCGATGCTTTTGTTGAGGGTGAATTGCAGCGTCAGGTTGGTGGACCCCAGCGCGCTGCTGGAGGTCATCTGGGTCATGCCGGGGATCGCGCTGAACTGCACTTCCAGCGGTGTGGCAACCGAAGACGCCATGGTTTCCGGGCTGGCACCGGGCAGCTGCGCGGTAACCTGTATGGTCGGGAACTCCGCTTCCGGCAACGGCGCAATCGGCAGTCGTGGAAAGGCAATGACCCCTAGCAGTACCAGTGCGAAGGTCAATAACAAGGTGGCCACCGGGTGGTCGATGCACCACGCCGATACCGAGCCTCGGCCACTCATTGTGCGTGCTCCACTTGCGCGCTTGCCACATCCGGGGCGGGTGCGCTGACCACTTCGACAGTTGCCCCCGGCCGCAGCCGCGACTGGCCGTCGCTGACCAGTACATCTCCGGCGTTTGGCCCGCTGATCAACGTCTGCTCGCTGTCCTGATAAAGCACCTTGACCGGTACCACTTCCACTTTTTTATCAGCAGTCAGTCGATAAACAAAGTGCTGATCGATCCCGCGCTGTACCACTTGTGGCGGTACCTTGAGCGAGTTGAGTTCGACACCGGTCTGGATCTTCACCGTGACCAGTTGCCCGGGCCACAGTTGTTCGCCGGGGTTTTTGAATTGAGCCTTGGCGCGGATCGTGCCGGTGGTTGCCGAAACCTGATTGTCGATCAGCGAAAGCGTGCCTTCACCCAAAAGCAGTCCGTTGGCCGCACCGTCGCCCTGATACGCCTTGACGGTCGCAGCGCTACGCTCGGCAATCAGCCCCTGCAGGGTCGGTAACATCTGCTGAGGCAGGGAGAATTCCACCGCAATCGGGTCGATCTGTGTCACCGAAAACAGCCCGGTAGCATCGCTGACGCGCAGGAAGTTGCCTTCATCGACATTGCGGATGCCGACCCTTCCCGTGACCGGCGAGCGAATCTGGGTGTAGGAGAGCTGCACCTGTGAGGCGTTGATGCTTGCTTCGTTGCCTTTCGCCGTGGCTTCGAGTTGCCTGACCAGTGCCTGCTGCTGATCGAATGTCTGGCGCGAAATGCCATTGTCCTGAGTGAGTTGGCGATAGCGCTTCAGGTCCAGTTGCGCGACATCAAGCTGCGCCTTGCTCTGCGCCAGCTGCGCGCGTGCCTGCTCCAGCGAGGCGCGGATCGATCGATCCTCCAGCGTCGCCAGCAACTCGCCGGCCTTGACCTGTTGACCTTCCTTGACCAGCACGCGCGTCAGTACGCCATCTACCTGAGGACGGATCACCACACTTTGCAGTGACAGCACCGAACCGATACCTGTGACGAAACGTGGTACGTCCTCAATGCTGACCGTGATCACCTTCACAGGCACCGCAGTCACGGAGCTTTTCGGGAGTGTAGCGGGGCGTGTCAGTTTCCATCCGGCAATGGCCGCGCAGGCTATCAGCAGGACTACAGCGGTGACGGTCAGGGTCTGTCTGCGCATATGAAGAAAACGCCAAATGTCGGTACGGGAGTAATATTTTTTTAGGGCTTCCTTATAGCCTGCAAACCCGGTCAGCAGAATGACTTTTAGCTGTCAGGTTTGTCAGGAAGCCTCCACCGCGCATAGCGTGCAGTCAAGAAAATCCGCTAACGGACGATATCTATGTTGAAGAGATATTTGTCCAGATGTTTATAAAGTCCTAAGAGTTTTCCTACATTTTCCTAGGCCGGCTTCTGGCAGTTAATTCTCCCATCAACTTAACTCACTGTATGAGCCTATAAGTGGAGAACGCCATGAACAGTAAAAAATCGACCTGGAAATTTATGTTGAGGTGTTTGTTTCTTCGTCAAGGTTTGGGGGCCGTCATGGTGTCGATTCCCTTGCTGGCTGCGCCTGCTTTTTCATGGGCAAAGGACGGCGCATTGACGTTGCATGGCAGTATCGTCAACAGCAGTTGCGTGATTTCCGACATTAATGTGAATGCGCCTGTTGCTCATGCGCGTATTTTGCAAGTTGCACCGGGCATCAATATGCAGGTGAGCACTGAACACAATGCATGTGGTGATCAGGCGGTGCCCTTTGTCGCGCAGTATCAGGTACTTCCGGTCGCCGAGACCGACGGCGAGGCCCTGCAGGCCCGCGCTGGAGTCATCACGTTGAGCTATCAATAAATACAGATCTGTATTATTTTTTCGACCGGACTGTCACCCACGCTTAAGTGACGGTCCCGTGTCCGGTCAGCCCTTTCAAAACTGAAAGCGCCGCGGTTTAAAACATCGGCGCCACACTGTTTAACAGCCGTAATTAGCCTACTTGCGCAAGACGCCTGGTTATTCCTACAGACCTGTCCTGCGTGTCGTGTTGTGTTGTCTGCGGGTTAAAAGTTATCCAGCTGACAGCATCGAAATAGACCTGGATCTATAGTGCTCACCGTCCGATAGCGGGCACACACGACATAACACAAGGAAGGTCGTTAGCATGAAAAAGCTTTCTCTTACATTGGCAGTTCTGGGCGTAATGGGCGTTGGCATGGCGGGTAACGTCAGTGCAGCGAACAACGGAAAAATGGTCTTCAATGGCACACTGACCAATATCTCCTGCGATGTGGGACCGGGCACAGGCGTCAGTACGGGCACCAACCCTGGCGAAATCAATGTCGACCTGGGTAACGTTTCCTTCTCCGATATTGGTGTATCGAGTGAAAGTCGATTCGAAACGGCTGCGCCTATTCAGCTGCTGGTCAACTGTAGCGCGGGTGCAGATCAATACAGCATGGTCAAGATGCGCCTTACTGCCCGTAACGGCAGCGGCCTGGACAATAACGATGCCAAACTTCTGCGCACCACCGGCGCGGCAGATGGTGTTGGTATCGGCCTGCTCAATACCTCCAGCGTTCTGATGGACCTGAGCGGTGCTGAAACCGTCGACACCACGCTCATCAAGGATGGTGCCGGCGGCGCGACTGCTGAAATAAATTTTGGCGCGGTCTATGTGCTTAACGGCACGCCGACCAATCCGGGTAATGCCGACGGCTTCCTGCCGTTCGTGATGGATTACGAGTAACCGTGTCGGACAGGGCGGGCACGGCTCGCCCTGTCCCTTATCGAATTCAAGGCGAACGCCAGTATGTTTCCTGTTTTTTTTCGCTACACGATGCTTGTTGCGCTAGTGTGCTGTGCGTCCTCTGTTCAGGCGGGCATCGTATTGAATACGACGCGCGTCATTTATCAGGGTAATGAAAAAGAGGTCAGTCTGGGTGTTCATAACAGTGGCGGGGGAGAGATTCTCCTGCAGTCCTGGCTTGAATCTCCGACAGTGGCGACCAACAAGACTGATAACAACGACACCCCAGCGTATTTGCCTTTTATCGTCACGCCTGCGCTGACGCGCATGGCCGGAGGTGGCAAGCAACTGTTGCGCATCATTCATTCCGGTGCAGACATGCCCACTGATCGTGAATCAGTGTTATGGCTCAATGTGCAGGAAATCCCCCAGACTGCTGCCGAGAACACACTGCAGATTGCGATACGTCAGCGCATAAAAGTGTTCTTTCGGCCTGACGGTTTGCAGGGCGATCCGCAGCAGGCACCTGAACAGCTGAACTGGCAATCAATCGATAACGCGGGTGTGCAGGTGGAAAATCCAGGGCCCTATCACGTGTCCATGCTGAGGATTTCCATACGCCAACACGATAGTGAACTTGCCCGTCTCGACAGTCAGATGCTTGCCCCCCATCAACAACTGCGTATCCCGTTGCTGCACACACCGGGAAGTGCGCCGTTGCTGGTGAGTTTCGTGAGTATCAATGATTACGGCGGGCAAGTGCCTTATCAAGTGACACTGGCCGATAAAGAACCGGGTCATGCCCACAAGGCCTTGCCTCGGTAACCTGCCGCATCACACATCAGCGTTAACTGTTCAAACCGTTGGGCCTGCGTGACAAACCGGCCCGGCAGACCTGCGTCTGTGTAAAGGATTGCGCGGCGCGCGCGACAGCCGAAGTAGAGTGAAGACCGCTATGGAATGGCGCAAAAAAGATCACAAGGGAGTCATTGCACAGTTCGCTCTGCCTCACCCACGACACTGTCCGCTGGGTATCGGCCTGGGGTTGACGTTGATGTTTTCGCTCAGCGCGTTCGCAGCCTCGCCTGGCGGTACTCGGGCTGACGGGACAGTCAAATTCAATACGGCATTTATCCAGGGAAGCGATCAGCCGCCTGACCTCCAGGAGTTTCTGCGTACCAACAGCGTACTGCCCGGCACTTATCGGGTTGATATTTACGTCAATCGCAAACTGAGCGGCAGGCGAGATATCGCCTTTTCAAAAAATCGGGTGTCAGGCCTGATTGAACCCTGTCTGTCGCTTGAAATGCTACAGAGCTTCGGTCTGGACCTGAGTCGCCTGCCTTCAGATGAAGGCGCTGCTCAGGGCTGTTTCGATTTGCCTGCGCGTGTCGAGTTTGCGCGCGTCGACTATCAGCCCGGTGCGCTGCGACTCACAATCAGTGTGCCGCAAGCCGTTATGTCGCGGGGCGCTCGCGGTTATGTTTCACCGGAGCTTTGGGATCAGGGTGAGACGGCAGGTTTTATCAATTACAACGCCAATGGCAGCAGACGCCGTAACAAGGGTCTGGAAACGGACCAGTATTATCTCGGGATGCGAAATGGCCTGAACCTCGGGGCCTGGCGATTGCGCAATGAGTCCTCGCTGGTCGGCGGCAGTGATCGGCCCTGGCGTTATCGCAGCAATCGTACTTTCGCGCAGCGTGACATCACTTTCCTGAAAAGCCAGTTCACGGTGGGGGAGACCTTCAGCGACTCGCAGGTTTTCGACAGTGTTCGCTTCAAGGGCGCAGCACTGGCTTCTGACGATGGCATGCTGTCCGACAGCGAGCGCGCCTATGCCCCGGTCATCCGCGGGGTTGCCGAGACCAACGCGACGGTGGAAGTTCGTCAGAACGGTTTTCTGCTGTACAGCGGCAGTGTTTCACCGGGGCCTTTCGAAATTGCCGATATCTACCCCAGTGGTTCCAATGGTGATTTGTCGGTGTCGGTCATTGAGGCCGATGGGCGCGTACGGACTTTTACCCAGGCCTACGCATCGCTGCCGATCATGGTCCCCTGGGGATCCTTGCGCTACAGCCTGGCCGTCGGGCAGGTCGATAACAGTAATGATGTTCAAGCCTCTCCCGACTTTGCCAGCACAGCCCTGATCTATGGGCTTTCCGAGCGGATTACCGGGTTTGGGGGGCTGCAGCTGGCCGAAGATTATCAGGCCGCGAATATAGGTGCCGGGATCAATACCGGGCTGGGCGCAGTGTCGCTGGATATCACCCGGTCTGTCAGTCAGGTTGCTCAACAGTCGCGCAGCGGCCAGAGCATACGGGTGCGCTATGCCAACACGCTGGACGTTACCGACACCACTCTGGCCGTGGCAGGTTACCGCTATTCCACTGAAGCGTACCGGACCCTGAGCCAGCACATCAGCGATACCGACCCGCAGAGACATGCGCTGTCCACTGGCCTGGCTCGGGATCGGCTTGAGCTAAGTGTTACCCAGATAGTGTCGAGCCACGCCGCATCGCTGAGTCTGACCGCTTCCGAGCAGCGCTACTGGAATCTGCCCGGCAAGACCCGGCAACTTTATCTGTCCTATAACGCTGCCTGGCAGACCGTCAATTACAGCCTGTCCATTGAACGCAACGAGGACTTCGGGCGAAACGGTGAAGCGAGCACCGACAATCGTGTTGCCTTGAGCGTGACCCTGCCACTCGGATCGAGCCCCGGTTCGTCGCGACTGTCTTTCAATGCCGTGCGCGACAGCACCGGTGAGTACAACGCTCAGACCGGGCTCAACGGCCAGGTGCTGGGGGATCGTGATACGTTTTATTCGGTACAGGCCGGGCATGACAGCAGCTCCGGCAGTTTCGGTGCCGGGAAGATCAGTACCACCACCGGGTTCGGTCGCTTCGAGGCAGGTTATAGCCAGGGCCAGGACTACGATGCATTCAGCCTGTCTGCGGCGGGTTCGCTGGTGGCTCACCCCGGAGGTGTGAACCTGGGGCAGGCGCTGGGTGAAACCTTCGCCCTGGTTCAGGTCCCGGACGTCAGCGGGGCTCGGTTGAAGTCCTTCAGTAACGTCGAAACCGCAGGCAACGGCTATGCGGTTCTGCCCTATGCGCAGGCCTACCGGACCAATTGGGTCAGCCTGGATACCCGCCAGTTGGGTGCTGATGTCGACCTGGAAAATGCCATCACCCAGCTCGTACCGCGCCGGGGAGCGATACCGTTGGTGCGCTTCAAAGCCGTTGTGGGCCGCCGGGTCCAGTTTGAACTGGTGCGCGCCGACGGTAGCAAAATACCGCTGGGTGCCAGTGTCGAAGATGAACAGGGCAGGGCACTGGCGGTGGTCGACCCTGGCAGTCAGGCGTTGGTTCTCAGTGAGCATGATGTCGGCAGCTTGCGGGTTCGCTGGTCTGATCAAAGTTGTCAGGCAGCATTCTCGCTGCCGCCCAGAGATCCGACCCGTGCCTACGAGCGGATCAGGGTGACATGCCAATGAGCGCCCTTGCTGATTCATGCCCGGCAATGTTGGCGGTGCTGCTGCTAATGGGCAGCGTTGGCGCACAAGGGGCGATTTCGCTGAGCGGCACACGGCTGGTCTTTGATGGCCAATATCACGAAGCCAGTATTGAGGTGCGCAACCGAGGTGATTCCGAGGCACTTTTTCAGGCATGGATAAGTGATGCCCGCGATGACGACGACACTCCCCAGGCCCGGCGCAGTACGCTGCCGTTCGTGGTCACGCCACCGCTTTCACGTCTGCCGGTGGGTGGCAGGCAGGCCCTGCGCGTGTTGTATCAGGGTACAGGCATGCCACAGGGGCGCGAGTCACTGCTGCATTTGTATGTGCTTGAGGTGCCCCGACGGCAGGAAGGCGTTCGCCAGCTGAATGTTGCCGTGCGCCAGCGCATCAATGTGTTTTACCGGCCCATTGGTCTAGAGGGGAATCCGGCTGACACGGGCGCAAAGTTGCTGTGGACACTGACTCATGACGAGGCAGGCGTTTCCGTACTGACGGTTAGTAACCCAATGCCTTATCACGCTTCCCTGCAAGCGTTGCGCATCGACGCTGTTCAAATCAGCGAGTACCTGTTGCTGGCACCGGGTGCCCATTCTGAAATGGTTGTGCCAGCGAGCGTTCTGCCTTCTGCAACCCGCCGTTTTTCATACAAAGCGCTGACCGACTACGGCGGTCAGCGAACTTATTGCACACCGCTCAAGGGGCATGCGGTCTTTACAGCCCGCCTGCTGGAGAACAATTCCTTTCAGGACGAATGCTGATATGAAACTACTGTCTGCCAGACGCTGGCTGCGCTCCACTGTGGTGTTGCTGATGCTGAATCCGACTTCCGTCTTCGCGTTGGTCTGTACCACCCAGGGGACGGGCGAAACCGAAATTCACGATGATCTGGGTAGTACGGTGGCGATCCCGGAGTCGATTCCCAACGGGGAGGTAGTGTGGCGTTCCGAGCCTGTGAATGTTCAGGTCGAATGTGCCAAGGAGGGCTCGCAGTCTGTCGAGGAAGAAATTTTCATCTACCTGAATCCGGACAATCGTTTGATCGGTCAGGGTATCCGCGCTGGCATGACACTTCAGGGTACCGATTACCTGCAAGGCAGTGGACGGGTCAGTACCGGGAGTTACCTGCCTGTCTGCCATGAAGGCGATAGCAATATCGAAAATTGTCCAAAGGTGCGCTTCAATCTGGCGTTTTCCGTGTTTATTCAGAAGTTCGGCGCAACACCACCCTCTGGGGTGGCCAGTGATCTGCTGGATTACCGGTTTTTTCAACTGGGTGGTGCGACGGACTCCAGCCGGGTGCCGGGACGCAGCCTCAGTTACGTGATCAACAACCTGCGGGGGCTGCGGTTCGTGGCCTGCGACGCCGACCTGCAGGTGCTCCCGGAAACCGTGGAGTTCGGCGACGTTGCCATACACGAGGTGACTATTGGCAAGGTGATCGCCACACAGACATTTTCTCTGCTGACCAGCCGCACGTGCGATTCGCCTTTCAGCATTGATGCGCGTTTCAGGCCGGTGACAGGCAGTCTGTCGGGCGAACTGCTCGTTCCCTCTGGCAACGACTCACTGGGAATTCGCATTGCCAGTGCCGTCAATGGCCAGCCGTTACGTTACAACGAGCCGTTCCATCTGGCGGAACTGCTGGGCGAAACCAACGCTGCCAGTGCTGACTTCAATGCGCAATTGCTCTGGAATACCAACACACCAAGGCCGGGGCCGTTCAATGCCGAGATCATGGTCGATCTGTTCTACAAATGACGGCGACAGGAGGCTCGGGCGGTTGCGCGGCGATTGATGTATGCTGCGCGACCGCGGGCATGTGCCCGGCCAATTCGACTTTCTGGTGACACCATGACCACTCCTGAACAACCCACTGTTCAAGACGCCGCAGCCGACTCCAACGCAGACACTGAAAAGAAGGCTGTCATTGCGCCTTTCAGCTTTCCGTTCAAGCCTTCGGAGTTTGCCCAGGCCAAAAAGGAACCCGCATGGCATCAGAAAGCCAACAAGCATGGCCATCACAAAACCCCTGGCGTAGCCCCGGCGGGCACTCGCAGATCGATGGGCAAGCGCTGATCGCGTGAGTAATCCTGTTCAGGCTGCCTGCAAGGGTATGAACAGGTAGGAAACCGGCTCCCGATCCGTAACGTCGGCACCCTCCTGTTGCAGGGTGTCTAGAACCTGCTGTCCCGCCACATGAAATTCCCAGTGCGCGCCATTGGGTTGCATATCCTGCGCACGGTTTGCGACTTCCGCGATGGCGGTCGCAAATGCGTTCATGTCCGGCAGATACGCGACGAAGCCGTTGCCCTTGAGGGCGGTGGTGCGTATGCCCAGTTTCTGACAGATCAACTGTTTGGTCTCTATCTCATCCCGATCGGCCTGACGGGATTGTTCGATCAAGTCCATCAATTGCGTATCAACCAGCCTGTCGCCAACGATCAGGTCGGGGCCCTGCTCCCAGGACTCTGGCGGGCAGCCCTTGGTTTCGGGGCGCAAGGGAATGTGCGGATTGATCTCCATCGGATAGATCCGGCACACCAGCGGCCTGCGCTCGTAAATGCGACACAGGTTTTTCTCGTCAAGATTCCGGCAACGCCCAACGTTGTAGGCCGCGAAGGTGATCGCCACAAAGGCTGTGGTGCTGCCGCTGTTCACCTGCGTCGAGCGACGGCTGGCATGGGTCAGTTGGGTCTCGGACACACCATAGCCATTGCTTAGAAACGCTTCGGTCAAGACAATCACGTTGCCGCCGTCTGCCGCCCATTGCGCGGCTTCGCCGAGCGTGAGAGGCACGTGGTGGTCGGTGCAGCAACCGCCGCAACCCACACAGGAAAACTTGGTGTCCATTGTCTCGATGACCCTTTCAGAGCTGCGCGCCGAGCGACAACAATTGGTCACTCTCCCGGCTGATGCAGCTCAGGAAGCAAGTTGTGCGCCAGTCGCTGGTTGAGTCAACGGGCCCGTCAGGCTTCGGGGATATCGAAACGTTTCAGGTAGGACATCCCTGATTTCTCGTAAAGACGCCGTGCCTTGAGGTTGTTTTCCATGACGTGAAGATCGACCGCTGCTTCGCCACACTTACTCAAATGGGCGAACAGGTGGTTGAGCAGAGCGAAACCGATCCCGCTATGTCGCACATCGGGATGCACGACCAGGTCTTTGATGAATGCGCTGGTCCAGCAGACGATCACGCCCACCACCGTTTCGTCGAGCATGGCCAGAAAGCACCGCGACGTGTCGAATTCAGGGTCTTGTTCGAAGGCGGCTCGCCAGTGCGGATAATCCGGCACGCTGCCTGTCGCGCTGGCATGACCCAATGTCAGCAGGCGGTGAACCTCTGGGGCTTGCTCAAGGGTGAAAGGTCGCGGCAGGACGCGCGGCGGCCAGACCGCGGATGGTACTGGTAACGCGAGATTCCGACGCATCAGCCAGTAATGTCCGGCAGATGCATCGGTCAGGTTCGGACGTTGCGTCGGTGCGCGCTCCGGGATCAGAGCCCTTGGGCGACCACCGTACGTGCGGCCTCGATCAGGCATTTGGTCAGCTCGGGTGACGAGAACTTGGTCAGCACAGCGTTGGCCCCGGCGATCTGCGACTTCTCGCTGTTCATCGCGCTGTCGAGCGAGGTGTGCAAGAGGATATACAGATCGCTGAAGTCGGGCGTGTCGCGAAGAGTACGGGTGAGCGCGTAGCCATCCATCTCCGACATCTCGATGTCGGAAACCACCACGTTGATCTGCCGATCAGTACCTTGAAGATCCAGCAGAACGTCGATGGCTTCCTTGGCACTGCGCGCCGTGTGGCATTCGATGCCCAGATTGCGCAAGGTGATGATCGACTGCTGCAGGGCAACCTGGCTGTCATCGACGACCAGAATTCGCGCCTTGCTGAGCATTTCGGCATCCTCTTTGGCCAGCTCCGTCGACTGCACGACGATTTGCGCCGGAGCAATACCGTGAATCACTTTTTCGATATCCAGAACCTGTACCAGCACGCCATCGACCTGAGTGACCCCGGTGATGAACGATTTGCTGCTCGACCCATAGGGTGGAGGACGGATATCGGTGGTCAGGCAGTGCACAATCTTGCTCACGGCCTGAACGTGCAGGCCCTGTTTGGAGCGGCTGACGTCGGTAACGATCAGGCAGCCACCGTCGGGATCGGCCAGAGGGCGCTCACCGATTGCACGACTCAGGTCAATGACCGACAGTGATGAGCCGCGCAACGTGGCGATACCTTTGACGTGCGGGTGCGATTCGGGAAGATGGGTCAGGGGAGGGCAGGGAATGATCTCACTGACCTTGAGCAGGTTGATCGCCATCAGCTTGCCGCTGCGCAACGTGAAGAGGAGCAGCGAAAGTGAATCTGCTCGGACGTTCTTGGACATATGAACCTTCTGGCTGTAGGTGTTTCGTCGCCTGGAAGCGGCAAACAACTTTCTATGACAGGTTATCGACCTGCGACGAGCAGGCTTGAGGATTTTTAACGGACGGCTGGCCGCGCCGCTCGCTGGTCCTTGAAAGTTGTTTCAACACGTAACGGCAGCCGGCATAAGCTGCCAGTGCAAGCGTGAATAGTGGCAGTCTGGCTCCGGTCCAGTCAAACCGGGCGAGATGCGGCACACTGTCGCTCTGCGCATTCCGACAGTCAGCGTCGCAGGTTCGTACGCGACTGTGCTTTGACATCAGCATGCCCTGCGGCAAAATACCGCAGCTATATATAGAAGAGGTGGTGCGACATAGTGACGCACCCTCTATATATAGAAGCGTTTTTCATCCAGCCCTTGGCGAAGACCGCCTGGTTGATCGCATAGGCACTGCTCAGACCATCCAGCGGGCAAATGTGCCCGTATAGCTGGCGAGCGCTTGAGTTGCAGAATCAGACAGATGATCATCGCACACGCTTCGGTACGGTCGGGCCGTGCACTCCTGTTTCAGGCTTCGCCCTTACATTGCAGGGCGTTGACCAACCACCTCATCAGTTCAGTAAGGTATGTGAATGAGCGACAACACGTTGTACCTGAGACGCGAAAAGCGCTTTCTGGTTTTGCTGGGGATTATCTGCCTGGCTCTGATCGGCGGTGCCCTGTACATGCAGATCGTGCTGGGCGAGGCGCCTTGCCCGCTATGCATCCTGCAGCGCTACGCACTGCTGTTCATCGCCATTTTTGCGTTCATCGGCGCTGCCATGTCCGGACGTCGCGGCGTTACGGTGTGTGAAACGCTGGTCACCCTCAGCGCATTGGGCGGAATTGCCGCGGCCGGTCGGCATGTATGGATACTTGCCCATCCGTCCGACAGTTGCGGTATCGACGTCCTGCAACCGATCGTTGATGGCCTGCCATTGGCTACACTGTTCCCAACAGGGTTTCAGGTCAGCGGTTTCTGTACGACGCCGTATCCGCCGGTCCTCGGATTATCACTCGCGCAATGGGCGCTGGCAGCGTTTGTTCTGACTGCAGTTCTGGTACCGGCGTGCATCATTCGTAACCGCCGCAAACCTTACTAAATACAGGGGCTTTCGAGAAAAAAGCCCCGTGATTACGGGGCTTTTTTTGGGTGAAATGACGTCTTTGGAGGGTGATTGTTACGAATTGAGAGAATAACTGTTACAAAATTAGGCATAGTCATTAAAAATTTACGTATCTACAATCCCCACCACTTGTCGTCCAGCCTGGCTGAACGATCAGCATTTTGAGGCTTGGAGCGTCCCCTGTGCACTCTGAACAGGCAGCGCAACGCTTGCCTCTGAGGGCGTATGATGGCCGCGTCGAAAGCGTCTGCCCGATATTTTGGGCAGTTCCAGCAACTCAAAAAACAAGAATCCATAGCTAAACCCGGACTTGTCGATATGCCGCTGTGCGTACTGGCAGGCCCTTGTTCAATTCAAAAAAATTAGCCGGCACTGGCAGGGCGAAGTGTTGGCGGTCGAAACCCAACTGCACCGCGCAAGCTGCTTTTAGAGGTCGTGAAATGAGTAAAAAAAGGTACCCCAGGTTTTTTGGCTTCTTGGCCCTTTTCTGTATGCTTTTGCTCAGTGGATGCGATGGCGTACCTCTGCTCGATCCAAAAGGGCAGGTGGGTATCGAGCAGCGGAACCTGATCGTAATCGCTACGTTGCTGATGCTGATTGTCGTGATCCCGGTCATTCTGATGACCCTGATCTTCGCATGGAAGTATCGCGCTTCGAACAAGGCCGCCAAGTACACGCCGGACTGGTCCCACTCCACCAAGATCGAAATCGCAGTCTGGGGCGTACCCATGCTGCTGCTGGTCTTCCTGGGGTACATCACTTACGTCTCTACTCACTCGCTGGACCCTTACCGTCCGCTTGAGTCGGACGTGAAGCCGATCACCATTCAGGCGATCTCGGTCGACTGGAAGTGGGTATTCGTCTATCCGGACTACGGCATCGCCACGGTCAACAAGATCGTGTTCCCGGCCAAGACCCCGATCAATTTCCAGGTTACCTCGGACAGCGTGATGAACTCCTTCTTCATCCCTGGTCTGGGTGGTCAGATCTACGCAATGGCGGGCATGCACACCAAGCTGCACCTGATTGCCAACGAAAATCACGAATTCAACGGTATTTCGGCCAACTACAGTGGCGCGGGCTTTACCGGTATGAAGTTCAAGGCTATCGCCACCAGCCAGGCTGATTTCGACAGCTGGGTCAGCGAAGTCAAGAGCTCACCTAAAAAGCTTGGCACGGCCGAATACGCCGAGTTGATCAAGCCGAGCGAACGCAACCCTGTCGAACTCTTTTCCTCGGTCACCCCGAACCTGTTCCAGATCGTCATCGACAAGTATGAAGGTATGAATCCAGGCAAGAAGGTTGTTGCTGGTGAGAAGGAAGTGGCCGGTGACGCTGGTGCGGAAAAAGGCAAAAATTCAGCTGCTGGGGCAGAGGAGTAAACGATGTTTGGCAAATTAAGTCTGGAAGCGGTGCCGTTCCACGAGCCGATAGTCATGGTGACACTTGCCATGATTGCGCTCGGCGGCATTGCGGTTGTCGGGTTGATCACCTATTTCCGCAAGTGGACGTACTTGTGGTCTGAATGGCTGACCTCTGTCGACCACAAGAAAATCGGCGTGATGTACATCGTCGTTGCCATGGTCATGCTGCTGCGCGGTTTTGCCGACGCCATCATGATGCGTACCCAACTGGCGATGGCCCAGAACGGTTCCGAAGGGTTCCTTCCGCCTGAGCACTATGACCAGATCTTCACCGCTCACGGTGTGATCATGATCATCTTCATGGCGATGCCGTTCTTCACGGGTCTGATGAACATTGTTCTGCCTCTGCAGATCGGCGCTCGCGACGTGGCGTTCCCGTTCCTGAACTCCCTGAGCTTCTGGCTGCTGGTCGCAGGTATGCTGCTGATCAACATCTCCCTGGGTGTCGGTGAATTCGCCAAGACCGGCTGGGTAGCGTATCCACCTCTTTCCGGGTTGCAATACAGTCCTGGCGTAGGGGTTGACTACTACATCTGGGCGCTACAGTTATCCGGGTTAGGTACGACGCTGACGGGGGTCAACTTCCTCGTGACCGTTCTGAAGATGCGTACCCCTGGCATGAAACTGATGGACATGCCGATCTTCACCTGGACCTGCACCTGGGCAAACATCCTGATCGTGGCTTCGTTCCCGATCCTGACCGCTACCCTGGCGTTCCTGACCCTTGACCGCTACCTGGACTTCCACATTTTCACGAACGAAATGGGCGGCAACCCCATGATGTACGTGAACCTGTTCTGGGCGTGGGGTCACCCTGAGGTGTACATCCTGATCCTGCCGGCTTTCGGCGTTTTCTCGGAAGTCATCTCCACGTTCTCCGGCAAGCGTCTGTTCGGCCACAAGTCGATGATCTTCGCCTCCGGTGCGATCTGTATCCTGGGCTTCATGGTCTGGCTGCACCACTTCTTCACGATGGGTGCGGGTGCCAACGTCAACGCCTTCTTCGGCCTGGCGACGATGCTTATCGCGATCCCGACGGGTGTGAAGCTATTCAACTGGCTGTTCACCATGTATCAAGGGCGTCTGCGCTTTACCGCGCCAGTACTCTGGACCCTGGGCTTCATGGTCACCTTCTCGATCGGCGGTATGACCGGCGTTCTGTTGGCGATTCCAGGTGCTGACTTCGTACTGCACAACAGCCTGTTCGTAATCGCTCACTTCCACAACGTCATCATCGGCGGTGCGGTATTCGGTTACATCGCCGGCTTCGCGTTCTGGTTCCCTAAAGCGTTCGGCTTCACCCTGAACGAGAAGTGGGGCAAGGCAGCGTTCTGGTTCTGGATCGTCGGCTTCTTCGTCGCGTTCATGCCGCTTTACGCGCTGGGCTTCCTGGGCATGACCCGTCGTCTGAACGCTACCGACATGCCAGAGTGGAACATCTACCTGGACGTCGCGCTGTTCGGTGCCGTGCTGATCGCCATGGGTATCGCTTCGCAGCTGATCCAGCTGTTCGTGAGTATCCGTGACCGCGACAACAACCGCGATCTGACCGGTGACCCATGGAATGGCCATACCCTGGAATGGTCCACTTCTTCGCCACCGCCGTTCTACAACTTTGCCGAACTGCCAAAAGCTGACGACATCGACGCGTTCACCGATGCAAAACGTGCCGGCACCGCTTACAAGGTTCCTGCCCGCTACTCGGCGATCCACATGCCTAACAACACTGCAACAGGCCTGTACATGGGTATGTTGCTGACGGTCTTCGGCTTCGCATTCATCTGGCACATCTGGTGGCTGGTAGGCGCAAGCCTGGTGGCGACCATTGCAGTCTTCGTTGCTCACGCTGTCCGTGACGACCAGGGTTATATGGTGCCGGCTGAAGATGTAGCGCGTATTGAAGGTGAGCATCACAAGGTCCTGGCGGCCAACGGTGCATACACTCCTGTCAAGTCCTCGCTGGAACAGGTTTAAACAATGTCAAATATTGCAATCAACTCCGGAGCCCACGATCACGGTCACGACCATGATCATGGGCATGACGATCACCACGACAGCGGTGGCATGACGGTCTACGGCTTCTGGCTGTACCTGATGACTGACTGCGTGTTGTTCGCTTCGTTCTTCGCGGTGTACGCCGTGATGGTCAACAGTGTCGCGGGTGGCCCGTCGGGCCAGGACATCTTCCTGCTGCCATTCGTGGCTGTGGAAACCGCGTTCCTGCTGGTCAGTAGTATCACCTACGGCTTCGCCATGCTGGCGCTGTACAAGGGCAAGAAAAGCCAGGTTCTTGGCTGGCTGGCCCTGACCTTCCTGTGTGGTGCTGCGTTTATCGGTATGGAAATCTATGAATTCCATCACCTGATCCACGAAGGCTACGGTCCGAGCCGCAGCGGCTTCCTGTCAGCGTTCTTCGCGCTGGTAGGCCTGCACGGCGCACACGTGACCAGCGGTCTGATCTGGATGGCGATCATGATGTTCCAGGTCCAGAAAAAGGGCCTGACCAACACCAACAAGACTCGCCTGAGCTGCCTCAGCCTGTTCTGGCACTTCCTGGACGTTGTCTGGATCGGCGTGTTCACCGTTGTCTATCTGATGGGAGCTTTGTAATGTCAAATTCGCATCACTCCGCTGAAGACAATAGTCACGGCTCAGTGAAGTCGTACATCATCGGTTTCGTACTGTCGATCATCCTGACCGCCATTCCGTTTGCCCTGGTGATGTCGCCGTCGCTGCCGAAGGACATGACGATTGCAATCGTTCTGGTCTTCGCGATCATCCAGATCCTGGTGCACCTGCATTACTTCCTGCACCTGGATTTCACGAGCGTGCAGCGCAACAACGTGATGGCCTTCGCCTTTACCACGATGGTTATCGTCCTGCTGGTTGGCCTGTCGCTGTGGATCATTTTCAGCGTCCACCGCGAAATGATGGCGCATTGAGGAATACCAGATGTCACTGAAGCACTTTATCCAAATCACCAAGCCGGGGATCATTTTCGGTAACGTGCTTTCGGTGGCAGGTGGCTTTTTTCTGGCTTCCAAGGGAAATATCGACTTCGGCGTGTTCCTCGCTGCAGTAATCGGTACTTCCCTGGTCGTTGCGTCTGGTTGCGTGTTCAATAACTGCATCGATCGCGATATCGATCAGCGTATGGAAAGGACCCGTAACCGGGTCCTGGTGCAGGGCCTGGTTTCATTGAAACTGGCGCTGCTCTACGCAACCATACTCGGCGTTGCGGGCGTTGCCCTGCTGTACACCGAGGCCAACCCGTTGGCTGCCTTGTTTGCGGTCATCGGGTTTGTGATCTATGTCGGCCTTTACAGCCTGTACCTGAAACGCAGATCGGTTCACGGCACACTGGTGGGCAGTCTCTCGGGGGCCATGCCTCCAGTGATCGGCTACTGCGCAGTGACCAACAGCTTCGACTTCGCGGCCCTGACGCTACTGGTGATGTTCAGCCTGTGGCAGATGCCGCATTCGTATGCGATCGCCATCTTCCGTTTCAACGACTATCGTGCGGCGAAAATTCCGGTACTGCCGGTCAAGCGCGGCATTCTGGTCACCAAGCGCCACATCATGCTCTACATTCTGGCGTTCCTCGTGGCGACCCTGATGTTGACCGTAGGTGGTTATGCGGGCCTCAACTACCTGGCTGTTGCAGCAGGCATGGGGATGTACTGGTTGTACATGGCCTGGAAGGGTTACAAAGCCGTTGACGATACTGTCTGGGCTCGCAAGCTGTTCGTGTTTTCTATCTTCACCATCACTGCCTTGAGCGTGATGATGTCGGTGGACTTTCAGGTGACAAAAGAATTGTTGGTGACCTACGCCTTCTGATTTTCACCTGATGCACAAACCGAAACCCCGTTCTGCGAAGAACGGGGTTTTTTTTCGGATACAATCTACACTTGATGAATGTTCGGCGGTGGCAGCATTTTTTGCGGTCGGATATGCCTCGTTATAGGGCGTTTGTGACCTTCCATAGAAAAAACGGGCTGTTTACCGCATGATGTGCGGCTTTTCGAACGCCTGTTATGGATAACCCGTTCCCCGAGCCCGTCAGGGCCGATAATGATTATGGCTATTACCCCATGATGCCCTCAGAAAGTCAGAGACTCACGCCTCAACCCCTGGTCTCGATTGTCGCCCCTTGCTATAACGCCGAGCGCTTCCTTGAAGCTGCCCTTCAGAGCATCTTTGCTCAGGACTACGGTAATTTTGAAGTCATCATCGTTGACGATGGTTCGACCGACAACAGCATCACGATGCTTGAGTCATTGCAAGCGCGTTACCCGTTCCAGCTCTATCGCCAAGCCAACCAGGGGGTCAGTGCCGCTCTCAATCATGGCCTGCGACATGCGAAAGGCGTCTATCTGTCCACACCGGACCTCGATGACATCATGCTCCCGTTTTCGCTGCGTATCCGTGCGCAGTATCTCGACGAGCACCCCGAAGTCGGCTGCGTAGGCGCACTGATCAGCTACATGGACTGCGACGGCAACACGATCAAATGCCAATCGCGCGACTATATCGAACGGCTGACATTCGACGACGTGTTGCGCGGTGCGGTCGTTGTCGGGGCGCCGGTGGCCCTGTATCGGATGCAGGCCATGCGCGACGCGAACGGCTACGATCCGGAGATAAAGGTTCAGGATTTCCAGGCCACGCTGAGAATTGCCCGCCTGGGCTATGAAATGCATGTGATCCCCGAAGTCGTGACACGCTATCGACGTCACCCCAACAACCTTTCACGCAAGTACAAGGTGCTGCTTGAGGCTGATCTCAAAAGTATCGAGCCCTACCGTGAGCATCCCGAATATCAGAGTGGCCGCACTCAAGTCGTCAACAAGGCATTGAAATACGCTGCGGTCGCGGATAAGCGATACGCCTGGAAACTACTGCTCTCTATCCCGTTTAAATATGCCGATCGTACAACCTGGCGGCGTTGCAAGCGTTTAATTTTCAGCTACCGGTAGCGCGGTGAGGCTGTTTGAAATGGAATTTATTCAAGGTAACCATGAAAATCATCGAGCTTCTGAAGGCAAGGAAAGTGCGCAGGCAACTGCGCAAAATGGACAAGCTGGAACGGCATGCCGAAAAAATCAGGTTGAAGTATCCGCGTGCGGTGGTAGGGGTGGGTACTTACGGGGTGCCGGAGATTGTCGATTTTGGTGATGACGCAATACTGAGGGTAGGTGCTTACACCTCGATTGCCGAGGGGGTGAAGATCCTGCTGGGCGGCGAACACCGCACCGACTGGATCACGACTTATCCGTTTCCGGCGATGGCCGAGCAAGTGGCGGATATCAAGGATTACGCTCCCAGCAAAGGCGATGTCGTGATTGGCAGTGACTGCTGGATATGCGCCAACGCTGTCATTGTTTCGGGCGTTAACATCGGCCACGGTGCAATCGTTGCCGCTGGTGCGATGGTTGTCAGGGATGTGGCCCCCTATTCGGTTGTGGGGGGCAACCCCTGCAAGTTCATCCGCTGGCGTTTTGAAGAGGATGTTCGCGACCTGTTGTTACAAACTGCCTGGTGGGACTGGCCGATGGAGGAGGTCAAGGCCGTAGCGCGAACGTTGTGCAGTTCTGACATGGATGCCTTTCTCGGCTACGTTCGCCAGCGTCAGGCATCGGCAACGCAGTCGGCCATTGGTTAGGACTCAGTTGATGACTGGGTGTGGACGTGCGTCAGAAATGCCTTGTCGGTTTGCATTTATTTCGAGCCTCAGGGCCTGAATGATCTGGCAGAATAAGGCATTGGCCTGACTCGTCCAGGCAGTCGCTAAAATGATAGAGGGCGTTATGAGTCAAGAAAGCATCAACTGGGACACTCTGGGTTTCGATTACATCAAGACTGACAAGCGCTACCTTTCTCATTGGCGCGACGGCGCCTGGGATCAGGGGTCGCTGACCGAGGACAACACGCTGCATATCAGCGAGGGTTCGACCGCGCTGCATTATGGTCAGCAGTGCTTCGAAGGTCTCAAGGCCTATCGCTGCAAGGATGGCTCGATCAATCTTTTCCGTCCCGATCAGAACGCGCAGCGCATGCAGCGCAGTTGTTCTCGTCTGTTGATGCCTCATGTACCGACTGATGTGTTCATCGAGGCCTGCAAACAGGTCGTCAAGGCCAACGAACGTTTCATCCCGCCATACGGTTCAGGCGGCGCGTTGTATCTGCGCCCGTTCGTGATTGGTGTGGGTGACAACATCGGCGTGCGTACGGCCCCGGAGTTCATCTTTTCGATCTTCTGCATCCCGGTGGGCGCCTATTTCAAGGGCGGCCTGAAGCCAAACAATTTCGTGATTTCCGGGTATGACCGCGCTGCGCCCAATGGCACCGGGGCTGCCAAGGTTGGTGGCAACTATGCCGCCAGCCTGATGCCCGGCTCTGAAGCCAAGAAACACAGTTTCGCCGATTGCATCTATCTCGACCCGCAGACCCATTCCAAGATCGAGGAAGTGGGTTCGGCAAACTTCTTTGCCATCACCAATGATGATGTGTTCCTGACGCCGAAATCACCGTCGGTGCTGCCGGGCATCACCCGCCTGTCGTTGATCGAACTGGCAAAATCCCGTCTTGGCCTGACGGTCGAGGAGGGCGATGTATTCATCGACCAGCTCGACACCTTCAAGGAAGCGGGCGCTTGCGGTACGGCTGCGGTGATCACCCCGATTGGCGGGATTTCCTACAAGGACAAGCTGCATGTGTTCTACAGCCAGACCGAAGTCGGTCCGGTCACTCAGCGTCTGTACAAGGAATTGACCGGCGTGCAATCCGGTGACATCGAGGCGCCAGCCGGCTGGATCGTCAAAGCCTGATAGCTTGACCTGTATCGTTCCAGCGCCATGCGCTGGAACGGTCACTGGACGCATGCTCAAGGTGCAGCGGCTTTCCATTCCTGGATCAGGTCTTTCGCTGGGCCCAGCACAATCGCCAGATGCCGCAAGTCATCGACCTCCAGGCCATAGCTCTTGCCCGATGGGCTTGGCGTAACCGTTCCCAGTGCATATACCGTGAAGAACTTCACGTCATCCGCGTGGCTTAATAGCTCACTGATATAGCGGCTTGAACGGTAGGCCTGCATTTGCGCGGGCGATACGTAAAGCGTTACCAGTTTGCCGTCGATACGGTCAAAAAACCTGAACTTGAACCCCAGCCCGTAACGTTGCTCAATCAACCCTCCACCGAATAGCACACGGTCGTTGTCACCCGTTTGCGCGTACTTGATATGGCGGAAATACCCGCGTAGCGACACTTCGCCCTGACCGGGAATTCTCAGTTTCAACAGCTTGAAATCGTCCAGTGACAACTCGGCCTTGGCCTGTCGATAGCTGTCTACCAGGCGCTCCAGGTTGTTGGTGCGGGTTTCGCTGTAGCGGGCGGCCTTGGGTGACGCCGGTTCGG
Source organism: Pseudomonas syringae group sp. 26L6 (assembly GCF_032587815.1). Taxonomy (NCBI): domain Bacteria; kingdom Pseudomonadati; phylum Pseudomonadota; class Gammaproteobacteria; order Pseudomonadales; family Pseudomonadaceae; genus Pseudomonas; species Pseudomonas syringae group sp. 26L6. The sequence continues at coordinate 93,619 of NZ_JAWHPJ010000053.1, forward strand.
TCAAAGGCTGGCTGACGACGGGCTGCAGATTGCCTGCACCGGCTTTTTCTTCCCCGGACTTCTCTTTGGCGGGTGCTTTGAGCGTCGGGTCGAATATGTCGATGTAGTCATCCAGCTTGCGCTTGGCCTGGCGCAGACGCGTCTGAGCATCTGTTTCTTCGACATGAACATCCGGCTTTTCTTCGGCGCTCTCGTCCACCCATTCACACCCCGGATGGTGATCGTAGTGCGGGTTGGCACGGAAGTGCGCAGCAACGAAGGTCGGGTTGTCCTGTGGTTTCACGTCATAGCGAACCCCGGTCACCTTTGCCCCCATTGCCCTGCAAGCCTCATTTGAGCAGAGAAACTCGAAGCGTTTGCGTGGCGGCTCCTGAGAGAAGTATTCGCGTCGGGCAGCCGCGATTGACAGCTCTTGCTGCAACTCGACACAGAATGCGCGTGTGATAGGTTTGCCGGGCTTCATGCGTGTAGTCCTTGTTCGTCCAGAACACCACGCTATTTCAGGCGCAAAGGGCTTGCAACAGAATATGTACGAAGACGCGGATATAGGCCCGGCCAGGTCCGGAATTTGCGCACTCTGCGCGCTGTTGCAGCGCACAGAGTGTGTCTCGCATCAGGACAGACGGAAGCGCCCGACGATATTGTTCAGGTCCAGAGCCAGCGTCGACAATTCACGGCTCGCGCTGCTGGTCTGCTGTGCACCTGATGAAGATTGCGCAGACAGGTCACGAATGTTCACCAGATTGCGGTCCACTTCCCGCGCAACGTGTGCCTGTTGTTGTGCGGCGCTGGCGATAACCAGATTGAGGTCGTTGATTTCACTGACCGCTGTACTGATGACGCTCAGAGAATCATTGGCACCCTCGGCGATACTGAGCGTGTCGCTGGCCAGTTCAGTGTTGCCGCGCATGGAACTCACCGCCCGGTCAGTGCCGTTCTGAATATTGCTGACCAGGCGCTCGATTTCGCTGGTTGATTGCTGAGTGCGGTGCGCCAAGGCACGCACTTCATCCGCCACCACAGCAAATCCGCGCCCGGCTTCACCCGCCCGGGCTGCCTCAATAGCAGCGTTGAGGGCCAGCAGGTTGGTTTGCTCGGCGAGACCACGGATCACATCCAGAACCTTGCCGATGTCGCGCGACTGATCAGCCAGCTCGCCAATCAGCACGGCTGTTTTCTGTACGTCGGTGCTCATGGTATTGATTGCGCTGACGGTCTTCTTAACCAGGCCCAGACCTGCTTGTGCTGCGCTGGTCGCGTTGCTTGAAGAGCGTGCGGTGTGTTCGGCATTACGCGCCACTTCTTCTACCGCACTGGTCATTTCATTGACGGCAGTCGCGGCCTGGTCAATCTCGTTGTTCTGTCGCTGGATGCCCTGAACCCCGTCTTCAGTGATGGCGGTCATCTCTTCAGCAGCGGCAGCCAGCTGGGTCGCTGAGTTTGAAATCTGTTGCAGGGTGTCCCGCAGTTGAGTCTGCATGGCAACCACGGCAGCGGCGACGCTGGTGTTGTCATTGGTATTGACCTTGATAGTACTGCTCAGATCGCCTCTGGCGATGGTGCGGGTAATGGTGGCCACCGTATCCGGTTCGCCACCTATGGCTGCCAGAATGCTGCGTATGGTCAGTAGTGTCACCACGACACCCAGCACCGCAATCAAAAGTGTGGCGGTGATGGACAGGTTGTTGGTCCGGGTAGCACTTGCTTCCTGAGCCTCAAAGCGCTCGCCTGCCTTTTGTTTGCCTTGTTCGCGCAGGGTTTGCAGGGTTTTGAAGACCTGCTCGGCGAAGGGTTTGACCTCGGTGCGATTGATGTTGGTGGCGGCGGCGATATCACCCGTCTGGATAACGCTCGTCTGGTGCCGCATACCATCACGTAACTTAGTGTAGTCGCGCTGCAACTGCTGGGTCAGCGTGACATCCAGCGTTTCAGCGGTGTCCTTGCCGAGCAGAACGGTCAGCTCATCAAGCTTGGCAAAAGCGGCCTCGTTCTCGTTTTTCCAGCCCGCAGTCTGCTCCGGATTGCCGATGGCGATCATGCGCAGGATATTGATGTCCACACGGGTCAGTGCACCGTCGATATTGTTCACGGCCTCGGTGGCCAGAAAATCCCGGTTGTACAGAGCGTCGACATTCTCAGTGGATGTCTTGAGTGTATGGATCATGAAAAACGACAACGCGATAAACGCAACGATGATGGCGAAGGTAGAGGCCATCAATCGTTGTTTTATAGTGAAACCGCCATGAGGCGCTTGAGTTTGAGACATGGGAGTTCCCCTGTAGGGTTTGTTCGCCTGCTGAATCAGGACCTTGCGAATGCATCGCTGGCCATCAACTATCGGCGTCCCGAACTCAAGCTTTAGGGATGGTGGCTAAATGATACTTTTTACAGTTGCGTAGGCACTGCCAGCCATTCCCCGAGCGCCTGCTGATACTCGCCAGTGGCCTTGCTCAAGTGCAGCCATTGGTCAACGTAGCTTTTCCAGGTCACATCATCGCGGGGCAACAGGTAAGCCTTTTCGCCGTATTGCATGTACGCGGTCGGGTTGACCGCACACAAGCCAGGCATACGTTTCTGCTGATAAAGCGCTTCGGAGGCATCGGTGATCATCACGTCAGCCTTCTTGTCCAGCAGTTCCTGGAAGATGGTCTTGTTGTCGTGAAATGCCAGAGACGCCTTCGGCAGATGAGCGCGCGCGAAGGCTTCATTGGTGCCGCCAGCAGGTTCTATCAAGCGCACCGAGGGCTGATTGATCTGCTCGACCGTCTCGTACATGGCCTTGTCTTCACAGCGCACCAGGGGAATCTTGCCATCGACATCAAGCGTATTGCTGAAGAAGGCTTTCTTCTGGCGTTCCAGGCTGACCGAGATGCCGCCCATGCCTATGTCGCATTTGCCGGCAACCATGTCCGGCATCAGGTTTTTCCAGGTGGTAGGCACCCACCGCACGTTAACTCCCAGGCTCTTGGCCAGCGAGCGTGCCATGGTGATATCGATGCCTTCATATTCACCGTCTTCGCGCAGCAGGGTATAGGGCTTGTAATCGCCAGTCGTGCAGACTGCCAACTGGCCGGCTTGCAGAACCTTGTCCAGATGCGAGGTGGATTCCTGAGCCTGAGCCATGCCTGTCATGCCCAGCAGCAGGGCGGTGAATGCGCTGTATTTAAGGTTCATCATGAGTCTGAGTGCTCTCAGCCGTGCAGTCGGTTTTGTTGGAGTCGACAGATTGCTTCATTTGTCAGGCCGGTGTGAAGCTGTAATGAAAACATGCGTTCAGATGTACGGGCATAAATCAGGGGTTGAACATTTCGTAAAAAAGCGTAATGTTGTGCCCCATGATTCTTGAGCAAATCAAAGCGGTCGGCAATGACACTCGCATGTTGATCATGGAGTGGCTGAAAAACCCGCAAGCCCATTTCCCTCCACAGGACCACGGTGATCCGGCGATAGGCGTGTGCGTCTCGCACATTCAGGCCAAGGCCAGTCTGTCGGCTTCCACCGCGTCTGCGCACCTGGCGATTCTGCAACGCGCCGGGCTGGTTCAGGCGACAAGGATCGGCAAATGGACTTATTTTCGCCGCGACGAGCTAGCCATCGACCGGTTTGCCGATCGGCTCAAGAAAGAACTATGACCCTTTAGCGTTACTCACACATTTCGTCATTTTGCGTAATGTTGAATTGATAGGAGATTGACCATGAGCAATACAACCATCTACGTGCAGGCTGGCGGCGGCTACGATCAGGTCAGCGTTGGCGAAAGCGAAGTGCTGGCACCGAAAGCCGGTGAGATTACTGTGCGTCTGCACGCAAATTCGCTCAACTATCACGACTTCGCAGTCGTCACCGGCATGTGGGCACCGATTGAAAAACGCATTCCCATGGCCGATGGCGCAGGCGTGGTAACCGCAGTAGGCGAGGGCGTCAGCGAGTTCGCTGTCGGCGACTCTGTCGTCAGCACGTTCTTCCCTGAGTGGATCAGCGGCGAGCCGCTGGTTGAGGGTTTCGTCACTGTGCCGGGCGACGGCATCGACGGTTATGCCCGCGAGCAAGTGACTGCCCGTGCCACCTCATTCACCCACGCGCCACTGGGTTATACCCATGCCGAAGCGTCCACCCTGACCACCGCTGGCTTGACCGCGTGGCGCGCGCTGATGGTCGATGATGCGTTGAAAGCCGGTGATACCGTTCTGGTGCAGGGCACTGGCGGTGTATCGATTTTCGCGTTGCAGTTCGCCAAGATGGTGGGTGCGACCGTTATCGCGACGTCGTCGAGTGATGAAAAGCTGGAGCGTCTGAAAGCCATGGGCGCCGACCACCTGATCAACTACCGCAAGGACAGCAACTGGGGCGAGACGGCCCGCAAGCTGACTGGCGGCCGTGGTGTTGATCACATCATCGACGTGGGCGGCCCCTCGACATTGCAGCACTCCATGACAGCTGCTCGGGTCGCTGGACATATCTCGGTCATCGGCATTCTGAGCGGTGTCGCCGGTCAGCTGGAATTCGTCCCGGCACTGGTCAAGCAACTGCGCATGCAGGGTGTATTGGTGGGTAGCCGCACCCAGCAGCAGGACATGATCCGCGCCATTGATGCCAATGGCATGCGTCCGGTCATGGATCGCTCCTTCCCGATGACCGACATTGTCGAGGCGTTCCGTTACCAGGAAACCAATCAGCATTTCGGCAAGATCTGCCTGGATATCTGAGTGGCGCCCCTGCGCCCATAGCTGAGCGCAAGTCAATGTCGCTGGTCTGCCAACTTTCGTAATGGCAGGCCAGTCGAGACGTTTTGCATAACTTTCCTCGGTCATCTTTTTGCATCAAGTGCGTTGGTCTGTGGTCACACCCTCTGTGACATCAAGGACGTTGCGTGGCATGCCGCTTCACGCTGCCCGTCGCGACGTTCAATCCGATTACCAGATCAGGGACGCATTGAAATCATGAAACCTCATCTTTGGCTAGGCCTGCTTGGCGTTTTCTCCCTCAGTGTCCAGGCTGCATCGCTGGACGTTCCCATCAATCTGGTCAGCGCTGACGGCGCGCCCAAACCTATTGGCAACGTGACGGTGAGCGAAACACAGTACGGCTTGCTGTTTACCCCGAATCTGAAAGACTTGCCTGCGGGCATTCACGGTTTTCACGTACATGAAAACGGCAGCTGCGAAGCCGGTACGAAGGACGGCAAGAAGGTCGCTGCGCTGGCCGCAGGCGGCCACTTTGACCCGGCCAAGACCGGCAAGCATCTGGGGCCTTACGCCGATGGCCATCTAGGCGATCTGCCTGCGTTGTACGTTAACGCCGACGGCACTGCAAACTATCCGGTACTGGCACCACGGTTGAAGAAAATCTCCGAAATCAAAGGCCATGCGCTGATGGTTCATGCGGGCGGCGACAACCATTCCGACCACCCTGCACCCTTGGGCGGTGGCGGTGATCGTGCAGCCTGTGGCGTGATCTGATACGCCGTGCCTGTGTCCGGTTCGGGTGCAGGCACCCCTTGGATATTTTCGCGACCGATCAGCATCATCAGCGTTACAACTGGCCGTCAGTGCGTTCCTGAGAGTCAGGCGCGCCATAGGGGGCGCAAGTGGTTATCTATCATCCAGTGAGGTTGTCCGGGCTGAATACAGACGCCGCCAACCCAGCGCGCTTGATGGCAGTAGTTGGGCCAATAGGCTTTTGCGGCCAATACTTGCTGTCCCAGCGGGGTTAGCCTGAGCGAGCGGCGAGGCCATTCAAGTTGGGGGTCTGATTCGATCAGTAGCGCGGTCGGAGAATCAATCAAGGGGCGCATCATCGCGTGAAACATCATGTCGCCTAGAAACGGTAAAGGCTCGCGCTTGTCCGTCAGCTCAGCAAACACTTGGCCGAAGGTCATTGACCCGGCTTCGCTGATGCACTGCAACGACAGGCGCTCGGTGAGTGACAGGCCGTCTTCGACGCCTGGTAATTCCTGTAGCTGACGTAACAGGGCCGGGGCAAGGCAGGGCAATGATGGTTGCGCGGTGTGGGCCAGTTCGGCGAGGGCAACCGGCGAGGCGTTGCAGTAAGCCGCCCATGTCTGGCGGGCCAGATGCAGCATTTCTTTGGTCACCGCCTTGCGCTGCGGCCACAGCCAGGCAAGCAGGTCGGGCGCCAGTTGGCCAATGCCGATGAAGCGCTGGACGCCGGGAATCTGGCTCACCTGAATAATTTCAAGCCTGGCAGGCAGTTGCTCAAGGGTTGACAGCGTCCTGATCAGGAAAAGCTGATCGTAGGCATCTGCCTCGCACCACAGCACGCTGTGATCGGCACTGCTCATCTGCTGCAGGTCGGTGTATTCATCATCAAACCGGCGTGTGACATCCGTAAGGCTCAGCCCGAATGCTTGGCTGATGTAGTGGCTGCGCGCTGCCTGATATGCCTTTTCAGGCACAGCCTGAACCGGACCCATGCACAAAGGGTCTGTCAGCATCTTGAACGAGCCTTTGAAGCCCGCGAGCTTGAGCGTATGGGCAATGTCGCTGCCGCATCGCCAATGCACGGTTTGCGCTTCGTCGCTTGCTTCGAAATCCGGATTCCGGGCTGCGAAGTCGACTGCATCGACATGGGCCTTTAGCCTGGGCCAGCTGCTGAAGCCCAATTGCCTCGCGATCAGCCATTGGGCATCCGATAAGGTCGGCGCCGTCTTGTCGAGCAGGATGAGCTGATCAGGTGCAGTGCCGTCTTTCATCCGCAGCAGAAGCTCTTTGGCACGCTTGCGCTGCTGTTCGAGGTTGATACGGCCGTGATGGGACGAGGACGTTTTATTGCTGGGCATACGATCTCCTTGCAAAAACCTTGTCCGCTTGAAGGTCGGGAGTCGTAGTGACGGAATATCGAATCAGAATCCTGGGCGCAGCCCTTTCCGCGGTAGGTGGCGTAGATGGCGCCACGCCGGAATATAGGTAATCGGATGGGTGATTGCAACTCGGTCAGGTCGTACTGATCACGTGTGTTTCAGGGCACATTGATCATTCGAGCCCTTTAAGGCATTGCCTCATTTCAAAGCGGGGATTCTCGCATCATTGCTCATGGTGTAAGTTTGAAATCTTACTGATCAAGTGGTCAGAATTTTTGCGTGCTTTACCTGCCAAGGAATGCCCTGAACAATGAACCTGTCACTCAAGCAACTGGCCGCAACCGCGTTGATAATGGCCAGCCTTTCGTCCTTCACCAGCGTGGCGAATGCCAACGTCACTGCACAACAGAGCACGATCATTCTCAAGACTTTCGATGAGAAATCGGTCACGGATTTCAGGCAGTTTCTGAAAAGTCTGTCCAGCACTGATGGTGTAAAAGCTGCTGATTTTGGCCCGGCCATCAACGCCTTTCTCGACAACAAAACACTTTCCGACGCACAACGGAACGACATTAATCGCCTGCTCGGTCTGTATACCCGGTTGAAGTATGGCAATGCGGCAACCGACACATTGCGTGAGCTGGTCGCCATTCCAACCGCCCGTGTTGACGGCGTTGCCCAGCATGAAAACCCGGAGTTCATCAAGATCGCCAACGCGATCAAAGGCCTTGCCGAACGCTTCGATCTGAAGTTTCGCAACGTCGATAACCGTGTTTATGAAGTCTCGCTCGACGGGGTGGGCGATGAAGTCGTGGGCATTCACGTCCATGCCGATGTTGTACCGGTCACGCCGGAAAACTGGGTGTTGCCGGACGGCACGCGGCTCGATCCGTTCAAGGTTACATTGATTGGTGATCGCCTGTATGGGCGTGGCACCGAAGACGATAAGAATGGCATTGTCGTGGCGCTCTATGCCATGAAGGTCATCAAGGAAGAAAAGCTGCCGCTGGCCAGAAACTTCAAGTTGCTGATCGATACAACTGAAGAGACCACGGGTGACGCAATCCCCTACTATTTTGAACGCAACCCAACGCCTGGTTACAACCTGGCGCTGGATGGCAGCTACCCGGTTGTCATCGCGGAAAAAGGTTATGGGACGGTCATGGCCAGTTTCGCGCGACGCAACGCTGACGGCGAGGGTGCTGAAATCGTTTCGATGACCGGAGGTGCGGCCACCAACCAGATTCCATCGAAATCGGTCGCTACTCTGTTAACCGACAAGCCTGCGCAACTGGCTGCCAGCCTGCAACAGGCCGGTGCGGATTACGTGAAAAACAATGGCGGCAATTTCGCGGTCGATGCCAGCGTCGACGGCAATGACGTCAAGCTGACAGTGACGGGTGTTTCCGCGCACTCATCGGCGCCCCAGTCTGGAGTCAACCCGGTTGCGAGGATGCTTGACTTCATCAACAGCCTTCAAGGCAAGGTCGCGCTCAAACATAACCAGATTACTGACGCTGCTCGCTATGCAGCCGACAACTGGGGCCTTGATTATCTGGGCAACAAGTTGGGCGTTGGTTTCTCCGACGAGTTCATGGGGCCGCTGACCGCTTCTCTTACCTATGTCGCGATGGATGAAACAGCGTTCAAACTTGCGGTCAACTTGCGCGTGCCCAAGGGCAGGTCTCCGGAAGAGCTCAAATCCGAAATCTCCGAAAAACTTGCAGCGTGGAGCGTGAAAACCGGCATCAAGCCTGCGTTCGACTATTCCATTGCCAAGCCGATGTACCGCAATCCAGAGGGCGAATGGGTCAGGGCGCTGCTTGCGGTTGCCAGCGAAAATCTGGGTATGGAACACGCGTTCGGCACCTCGGCTGGCGCGACGTCGGTACATGAACTGCCCAATGGCGTGCAGTTCGGTCTGGCGAGGCCCGAAGTTAAATATACCGGCCACACGGACAACGAGTTCAAGACGACCGGACAGTTTCTGCTGGACCTGCAGATCGTTACCGAAATGATGGCGCGCATCGGTCAGTTACCGAAACTCTGATTTAACGTCCGGGCCTGTCAGGGCAGGTCCGGTTTCGATGAGTGATTGTTTGATCGCGCGTTATTACGCGACTGGCCTAGTGATTGGTAGTGGCACAGCGACGTTGTCTTCCCACCCAGTGTTCTCGCGAACAAGGATTTACCCATGAAAACGCTCTTTGCATTTGCACTGACCTTTGCTGCCGTTTGTGCGGCAAGCAGTAGCGTCAATGCGGCGGTACTGTCTGTACCCGCAAACTCTCAAGAAAGTACCACCAGCAACGGCAAGCTTCAGCCCCCCGTCAAGTACGCCACTGTCTGGGCTGACGAGACAGGGGCCACCCATGTCGAGCATTGCCGTATCGAGGGGCTGGAATTCAAAAGTTACGCGCCACCTGCCGAGCCTCAGTGGATCGGAGTATCGCCCGACGAAGTAGAAAGTATTGCCTACGCGGTACTGCCGCCGGGTTACGTCGGCAGTTGGCACCATGCGCCGGGCCCTCAGTGGGTGATCACCTTACAGGGTCAGTGGTCGGTGGAAACCACCGATGGCACGGTATTGGTTCAGGGCCCCGGGGAAATGCAGTTCAATGCCGACAGCAGCTCCAAAGCAAGGCCTGGCGACAACAGGGTCGGGCATCTGACTCGTACCGTGGGTGATCAGCCCAACGTTCAGCTCATCGTGAAACTCAAGCCGGATGCTGCTGCCAAACGTTCTTCTGGCCGATGTGCCTACTGATCAATTGGGGCGAAATGCATGAATCGAGTCTTCCGTCATCCAGGCAGGAAAACCACTTCGCTCGTGTTGGCGGGCGCGCTTCTCGCTTCAGGCGCAGTGATGGCTTCAGACGCGTCGCCAGTCACGGTGGTTGCCAGTAATCCGCGGTTTGCTGCACTCATCCAGCCCGGCGCGCAGGCACAAGTGCTTACCGCCGATGCGCAGTGGGCGGAAGGCCCTTTGTGTTTGACCGACGGTCGGTTGATCTGGAGTGATGTGAAGGCGAACAAGGTCATGAGCTGGAAAGAGCATGACGGCGTCACTGTATGGCTCGACCCCGCCCATTATCAGAACGGGCATGCTCTGGATGCCGAAGGCCGAGTCATCGCCGCATCCCATGGCGAACGCGCAATAGTGCGACAGGAGGCGGATGGTCAATGGCGCACAGTGGTCGACAGGTACGAGGGCAAGCGTTTGAACAGCCCGAATGACGTCGTGGTCGATAAGCGCGGTGGTATCTGGTTCAGTGATCCAACCTTCGGCGTGTTGAACAAAGCTGAAAGTTATGGCGGCAAACCGGAGCAGGGCGGCGAGTATGTATACCGCTACGATCCGGAACAAAACCAACTGGTAAGGTTGAATACCCCGGGACTTCATTCGCCGAACGGTCTTGCGTTTTCACCCGATCAAAGCTTGCTGTATGTCGCCGACTCGCAACTGGCGCATGATTTCAAGAATCCGAAACTGGCACACAGCATCCGGGTGTATCAGGTGCGCGACGGGGCGCTGAGTAACGGCAAGGTGTTTGCCGAGATTGCCCCCGGCATCCCTGACGGACTCAAGGTCGACGCGCAGGGCAACGTCTGGAGCAGCAGCAAAGAGGGTATTCAGGTGTTCTCTGCCAGCGGCGAGTTGCTGGGGAAAATAAAGGTCGCGGCGAAAGACACCGGCAATCTTGCATTCTGTTCTACCGGTTCACAGCACTGGATTTACATCACCGCTGCCAACAAGGTGCTGAGAATACCCGCTCTTGTTGGTGGTAGTCGGCCGTAAAGCCTCCGTCACGGTGAGATACCAATAGCGCCGTACGGTATTCCTGAAGACTCCGCTCGTAGCCAACCTCAATAAATCGTGTCGTCTGCCTGTGCGATATCGACACGGTTGCGGCCCCGGCGCTTGGCCTGATAGAGCGCTTTGTCTGCACGCTGAATCAGGCTTGCCGCTGTTTCTCCCGGGCTGAGTTGCGCAACTCCCAGAGAAATAGTCACTGAGCCTGTATTCGGTATCAACAGACCCTCAACGCCCTCGCGAATGCGATCGGCCAATTCAGCGGCATGATCCAGTGAGCTATCGGGCACGAATATCAGAAACTCTTCTCCTCCCCATCGAGCCGCGACATCCTGCAGGCGGATCCGTTGTTTAAGGATGACTGCAACGCTGGTCAATACCCTGTCGCCAGCAGGGTGGCCATATCGGTCATTGACCGATTTGAAATGATCGATGTCGCCGATGATAAGAGTGAACGGCTTGCCCGATATTCGCGCGGTATCGATGAGCCGCTCAAGGGTGTGTTCCGCCGCCCTTCGGTTGTTCAGCCCGGTCAGCGGGTCGCTGTGAGCAATCTCCAGCAACTTCTGTTCACGGCCCAGCCGAGTGGTTACATCCTGGCTGATGCTGACGTAATGCGTGATGGTTCCCTCCAGGTTACACAGCGGGGAAATGCTGTGTTCTGCATAGAACAGAGAGCCATCCTTGCGCTTGTTGATGAAGGTCGTACGAAAGGGCGTACCACTGGCCAGCGCTTCATTGAATTGCGCATAAAACATCTCATCATGTTTACCAGAGCTGAGCACTCGCGGGTTTTCGCCGATGATTTCCGGCGCGCTGTAACCGGTGATGTTCTGAAAAGCCTCATTGGCAAAAACGATAGTGGCGTTGCAATCGGTAATCATGATCGGATCAAGCGCGGCGTTCAGCGCCTGAGCCAGCAAATGCTGTTCGCGCTCCGCCCGAATGCGCGGGCTGATGTTTTGCTGCACCGATACAAAGTTGCAAACCGCCCCCGCATCGTCGCGCACCGGGGAAATTTTCCACTCGACGACATAGGGGCTTCCGTCCGCGCGGTAATTGACTGTCGACCCTTCGAAAAAGAGGCTCTCGCTCAGGCACTGGCGCATACGCTCGATCACCTGACGATCGGTGTCGCGTCCTTGCAGGATCCTTGGCGAACGGCCTATCAATGCCTCTGCTGCGTAGCCGGTCATCGCGCAGAATGCCGGATTGACATACACAATGAACGGGCCGCCATTGGTCAGATTGGCATCAGTGATCAAAACGGCATTGAATGACTGCTCGACAATTGCTTCAAGCAAGGCCAGGCGCTGGCTGGATGAGGTCATCTGATGTCCTGTCGAGTGATCCGTTGAATTGATCGCGGCTCTGATCAGATGATGGGTGACGCGATGCCGGGCGGGTAGTAAGTGCAGTGAGTTGGACCGCAAGCACCAAGCCTTGTTGCACAGGCACTATACCCACATGACTAAAATGATTTATTGCGCGCGTGACGACGATATCCAGTGCACTGCCGGGCGTTTGCGACCGTGGGGCTGATAGGTACGCTGTTGTTGTGGCATTGGCTGGTGTGAAACGGGGTTGTCCGCATCGGTAAAATGGCTGCTTGTACGAAAGGAATTGGCGCAGAGAGGTCTCTCGTTTGCGCCACATCTGCTAAACAAGGTTTAATCTGTCTCGTGTCGAAAAGCATTTTTTCGGGCTACTATGAAGTCGTTCACGCTCACCTAAGCAGAAGGACCAGGAGGATTCATGCCTAAAGCCGTCAACAAAGCATTGTCTGAAGAGGCCACTCAAAAGCTTGAAGCTCAGATCCCGGCTCAGGCTTCTCTTGCGACACGGATGGCTTACGAAAAAGCCAAGGCAGCTGGTCGTACCGTTGTGCTTTCCAAGGGCGGATTTATCGTTGCCGAACGAGCAGACGGTACCGAGCAAATTGTTTGTGCTTCCAAACCCCGTCGCAGCGTGAAGGCTGGAGTTTGCTTCAAAATCGGCTCTGGGGCGTCCGCCAGTGCCGGTTCCTAGACTCCGTGTATTTGCAGGGCCAAACGGCTCTGGCAAAAGCACCATTAAGCGTCTTCTTGATCCTGATTTAATCTATATATACGTTAATGCTGACGACCTGGAACGTGAGGCGGGAGAGAACGGTTTCATAGACCTCTCGCCTTTCTCCGTGAGCCTCGATCAGCAAGCGTTTCAAGACTTTTTTACTTCTCATCCGTTGATCGTCAGAGAACAGCTGGGGGCTCAGGCTGAGCATTTCACTGTTGTCGGTCAATCCCTGATGATCGACTCGATCCAGATAAATTCGTACCACTCATCGGTCGTCGCTGACTTCATCCGGCATCAATTGCTTGAACAAGCCGCCAGCTTCACTTTTGAAACGGTTATGTCAGACCGCTCCAAGGTTGATTTCATCAAGAAAGCCAGGTCGTTGGGATACCGCACATACTTGTATTTCGTTTCAACCGAGGCCCCGGAAATCAATATCAACCGGGTTGCCATTCGTGTTGGCGAAGGAGGGCACGACGTTAAGCCAGAAACGATACGTGCTCGTTATCATAGGTGTCTGGCACTGCTTCCTGAGGCCATTCAAGCGTCAAGTCGAGCTTACTTGTTTGACAACTCCGGGGCGGAGGCAGAACTTGAAGTTGAAATCACCGACGCCTTGGCAGTGGAGTACAAATTCGATGATGTGACCGAATGGTGCAGCTCGGCAATTGATGCACTTGACCGGCTTGTCACTCACAGCTGACAGACACTGCAGACCGCAACAGACCTCATGACCTCCTCCAGAGCTTCCGACCTTCACGTCCTCGGCACATTCCTGCCTGACACCGAGCGACTAGGCCCAGCTCCGCACTGCAGGTTCGCTGGTTTTCAGATAATCAACGACCTATCGATGGTAAGGCAGTGGCGTCAGGCAGGTGATATCCAGCGCAATGTTGTTCATGTTTTACGCCCGGACAGTTCTAGATGGCCGTCGCAACTCAACAGCGCCTGTAATCTTTCCTGGCCGACGTCGACCGGAACTATCCACCAGTGGGTACGATTGTCGTAACGGGCACCGTCAGGAATGGTCACGGCTTTACCGGCTTTTGGTGGATGTTTGTCAAAATACGCGTTGATGGATTCAGCAAAAAAATTCGCATCTTTGTCAGGGCAGTGCATTTCGTCGCCATCACCACTTTGCGCCAGCCATGCAACCGAGAGGATCAACAGCACCAATAATACGGCTCGTGTCATTGTGGGCTTCCATTTCCGGAAAGTGCTGACGATAGCGTTAATAGCTGAACAACAACGGGCACGCTGTTTTCCTCTAAAAGACGTTTTGTCCAACTCACGTATCGCATTTTCCCGAATCTGCCGTCCGGTTTTTCTGAAGCTCTTGTGGATAACATCACTACCGGCAAGCGCGACTCATGTGGACTAGGCATATTGACCGGGAAAACCATCGACGTTCCGAACGTGGCAAACGACCGGCGCTTTTCGCAAGAATGGAAAGCGCTCTTCGCCCGACGCGTATAGCAGGTCGCAGAAATCCAACGCGCTTATTCTGGGCGAGCTTGAGCTCCGTATTCGACATCTGTTTCTGACAATTGGCGGTATCGCCAATCTGATCTTGAAACGATCTCCCGACGCCCGTTCACCGGCAAACTCGGCAGAAGCAGCTGATAATCTTCAATGCTTCATGCTTCATGCTTCATGCTTCATGCTTCATGCTTCATGCCGCCGCCGCGCATCACTGAGCATCGATATCGTCAGCTTGCGCACTTCGAGTTTGCTGATTTCCACATGAGAGCGCAGTAGCAGCAGCGCTTCGTCCCGTTTGCGTGCCTGCAATGCATTGAGGATCGCGGCGTGCTCCAGGTAGGTATGTTCGATACGGGCGCTTTTGAAGAAGTCCAGCCTGCGCACGATGCGAATGCGCTCGGTCACTTCCTGATGAACACGAGCCATTTCCAGATTGCCCGAGGCGGCCACCAGTTGGGTGTGAAACTGCTCATCGAGGTCGGCGACCACTTGCATGTCTATCTGCCACTGGCTGCGATCAATCAGCCAGTGCTGGCGCAGCACATTGAGTTCCGGATGCACCTCGTGGGATGCACAGATACGCTCGACCGCAGCACATTCAAGCACGATGCGCAGATCGTACAACTGGTCTATCTGGTCGAAATCCAGCGGCTTGACTGACCAGCCCCGTCGAAACTCGACATCCAGATAACCCTCACGCTGCAGCCGGTACAACGCGTCACGCACCGGCGTGCGTGACACCTGATAACGGTCTGCCAGTTGCGTTTCGGTGAAGCGGTCGTAGGGCAGCAGATAGAAGTCGAAGATCTCCTGCTTGAGCCGACGATAGACGTCCTCTGCCAGCGCGTTGGTGGTGTTGGGGGAATTCAAGGGCGTGGCTCCAGGCTGCTCAGGTCAATGCTGACATGTGCCGCAACGACTTTCCAGCCGCCGTCCAGGCGTGCCCAGGTTTGCATCTGCCGTCCCAGACGCTCAGTAACGCCATCGTGAAACTCGGTGCTGACGGTGGCGAAGTCTTCACCGAAGGTGCTCACCACGGTGCGCAATAATGTGCGACCGGGCCCGACTGGCTGACAGTGGCGTCGATAGCGCGCGATGGCTTCGGCACCGTGCAGGTTTTCCGCGACGCCATAGCGAACGGTTTGTTCGGAATTCCAGAAATACGCATCCAGTGTGGTCAGCTCGTTGGCCAGCAGGGCGCGCTCGTAATCAGTGAAAGCGTGGGTCACTTCGGCGACGATGTGCGCAAGATTGATGTCCATCAGGATGTACTCCTTGTTTGCAGGGCCTGTTGCAGATCGGCCAGCGACGCTGCACGCCCGACAATCGCGTTTTGTGCGGTGATCATGTCCAGAGTGGCTTGTTTGAAGGTTGGGAAATAGCTTTCGGTCGCATCCTCGATCAGCAGGCAGCGATAACCCCGATCACTGGCTTCGCGCATGCTGGTCTGCACGCAAACTTCGGTGGTAACGCCTGCGAAGATCAAATGCGTGATGCCAGCGTCGGTCAGCCGCTGATGCAGGTCGGTGGCGAAGAACATGCCCTTGCCGGGTTTGTCGATGACCCACTCGCAGGCGAGCGGCGTCAGGCTGTCGATAATCTGATTGCCGGGTTCGCCGCGAATCAGGATACGCCCCATCGGGCCAGAGTCGCCGATGCGCAGACCTGGCGAGCCGTGGGCCAGCTTGGCGGGCGGGCAGTCGGCAAGGTCCGCGCTGTGCGATTCACGAGTGTGTATCACCGTGATGCCCTGATCACGGGCCAGCGCCAGCAGTTGTTGCACCGATGGCACGATGGCCTGCAACGGTACGACATCGTTGCCCAGCGCGGCACCAAAGCCGCCGGGCTCGAGGAAATCGCGCTGCATGTCGATGATCACCACAGCGGCACAGGAGGGGGCGAACGTGAAACAGTCCGGACGCGCATTGACGCTGATCATACCGGTTCTCCGGCCAGCTGTTCGGCACCGGCCATGTGTCGACCCAGCTCGGTTCGATCAGCGACCGCTGCGCTGGTTTCAAAAACCAGTTCGCCGTCATGAATGACCACGATGCGGTCTGCCAGGCTCAGCAGCTCGTCGAGGTCTTCACTGAGCAGCAGGACCGCTGTGCCGCTGTTACGTGCGTCAATCAGGCGCTGGTGGATAAGCGCGACGCTGGCAAAGTCCAGGCCGAATACCGGATTGGCGACGATCAGCACCGCGACGTCAGGGGGCAGTTCTCGCGCCAGTACAGCGCGCTGGACATTGCCTCCCGACAAGGTGCCGATAGGGCGGTTCGGGTCGTTGGGCGAGACTTTGAACTGTTCGATCAGGGTGCGTGCCTGTGCGCCTATTGCATGACGATCAAGACGCCAGCCCTGACGGCACAGCGGCGCCTGGTCGAAGTTGCGCAGGGCCAGATTGTCGGCCACGCTGAAGCTGCCGATACAGGCGTTGCGCAAGGGCTCCTCGGGCAGGCTGAACACGCGCAGGCGCTGCATTTGTTCACGCTGCGCATGGTAGGGCTGGCCATCGACCGATATCTGTCCGGCACTGAATGGTCGCTGGCCGAGCAGGGCTTCGGTGAGTTCGCGCTGGCCGTTACCGGAAATACCCGCAACCCCGACGATCTCTCCCGGATGCACCGCCAGAGAAAGGTTTTTCACCGCCAGCGTGCCTTTGTCACCGGGTACATCCAGCCCCTCCACTTGCAACTGAGGCGTGCGGGTTGCCATTACCGGCCGATCGTTGCTCACGCTGCGCACTTGCGCTTCGCCCATCATCCAGGCGGCCATCTGCTGCGTGGTGGTATCGGCCACTGTCGCTGTACCTACCCAGCGACCTTTGCGCAGCACAGTAACGTCATCGGCATAGGTGCTAACCTCGCGAAACTTGTGGGTGATCATCAGCACGGTGAGTTCACCGCGATGCGCCATCGACTGCATCAGCCCCAGCACTTCATCGGCCTCTTGCGGCGTGAGTACCGAGGTCGGTTCATCGAGAATGATCAGCCGACGCTGCAGATACAACTGCTTGAGGATTTCCAGTTTCTGTTTTTCACCGGCGGCCAGGCTGCTGACCGGCCGATGGATATCCAGACGAAAAGGCATCTTTGCCATGAAGGCTTCGAGACGCTCGTGCTCGCGGGTCCAGTTGATACGCCACGGCAGATCACCGCGTGAGAGCACCAGGTTTTCAGCCACGCTCAGGCCCGGCGCGACGGTGAAGTGCTGATACACCATGCCGATATGCAACTGATGAGAATCGCGCGGGGTGCTGATCGCATGCTCGCGGTTGTTGACCAGAATACTGCCCGATTGCAGCGGGCTGTAGCCGATGATGCCTTTGACCAGCGTGCTTTTGCCGGCGCCGTTCTCGCCGAGCAGGGCGTGGACGGTGCCGGCGCGGACCTTGAACGACACCTCGTCGAGTGCGCGAAACGTACCGAAATGCTTGCTGGCACCAATCGTCTCAAGGCTCGGGGCGTGCATGTTCATGCTCCAAACAGGTCGCGAAACATCGAGGAATGTCCCACTGCGCCGAATACACCGCCCTGCATTTTGACCATGCTCAGTGCCGCCGCATGGTTGGCGGGATCGGTCGCGCCGCAGCAGTCCTCCAGCAGCACGCACTCGAAGCCGCGGTCATTGGCTTCGCGCATGGTGGTGTGCACGCAGACGTCGGTGGTGATGCCGGTCAGGATCAGGTTGTCGATGCCGCGTGTGCGCAGGATCAGTTCCAGATCGGTGGCGCAGAAGGAGCCTTTGCCGGGTTTGTCGATAATGATTTCGCCGGGCAGCGGTGCCAGCTCGTCGATGATTTCCCAGCCCGGTTCGCCACGTACCAGAATCTTGCCGCAGGGACCTGGGTCGCCGATTCCCGCGCCGATGCGTTGCGAGCGCCAGCGTTTGTTGGCTGGCAAGTCACTGAGGTCCGGGCGGTGGCCTTCTCGGGTATGAATAATGGTGAAGCCGAGCGGGCGCATCACCGCCAACAGTGCCTTGATCGGCTTGATGGGCGCACGGGTCAGCGCCAGGTCGTAACCCATGCTGTCGACGTAGCCGCCGACGCCACAGAAGTCGGTCTGCATGTCGATGACGATCAGCGCGGTGTTGTGCGCATGCAATTGCCCGTTCCAAGGCCAGGGGTAGGGCGCCGATGCAATATGACGTTCACTCATGGCATTACTCCTCCCAACTGCTGGGGTAGGTTTGAAGTCGCGCTCGGGGGCCGCAAACCCGCACGAGCTGCCATCGGTATGCACGACATCGTTTTCCCAGGGCAGACGGTATTGGCCTGTGGTCAGATCATGCATGTAGGTGTAAGGACAGTCGCGCGCGCCACCCTTGACCGCCACATAGCCGCGATGGCCGAATTGATAGATGTTGTTCTCCACGCCCCAGTGCACACGGGCCTCACGGACCAGATCGGGGCGCAGTTCGCAGCAGACGATTTCGTCGGCCCGACCGCCGCCTTCAGCCATGATCGTGCCGTCGAAGTCGACGAACATGGCCTCGCCCATGGAGTCGAATGTGCCGTCGGAGCCACACATACAGACGCTTGCGGTCTGCATCAGGTTGGTGAAGGCATTGCTCTGGTTGGTGATCTTCCACGAGTGACGGATCGGTGCGGTGTAACCCGCGGTGCGCAGCATGATGTCGGCACCCTTGTAGGCGCACTCGCGGGCCATTTCCGGAAACATGCCGTCGTGACAGATGATCAGCGCCAGCTTGCTGCCACGCGGCCCATCGCAGACCGGAATACCCAGATCGCCAGGTTCCCAGGGCTCGACCGGCACCCACGGATGGAGCTTGCGGTAATACAGGCGAATCTCGCCGAGATCGTCGACGATCAGGCCGCTGTTGAATGGATTGCCGTGCGGGTTGGCCTCCATGATCGAGAAACAGCCCCATATGTGCTGCTCCCGGCACGCCTCGCGCAGCGCCATTACTTCCGGCCCGTCGAGGCTGCACATGATCTCTGGCGCGGTGCTCATCGACAGGCCGTGAAGCGAGTACTCGGGAAACACGATCAGGTCCATGCCCGGATTGCTGCGTCGCGCCTTGGCCACCATGCTGACCACTTTCTGCGTTTGTGCCCACAACGCCTCACGGGTGTGCGGATCAGGCAGCGCCAGTTGCGCCAGGCCGATCACCACACCATTGGGCGACTTGTTCAAACCACCAAGACCACTGGCCATGTGCATGCCTCCTCGAAAAGATCAGTTCATCGCGTCAGGCTGAGCTCGCCAGGTGCGCCGTTCAGGGTGCGACCACGGCGGCAAGTGGCATACATCACCACCAGCGTCAGCGCATAAGGTGCTGCGGCAAACAGGTAGTAGCCGGTGCTGATACCGACCGCTTGCAGGGCCGGGCCGATGGCTCCGGCAGCGCCGAACAGCAACGATGCCCACAGGCACGCCAGTGGACGCCAGCGGGCAAAGATCACCAGCGCCACGGCCATCAATCCTTGCCCGCTGGACAGCCCTTCATTCCAGCTGCCGGGGTAGTAAAGCGACAGGTAAGCGCCGCCTATTCCGGCCAATCCGCCGCCGACCGCTGTCGCCAGAATGCGCACCTTGAGCGGTCGATAGCCCAGCGCCTGAGCGGTTTCGGCGTGGTCGCCGACCAGGCGCAGCATCAGCCCCCAGCGTGTGGTGCGCAGCCCCCAGTGCAGTACGAATGCCAGCGCTGCGCCGACGAAGAACAGCACATTGATATTCAGCGCCGAACGCACCCGTTCTTCGTCGCTCCAGGCACCCAGCGCCAATGAAGGCAGCATGGGCGCTTGCGGCTGGATAAACGCCTTGCCTAGAAAAAACGCCAGCCCGGTGCCGAGCAGAATCAGCGCGATGCCGAACGCGATGTCGTTGACCCGAGGTAACGAGCACGCCAGGCCGTGCAGCAGCCCCAATAAAATGCCGACCCCGGCGGCAGCGCCAACGCCCAGCCACGCCGAGCCGCTCAGGCACGCCACGGCGTATCCGGACATCGCGCCGGCAACCAGAATGCCTTCCAGCCCCAGATTGATCCGGCCACTTTTCTCGGTCAGGCATTCGCCCAGGCTGACGAACAAAAAAGGTGTGCCGACGCGGATAGCTCCGGCCAGCAGGGCGAGGAGAAAGGTAGTCAGGTCGATATCAGCCATGTTGCAGTGCTCCCTTGTCGAGTGACGCGGGCGACGTCGTCAGCCTGATCTTCCAGGCGGCGATACGCCCACCCAGGGCTTCCCAGAGCAGCAGATTGGTGAACAGCAGACCTTCAAGAATCAGCGTGGTGGCGTCCGGCAGGCCAAGCCGTCGTTGCAGCAGCCCACCACTGGCTTCCAGACCACCCAGCAAAATGGCACAAACGACAATGGCCAGCGGATGATGGCGTGCGGCAAAGGCGACCAGAATGCCACTGGTGCCGTAGCCGGCAATCAGCGCGGCGTTGGCGCTGCCTTGCACTGCGGTGACCTCGAACATGCCGGCCAGACCCGCTGCCGCGCCGCCCAGCAGGCAACTGAGCAGGATCAAGCGGTCTACCGGAAGACCGATCATCAACGCCGTGCGTACGTTGCCGCCGACCACGGCGAGGGCAAAACCCTTGATGCTGTGGCGCACCAGCACATACGCCAGCAGACACGCGACCACGCCCGCCACCAGCCCCCAATGCACCTCGAAACTGTCGCTGATGGTGCCGAGCATATAGGCATCGTCCAGCGGTGGAGTCGAAGGCTTGTTCAGGCTTGCCGGATCGCGTAACGGCCCTTCCACCAACTGCCGGAACAGCGCCAGAGCGATGTAGGAAAGCAGCAGACTGCTGATCGTTTCGTTGACTCCGCGACGCTGGCGCATCCAGCCACTCAGACCGATCCACAGCGCGCCGACGCTCATCGCCGCCAGGGCCATGCAGACGAGCATCACCCCGGGTGACAAAGGGCCGAGCCACAAGGGTGTCACTGCCGCTGCCAGACCGCCCAGTACCAGCGCGCCTTCGCCGCCAATAATGATCAGCCCGGCCCGGGCGGGCAGGGCCACACAGAGTGCGGTCAACATCAATGGCGCTGCACGCTGCAAGGTATTTTCCAGGGCGAACCATGAACCAAACGCGCCTTCGCCGACCAGTTGCAGGGCTTGCCAGGCAGGTTTGCCCTGAACCGCCAGAAACAGCCCGAACAGCACGCACGAGGAAAACACCGCCAACACCGTAGGCAGCCCCGGCAACAGCGCGCTGGCGAGGCGACGCAGACTAATGGATAGGCTCATGAACATTCCTCAGAGCTGGCCAAGTACACCTTCGACCAGGTAATTCATGCTCTCCAGGGCGATGTCGGTCTGGCCTTGTGACACACCATCGGCAATCACCACTGCGCCTTTGTTGTCCTTGAGTGGGCCTTTGAAAATCACGAACTGACCGGCCATCATCTGCGCCTTGATGGCATCCGCTTTCTGTTTGGCGTCGGCTGTTACCGCAGGCCCGTAGGCGGACGTTTTGACGAAGCCTTCCTTCAGCCCGCCACGCAGGAAGTTGATCATCGGCGCGCCGCTCTGGGCTGCCGCGACGTGAGCACGATAAGGCGTCTCCCAGTTCCATTCGGCACCGGTCAGGTAGCCCTTGGGCGCCAGCGCAGCCTGGCTGGCGTGGTAGCCACAGGTCATCACACCGCGCTTTTCAGCCGTCTCGACGATCACCTTGGGGCCGTCGACATGGCAGGTCAGCACGTCACAGCCCTGGTCGATCAGGCCGTTGGCGGCTTCTGCTTCCTTGACCGGCAACGACCAGTCACCGGTAAAAATCACCGTGGTCACGATGCTCGGGTCTACCGAGCGTGCGCCCATGGCAAAGGCATTCAGGTTGCGCAGTACCTGAGGCACAGGCTTGGCGGCGACGAAACCGAGTTTTTTGCTCTTGCTCATGTGCCCGGCAATCACGCCGTTCAGGTATTGCGCTTCGTCGATGTAACCGAAAAAGCTGCCCGCATTGATCGGGTCCTTACCTTTCTGCCAGAGGCCGCCGCAATGCGCGAAACGCACGTCCGGGTACTTTTTCGCGACCTTGACCACATGCGGCTCAAAGTAGCCGAATGAGGTCGGAAAAATCAGTGTCGCACCGTCCTGACGGATCATGGCTTCCATTGTCTTCTGCACGGCCACGGTTTCCGGAACGTTTTCTTCCTCGATCACTTTGACGTTGGGCAGCGTCTTGATGATGGCCGCTGCTTGGGCGTGGGCCTGGTTGTAACCAAAGTCGTCGCGAGCGCCGACGTAGATGAAACCCACCACCAGCGGCGCATCGGCTGAGTAGGCACGACCAAACGGCAGTGCTGCGCTCAGGCCGATAATGCCTGCCAACTTGATGAAACTGCGACGATCAACGTTCGACATGCGTGCTACCCCTGATCAATGAGTGATGGAAGATGTGTGCGCGGCGCGGTAGGCGCGCCAGCCTTTGAAATCAGTGATGTCCAGCGCGCCCTCAAGGCCGGCTGGCTCACAGATGAAACCCTTGACCCACTGGCCGTCGGCCAATTGCAGAGAACCAATGCCCAATGGCGCGGGAATCGCGGCGACGAAGGCCCCGAACAGGTTCAGCGGCATTTCCCAGACCTCGACTTCGATGCGCTCGCCCTGGTCAGGCACACGCACCAGGCCCGGCTTCGGTGGCGAAGTCCCGGCCAGTGCATACAACCGGTAATCTGCGCTGGTGGTTGTGATACGCAGCAGACGGGCACTGCCTTCGAGCAATTGCCAGTTGAGCGGCTGGCCGACGAGGTGCGCGCCGACAACCGCGACCTGCACGACAGGGCTGTTGCGGGGCAGGGGTGCCATCGCGACGGCTTCGCTCTGGTCTGCCTTGCCGAAGAGTGGCTGCCAGGCTGCGGCTATTTCTGCCAGGCGTTGGTCGGCACCGGCGGGGCCGATCAGCGTGATGCCCGCAGGCAAACCGTCGGCACGGCGCTCTGCCGGGACGGCGAGGGCGCACATATTCATCAGGTTAACGAAGTTGGTGTAATAGCCGAGCTGTGAATTGAGCTCGACCGGATTGGCGAGCACTGCATCAATGGTCGGCATACAGGGCGCCGTCGGGACCACCAGCACATCGACCCCGGCCAGCAGTTGCTGGGCTGTTCGCGTCAGTTCCGCCAGTCGATAGCGGGCATTGAATGTGTCCACGGCATCAAACGAAGCGGCGCTCTGCAGGATGCCGCGCACCACTTGGTGAACATCGTCAGCATGGGTGGTGAAGAATTTGCCTACCGCTGCCCTTCGCTCGGCCACCCATGGGCCTTGGTACAGCAGGGCCGCCGCTTCGGCGAAGACATCGAAGTCGATGGGTTCGACAGTCACCAGCGGGTCGCTTTGCAGGGCTTCCAGGGTTTTGATGTAAGCCGTTTGCGCCTGAGCATCACCGAAGAACTCGCAGTGCCTTGGCACCGCGACACGCCGAGCCCTGCGCTGCACCGCCAATGCCTGCACGGCCACACTGGCCGGGTCGAGCGGATCATAAGCCGCGATGACCTGCGCCACTTGCCAGGCTTGTAGCACATCCCCGGCAAATATCGACGAGCAGTCCAGCGTGCGGCAGGCAGGCACGACGCCTCGGCTGCTGAACAGGCCAAGGCTGGGCTTGAGCCCCACGATACCGTTGAAACCGGCGGGTACTCTGCCTGATCCTGCCGTGTCCGTGCCGAGTGCAAAACTCACGTAGCCACGCGCGACGGCCACCGCCGAGCCGGAGCTTGAACCGCCGCTGACGTAGGCCGGGTCGTGGGCATTGCGCACGGCCCCATAGGGCGAGCGGACACCCACCAGACCGGTGGCGAATTGATCGAGATTGGTCTTGCCCATCAGTATCGCGCCACTGTCGAGCAGTAGCTGGACGACGTGAGCATTTTCCTTGGGCGTGTAGGCGAAAGCCGGGCACGCAGCCGTGGTCGGCATTCCGGCCACGTCAAAATTGTCCTTGACCGCAAACGGCACGCCGAACAGCGGCAGTTGCTCATACACCGAATCGCCCGCTTCTGCGGCAATGCTTTCCAGTGTCTTCGCCCTTTCAAGAAGCTGCGTCACGGGCACGCGATGAATCCAGACTTCCGCCCGGTCATCCGCATCAATGTGCGCCGTCAGGGTTTGCACAAGTGCCGTCAGGGTTGTTTGACCTGAACGTAACGCCGACTGAAGTTGGAAAATATCGAGTGCGGTCATAGTGGTGTTCATTCATGTATACAAGATGAACTGGCACGTTTGCACGTTATGGGCCAAGGTTGACCGAAGGCGGATTGGCAGGGGATTAAAGGCTGTTAGCGAAGTTTTTTGACGCAGTCATGCGTCATCTTTGCGCTTGAACGCGGCAATGTGCACAACGATGGATCACGGCATATCCATTGTGCAGGCAGTGGTGGCGTCAGCCGGACAACCGGTTTATCGGTCTCCGCTGACGTTAATGCGTTTGCCTCAACTCTGGCAGAACCTGATGCGGTTGCCGAACGGATCGCAGACTTCAAGTACCTGGCCCCAGCCCTGCTGAACAATGCCGGGTCGTGCATAACCGTACTGCTTGCCAAGCAGCTCATCGCGCAATTGCTCGATGTTTTGAGTGGGAATAAACACTGCAGCCCCCGGACAGGCGTCGCCGTGATGTTCAGAAAGGTGCAAATGCAGCCCGTTGCGGCTGATCCCCAGATACAACGGCAGATCGGCCTCGAAACGATGCTCGAATTCGACGCTGAAACCGAGAAAGTCGAGGTAGAACTCACGCGCTTTGCGTTCGTCGAACATCCGCAGGATCGGGATGGCACTGTCGAAAGTCACAGTGGCTTGCTCGGTCGTGGACATGACTATTCCTTTATTGAAAACGATCGATTGTTTGATGTTTACAGGTGATGCATGTTTGCTGACCCGAACTTGCCATCCAGGGCCTAAGCCTGATGCGGTCAGGCCGCAGGTTTGACCGGAAATGAGACGAAAGGCTTTATCTCCTTCAAGACGAACATGCTCTGCATCTCTTTAATCCCGGGCAGCCTTCTGACCACCGTCATGGCGAAGTCGGCAAACGAATCCAGGTCGCGTGCCACCACCTGAAGCAGAAAGTCGGCATCTCCGCCGATGCTGTAGCACGCCACGACGTTCTCCAGTTGCATGACTTCCTGCTCGAATTTTCTTGCCTCGGCTTCACTGTGAGAGTCGATGCTGACCCGAATGAACACCATGACACCCAGCCCGATCTTGCGACGGTCCAGCACCGCTTTGTAACCCAGCACATAGCGATGCTCTTCAAGTTGTTTGACCCGTCGCCAGCAGGGCGAGGCAGACATGCCGATCTGATCGGCCAGGGTCTGATTGGTGATCCGGCCGTCCTGTTGCAGGGCCGTGAGGATCCTCATATCAATCGAGCTTAACGTCGGTGAGGTCATAAATACCGTTACTCCTCCTGGATGGGGAAACTTATACCGGTTTCAGCCGCGCAGCCAGTAAGAACAGGTGATTTTTTCCGGCTTCAAGCGCGTAGTATTTTTGAACATGGAGCTTGAGCAGGCTCTGTATTCAAGCTGGCTGTTACATTTCAAGGAGTGCTACATGCTGGATCTGACTCAGGTTCTTACGTACTCGGCAGCGCTGGGCATTGCCGCAGCCATTCCCGGCCCTGGCATGGCTGCACTGGTTGCGCGCAGTGTCAGTGGCGGTGCGCTGTCAGGCTTCTGCCTGCTGGCCGGTCTCATCCTGGGGGATCTGACCTATCTGTCATTTGCAGTATTTGGCCTTGCCATGATTGCCGAACACTTCAATGCGTTGTTTCAGGTCGTGCGTTGGGGGGCCGCGATTTATCTGTGCTACCTGGCCTGGCAGTTCTGGTTCGCAGACCATCAAGCCATAGAAATCGGAAAATCAGCAAAGAAAAAAGAGTTGCTGTCTGCGGCCGCTTCAGGATTGACCATCACCTTGGGCAACCCCAAGACCATTGCCTTTTATCTGGCGCTTTTACCGTTGGTCATCAATCTCGAAACGGTTTCTTTGCAGACGTGGGGGCTGGTTCTGGTGCCGTTGACCGTGCTGGTGTTGCTTGGCGTCGGTGCAGTATTCATATTTGCCGCATTGCGCATTCGACATTTATTGTCGAGCGAGCGCGCCCAGAGAAAACTGTTTCGCGGTGCGGCAGCAATCATGGTAGCGGCGGCAGCGTCGATGCTGGTGCGCTGATCTGCCTGGAGGGTAGATGAGGCCGTTGATGGCCTCATCCGGTCAGCCGTTACAGCTCCTTCTTCAGATGCTTCTCGATCTGCTCAAGCGATTTGCCTTTGGTTTCCGGAAGGCACAGGAAGACAAATATCAACGAGCCGACGTTGATGGCCGCAAAGATGAAGAACGTCGGGTTGCCGATGGTATCGACTGCAATCGGGAAGGTGAATGCCACCGATGCGTTGAACAGCCATTGCATCGATACCGCTGTGCCGGTCAGCAATCCGCGCACCTGCATCGGGAACAATTCCGACATCAGCAGCCAGTAGACCGGCGAGATGCACATCTGCATGAACAGCAGGAACACCAGAATGCAGGCGAGGGCGGTGTAGCTCTGGGTCAGGTTCTGCGGCATGAATTGCAACACGCAACCCAGCGCTGCCTGCATCAGGATGACCATCACCAGTCCGGTCATCAACAAGTGCCGACGGCCATAACGGCCAATCGCCCAAATGCCGAGCAGGGTCGCGATAACCGATACCACGCCGTTGCCGATGGTGGCGGTCAGCGCGGCGTTGGTGCCCATGCCGGTATTCTTGAGAATGATCGGGGTGTAGTACATAAAGGCGTTAACGCCTGTGAGCTGCGCGGTAAAGCCCAGGCCAATGCCGATCAGCAACAACTTGATGACCCAGCCCTGACGCAGCAACTCCCTGGCTTTCGGGCGATGACGAGCCTCCTCGTCCTGCGCTTTCATCTCGTCCACTTCGCGCTGCGCATCCTGCTTGTTGGTGCGCAGTTGCTCCAGCACATCCTGCGCTTCATCGAAGCGGCCTTTGGACGCCAGCCAGCGCGGCGACGGCGGTACGAAGAATGTACCGACCAGCAGCAACACTCCCGGCACCATGGCGATGGCCAGCATGTAGCGCCAGATGCCAGGTGTGTGCAGCAGAGCGGCCATGACCGCGCTTAGAACGTAGGCGAGCAACTGGCCGCTGACGATCATCAGTTCGTTACGGCTGACCAGTCGCGCACGCCGCGACGGTCCGGCGATTTCGGCAATGAACACCGGCACCGTAGCCGAGCCGCCACCCACCGCGATACCCAGCAGGAAGCGCGCAGCGACCATGAACGGAATGGAAGGCGCAATGGCCGTGCCCAGTGCGCCAGCAATGAACAGCACCGACAACAGGCGCAAGGTCAGACGGCGTCCGAAACGGTCGGAGATGTAGCCGCTGGCAAGCGAGCCAAACGCAGCGCCGACGATCAGTGAGGCGGTGATCATTCCTTCGCTGTAGGCATCCAGGCCCAGCCCGCCCTGATCGGTGGGTAGCGTCATGAAAGGCAATGCACCGGCGATGATGCCGGTGTCATAGCCGAACGCCAGCGCACCCATGGTGGCCACGAGCACGGATATAAAAATGAGTCGATTCGGTGAAGCGCTTTGCCGACCTTGCGGATCGGCCGCTGCTGAGGTGCTACTTGAAGACATGAATCTGAAGTCCTTCGTTTGAAACCAGCGTCGCGCCAGTACGTAGATGTCAGGCTTAGGGCGATGTGTTGCGCGCTAGTTCCCTACAAACCCGGTCGGGATTGAATTCTTGAATGCGTTCTGCGTGCGAGGATGGCTGAAACGATTAACTTGATCTGGTCATAATGACCAAAATTTTCTTGATATTGGTCAATAAGACTAGGTCTTTTTGACTTAAAAATCTGCTATTCATTGATGCCAAAGCAGTTTTTATCTGGCACGCGCGTTGCTCTGACTCCAGTAACGAAACTGCTCACTCTGGAATTGATTATGCTCAGCACTGCTCATCGCGACATCATTAAAGCCACCGTACCGATCCTTGAAACAGGCGGGGAGGCACTGACCACTCATTTCTATCGCATCATGCTCAATGACTATCCTCAGGTTCGTCCGCTGTTCAATCAGGCCAACCAGGCAAATGGCGCACAGCCACGGGCGCTGGCCAATGCGGTGTTGATGTACGCGCGCAATATTGATCGCCTCGAAAACCTCGGGTCGCTGGCGGCGCAGATCGTCAACAAACATGTCGCGCTACAGATACTGCCGGAGCATTATCCGATTGTCGGTGCCTGCCTGCTGCGCGCCATTCGCGAGGTGCTGGGCGCAGAGATCGCAACGGATGCAGTGATCGATGCATGGGCTGCGGCGTATCAGCAACTGGCTGACATGCTGATCAATGCCGAGCGCGATGTGTATGAAAGCATCGCCGCAGCACCGGGTGGCTGGCGTGGCGGACGGCTGTTCAAGGTTGTTCGCAAGGTGCCGGAAAGCAGCGAGATCATGTCGTTCTACCTGCAGCCTGTTGATGGTAAACCGGTCATCGCGCACAAGCCCGGTCAGTGCATCGGTATCCGGTTGAACACCGAAGGCGGAGAAATTCGTAGAAATTACTCGCTCTCTGCGCCTGCCAACGGTGTGAGCTATCGCATCAGCGTCAAGCGAGAGCAGGGGGGCGTTGCGTCCGGCTACCTGCACGATCAGGTCGCAGTGGACGACACCGTAGAATTGTTCCCGCCCTCTGGCGAGTTCGTGCTTATCGAAGGCAGCAAACCGCTGGTACTGATCAGCGGCGGTGTCGGCATCACCCCGACGCTGGCCATTGCGGAAGCGGCGTTGCAGGCAGGTGGCCGACACGTCGTGTTTATCCACTACGCGCGTAATGCCAGCGTGCAGGCGTTCCAGGCGGTCATTGATGGCTGGCGCGAGCGATATGCGCAGTTTGCGGCGCACGTGGTTTACAGCGAAGCTACGGCCGGTGATGTACCGGCAAATACCGTGACGGGGCTTGCTTCGACGGAGCATCTGCAGCAATGGTTGCCGGAGGACACGGATGTCGAGGCCTACTTTCTTGGTCCGAAGCCGTTCATGGTGTTCATCAAGCGCGCGCTGCACGAGCTGGGTGTTCCGGACCGGCAGAGCCATTATGAGTTTTTTGGTCCGGCCGAGGCGTTGGCCTGAGCGCATTCAGATGCGCAGAAGCGCATATCTTTTGAAGCATCCCCTTAAAAAGGCTGCTTCAAGTATTTTTTGAACAGGAGGGCGCACCATGAATCTGGCCGAGCAATATCGAGCTTACATCGCCTGTCTTAACGAACGCCGCTGGCAGGATCTCGGCGATTTCGTCGACGACGATGTGCAATACAACGGCGAGCGGATCAGCGTGGTCGGCTACCGGGCGATGCTGGAAAACGACGTCAGGATTATCCCTGACCTGCGTTTCAACATCGACTTGCTGGTGGTTGAGGCGTCACAGGTTGCTGCCCGCCTGATATTCAACTGCTCGCCGCAGGGGCGATTTCTGGGGCTGGATGCGCATGGCCAGCGTATTACCTTTTCTGAAAACGTGTTCTACACATTCAGCGACGGCAAGATTGTCAGCGTCTGGTCGGTCATTGATAAAGCCGCAGTGGAGCGAGAACTTCGTGGCGAGCCAGCGGCCGGCTCCAGTGACAGAGGCGCCTGAAATTTTCATCGGTGCCTAGCTCATCAGCGCAGTCTTTCCGGCACGCTCGTCGAAGTAACAGCATTTCAGGGCACTCCCCGGTGGCAGCGCAGTCTTTTCTAGACACTTTCACCCCGCGGAGCCCGACATGATCACTGTCCACCACCTGAACAACTCACGTTCGCAGCGCATTTTGTGGCTGCTTGAAGAGCTCGACCTGCCCTACGAGATCAAGCGTTATCAGCGCGACCCGAAAAGCAATCTTGCGCCGCCTGAACTCAAGGCTGTCCATCCGCTGGGCAAATCACCGGTTATTGAAGATGGCCCTCATGTTGTCATCGAGTCAGGTGCCATTGTCGATTACCTGATCCGCCGTCATGGCGATGGCCGACTACAACCGGACCCTGCCAGCGCTACCTACGATGAGTACGTGCAATGGCTGCATTTCGCGGAAGGCTCGGCCATTCTCCCGCTGATGCTCAACCTGTACGTAGGACGTCTGGGTGACGCTGGCGCACCGCTGCATCCGCGAATCCAGTCAGAGCTGGCCAATTATCTGGGTTACCTGAACGACTCTCTGGGGTTGACGCCTTATCTGTTGGGAGAAGATCTGAGTGGCGCGGATATTCAGATGAGCTTCATTGGCGAATTCGCCAAGGCTCAGGAAATGCTGCAGCCGTACCCGAATGTGACGGCGTGGGTTGAAAGACTGCAGAGCAGGCCTGCGTACCGCAAGGCTTTGGAGCAGGGTGGGGAATATTCTTTCGCCAAGTAACCGCCATGCCTGAGGCGCTGGCGCCGCGCATAGTCACGAGAAGTGTTCTCCCGGACACCTCTCGTTCCCATGCTCCAGCGTGGGAACGCAGTTCTCGACGCTCTGCGTCGCAAGAGGACGCAGAGCGTCCAGAAAGGCATGCGACGCAGAGCGCCGCACGATAGTTGCGGTTATCGTTCCGCACGCTCTGCGTCGCCAAGGCGCGTACGTTGCTGGTCAGCCTTCGGACAGGCTTACCGAATCCTGATCCGCTTCGGCCGCCAGCTTCAAGCGGTCGGCCTTGCTGATGTATTTGGCCTTGCTCTGCGGGGCCAGTTTTGCGCTGGCCTTTTTTGCGTGGGCTTTCAGTAGCTGCTGTATTTTTTTACGACGATTCATGCTCTTCAACTCGCTTGCAGATGCGTGGATGATACCAGCTGGAATATCTGCTCATACACGCGTCGATTACCCTACGTTTCCAACCATCTGCCACAGCGACGCCCCGACACCGGTGATGCTCTCTCCGGCAATCAGGCCTGCCGCTGCGGTAATGGCGAAGCGTTCTGTAAGGGACGGCCAGCGACAGTTCACCAGCCAGGTAAGCACCGCGCCAAGGGCCATCATCAGAGATACTGAGGCTGGCAGGACAAAAGCCAGGCCCAGGGCGGCGGCGCTCGGCATGTACCGGGTGCGATGGGCGGGTAACGTGCTGTCGAGGATGCCCAGCAACAACCCCGCCAGCCCGCCGATGAAAATTGCCCAGCGGATACTCGCTGACAATGAATCCAGGCCGTGGGTCAGCGTTTGCGCGACGGCTTTCCAGGTGGCCACCGCCGGGGCGGGCCATTCCTCGGTAAGCAGCATCGATTGCGGGTCCGGGATCAGCGCCATGTAAGCCAGGACGCCGACGATGCTGCCGACGAAAATCCCCAGTGTCTGGGCGATCAACTGTTTACGCGGCGTGGCACCAATCGCCCGGCCGACCTTGAAGTCGTTCATCAGGTCCGTGCATTGCCCGGCAGAACCTCCGGCCGTGTTGGCGCTCATCAAGTTGATCGGCACCTGCCCGGGCGCGACGATGCCGAAGCTCAGTTGGGATAACTGCCCGATTGCCCCAATGGGAGGAATGCCGGTGGCACCGACCACTCGAGCCGCCACGGCCGCCAGGCAGATTGCCAGGGGAATGGTCAGCAACGCCATCCACAGGTTAATGCCGAACAACAGCGCCTGCAGGCTAACGACCAATATGATCGCCAGTACGAAACCGGCGGCAGGCCCTGCCTTTGGCATTGACCACGTCGTCCCGCCACTGGCTCTGGTGGATTTGTGCAGTGCCCACAAACGAATCGCCAGTGAAGCCAGGGTCGAGCAGACCATCAGGCTTACACCCGGCCACAGCAACCATTCCACCAGTGCTGCGAACTGCGGGCCGCTGCTGTCGGCCGGTAATATCACCAGCCCCTGTTCCAGCAGCCACGGCCCCACGCCGCCCCAGGCCAGCAGAGCACCGAGCAGCAGGGTAATGCCGACGCGAATGCCGATAATTGCGCCAAACCCCACCAGCAGCAGCGAAGGGTCGGCGGTAAAGGTCAGACGCTCCAGGTGAGCGCTCGGCGACCAGCGCGGGAAGGCCCATATGAACGTGTCGACCCACTTGGCCAGCGCAGACAGCAACGCGGTGCTGAGCAGCACCTTCAAGCGTATTGCGGCTTCGCGCCCATGGTTGTAGATGTGTAGCAGGGTTTCCAGAGTGGCCATGCCTTCGGGAAACTTCAGCGACTTGTCGTTGAGCAGTGATGGACGCAAGTACCAGGCAATCCAGATCCCCAGAAAGCTCACCGAAAAGACCCAAGCGATCATCGGGATGGCGTCCAATTGCTGGCCTGTCAGCAAGGTATAAGCCGGAATCGGCGCGACCAGCCCGCCGGAAATGATCGACGCAGCGGCCGAGGCGACCGTCTGATTGATGTTGCTCTCATGCAGCGTCCACGGCAGCTGCCCGGAGGCGCGCTTCGACAGCCCTTGCCAGATCGCATAACCGATCAACAGCGCAATGATCGACATGTTGAACGACCAGCCGATCTTCAAACCGGCGTACACATTGGAAGGTGTCAACAGGATACCGAGCACGACCCCGGTAATGACCGCGCGCAGACTAAGTTCACGCTCGACAGGACTGGCAAGAGGGATCGATGGCGAGGTTGAAAGCATGCGAGTTCCTTTCGGCAATGAGACAAGGCAACCTATAAAGTGAGCGTCATATCGGCCGAAGGTTCATATGGCAGGCTTCGTTGTGGAGTGGCGTTAAGGCATCCGTTTGTCCCGATCTTTGCCGACCGGCTACGCAGGGTGCCTGTTGCGGGAGCATCAGAAATCAGACTCTTGGAAGGACATCGCCACGCGCCCTCTGATGAATTACAGGCGGTGAACCAGAATATCCAGCCCCTCGTCAGTGTGTGGAGTCTGGAAGTAGCGCGTGATCAGCCTGAACTCCGCATCTGTAGCCGCAAATTCATGCTCTGCTGTTTCGTTACGAGCATGCAGTCTGGCAAGGCAAATATCATCTTCCACATCGAGATAGTGCAGTCGATGCTTAACCTGAGCGTCTTCAGCCAGGCTGCGAAGCCATTGGCGGTCTGCAAGCGTATTGGCTGGGAAATCCAGAACCACGCACATGCCGGACTTCAGCATGTCGATGACCAGAGGGCCGATGATGTCGCGAATCCGATGGGCCAGACGCACGTAGTCCGCCACTGATTTGATCTCGTCAGGGTAGAGCCGAGAGAGCCATTGATCTTCACTGAGCAGGATCGCTGAATGCTCGGTCGCGATTGATTTTGCCAGTGTCGATTTACCGGATGCGATCTTGCCGCACAGCAGGTGAAGTTTCGTGGCGAGCATCAAGGCGTGTCCCTTTTCCAGTCGTAAGGTGTGCATTCCTGAGCAGAGGCGAGGCCGTGACCCTGCGGGAGCCTCTCAGCCAAGCACATTCAGCGCATCATTGAAATGGCACTCGCGATCGTCACCGCAACATGCGCGTCATTCTAGTCGCATAACCCTGCGGCAATCATCCTGCGCACGGCGCGGGCAATATCTTGCGTCGCCTGCCCGGTCTGCTCGCCTGGCAACTGATCGAACATATGCGGCACGCCTGGATAGACGTGCATTTCAACAGGCACTCCCGAACGCGACAGGGTCAGTGCGAATGCCAGGTCCTCTTCAAGAAACAGATCGAGTGCGCCAACGCAGATGAAAGTGGGCGGCAGATCGCTCAGGTCGGTGGCCAGTGCGGGCGAGAACAGGGTCTTGCGATCATCGTCCAGTGCGTAGGCACCGCGCAGGCTTTCCCAGCAAAAATGATTGGCCTGGCGCGACCAGCTGAAAGTGCCGGTAGTCGGGTTGGCTGGCGGAGCGTCAGGCGCGCCAGTGCGGTGATCGAGCATGGGGTAGATCAGCACCAGACCGGCGATTGTCCGCAGCCCTTTGTTTCTTGCCAGCAGAGCGAGCGCGGCAGCAAGCCCGCCGCCGGCGCTGTGGCCCATGATCACCAGGTTACCGGTGTTCATGCTCAGCGTCGGCCCGTGGTTGAATATCCACTCCAGCGCTGCGTAACAGTCTTCCAGCGGGATCGGGAATGGATGCTCGGGGGCGAGCCGATAATCGACAGCGACGATGATTGCCTTGAGCTCGACGGCTAGCTCTGCGAGGTAATCATCGGCCATCTCCGGGCTGCCCAGAACAAAGCCGCCACCGTGGATATACAGGATGACGGGGAGTCCAGAGTGAGAGAGCGAAAGGTCCGGACGATAAAGACATAACCTGACGCCGTTGTCCGAATCGGAGGAAGTCCAGTGTTGCTCGCCGCGCTTGGTGGCGGCGGTTGCCCATGAGGCGCTGACGCGAGCCCTGATGTCGGCAAGGGTGTGCAGCGTCCAGTTGCTCGACGGCTCGTCCATGAACCAACGATAGGCCGGGTCCAGTAATTCATCGGCGTTCAATACGTGCTCCCGAGGCGCAGGGAAATAAGCCCCTGCGCCTGTCAGTGCTTAAAGCCACGCCTTGATTTGCGTACAGACGGCGGGCGTGGAAATGCCATAACGATCATGCAGTGTAGGCAGCGCTCCAGCGTCGAGAAAAGCGTCCGGCAGGGCGATCTGCCTGAAGGTCGGTGTAACGCCATTGCGCAGCAACACCGTCGCCACTGCTTCGCCCAGCCCGCCGATAATCGAGTGGTTTTCGGCGGTCACCACCAGACGGCCCGGTTTTCTGGCTTCCGCCAGAATGGTCTGCTCGTCCAGCGGCTTGATGGTCGGCACGTGCAGCACCGCAACATCGATACCGTCGGCCTGGAGTGCCTTGGCCGCCTCCAGGGCACGCATGGTCATCAGGCCGGTGGAGATGATCAGCACGTCGTTGCCGGTGCGCAGGGTCTTGGCTTTGCCGATCTCGAATGTGTAACCGTATTCGTCCAGCACCAAGGGCACGTTACCGCGCAGCAGGCGCATGTACACCGGGCCCTGATGCGCTGCGATCGCAGGGACCGCCTGTTCTATTTCCAGCGCGTCGCAGGGGTCGACGATCATCAGGTTGGGCATGGCGCGAAAGATCGCCAGGTCATCGGTGGCCTGATGGCTGGGGCCGTAGCCGGTGGTCAGGCCCGGCAGGCCGCAGACGATTTTGACGTTGAGGTTGTCCTCGGCAATCGCCATACAGATGAAGTCGTAGGCGCGACGCGAGGCGAACACCGCATAAGTGGTCGCAAACGGTACGAAGCCTTCCCGAGCCATGCCCGCAGCCGCGCTCATCAGCAACTGTTCGGCCATGCCCATTTGGTAGAAACGTTCAGGGTGCGCTTTGGCGAAGATATGCAGGTCGGTGTATTTCGACAGGTCAGCCGACAGCCCGACGATATCCTGACGTTGCTCCGCGAGCGCCGCCAATGCATGACCGAACGGAGCCGGGCGGGTGGCCTGACCCTCGGAGGCGATGGACGCGATCATCGCCGAGGTAGTGAGTTTTTTCTTCGGGGCAACGGACGGAGCCGAGGTGTTATTGGCAGAGCTCATACGGTTTTCCCCTCGTCGAGGTTGTTCAGTGCGACGTCCCATTCGTGCTCATCCACGCGGATGAAGTGGGTCTTTTCACGGGTTTCCAGAAACGCCACGCCCTTGCCCATTTTCGTGTCGCAGATGATGACCCTGGGCTGAGCGCCGACGTGTTGGCGGGCCGCGTCGAAGGCTGCGACCAGTGCGTTCAAGTCGTTGCCGTCGACGCGCTGGGTAAACCAGCCAAACGCCTGCCAGCGATCCACGATGGGTTCGAAAGCTAGCACTTCACTGGAGTGGCCATCGGCCTGCTGGTTATTCACATCGACGATCGCGATCAGGTTGTCCAGTTTCCAGTGCGAGGCGGACATGGCCGCTTCCCAGGTCGAGCCTTCGTTCAGCTCGCCGTCCGACAGCAGGTTGTAAACGAAAGATCTTGAGGCCTTGCGCTTCAGCCCCAGGCAGGCACCTACCGCAATGCCCAGACCATGACCTAGCGAACCGCCGGTTATTTCCATTCCGGGGGTGTAAGTCGCCATCCCGGACATGGGCAAACGGCTGTCATCCGAGCCGTAGGTTTCCAGTTCATCGAGCGGGACGATTTCCGCCTCTATCAATGCCGCGTACAGCGCAATGGCATAGTGGCCGATCGACAGATAAAAGCGGTCGCGCTGCTCCCATTCAGGGTCTTCAGGCCGATAGTTCAGCGCGTGAAAATAGGACACGGCGAGCAGGTCCGCAGCGCCCAGTGCCTGTCCGACATAACCCTGGCCCTGAACCTGGCCCATGCGTAATGCGTGCCGGCGAATGTTATGGGCACGCTGCGCCAGCGAGGTTGAAGGCGCAGATAAAGTAGTGGCTGTCATGGTGATTACTCCGTTGACTCAACGATTGACCGAGGCGGCAGGGATGCGCAGCACCAGATAGGCGCCGATGAACAGCACGCCGGTAATCAGGTACATGCCGATGGCGCTTGAGCCGGTCGTGGTGGTGATCCAGCCGATCAGGTAGGGCGAACAGAAGCCCGCGAGATTGGCGAAGCTGTTGATCCCGGCAATCCCGGCGGCCGCCGATACTCCGCCCAGCAGCGTGGTAGGCAGCATCCAGAACATGGAGGACGCCGAAAGAATGCCCGCAGCGGCGATGCACAGGCTGAGCACCGACAGCAGCAGATTGCCGCCGAACAGCGCTGCCAGGCTTAACCCCAGAGCGCCTGCGATCATCGGGCCTACCAGGTGCCAGCGGCGTTCTCGATGCTTGTCGCCGCTGCGCCCCATCAGCAGCATCACGACGATTGCGCACAGGTAGGGAAGGCTGGTCATCAGGCCGATGTGCAGCGGGTCGGAAACGCCTGCGTTGCGAATCAGCGTCGGCAGCCAGAAGGTGATCGCGTACTGGCCCATCACCACGCAAAAGTAGATGCACGCCAGCAGCCACAGACGCTTGTCGCGAATGAAGGCGCCTACCGACGCGTGTACTACTTTCTGGCTGTTGTCCTCTTGCAGTTCCTTGTTGACCAATTCCTTTTCTTCAGCAGACAGCCATGTCGCCTGATGCACGCCATCCTTCAGATAGCTCAGTACCAACAAGCCGACGATCACCGTCGGGATCGCTTCAAGGACGAACATCCATTGCCAGCCGGCCCAGCCATGAACGCCTGCGAAGCGGGTCATGATGTAGCCCGACAGCGGACCGCCGATCATGCCGGACAGCGGGATGGCGATGAACCAGAGCACGGTCATGCGCGCGCGGCGATAAGAGGGGAACCAGTACGTCAGGTACAGCAGCAGGCCCGGTGCCAGACCGGCTTCCGCCACGCCGAGCAGAAAGCGCAGGGCATAGAACTGCCAGGCGGTTTCGACAAAGGCGAAGAGGGCGGAAATGATGCCCCAGGAGATCATGATGCGGGCGATCCAGCGTCTTGCCCCGACGCGATGAAGGATCAGGTTGCTGGGCACTTCGCAGAGGAAATAGCCGATGAAGAACATGCCGGCACCGAGGCCGTAGACGGTCTCGCTGAACGACAGGTCGTTCATCATCTGCAGCTTGGCGAAGCCGACATTGACACGGTCCAGGTACGCGCACAGGTAGCACAGCATCAGGAACGGCATCAGTCGCCAGGCGGTCTTGCGGTAGGCATTGGCGCGCGTGGTCGACACCGCGTCGAGGGTCATGGTGGTTATCATAATGGTCTGATCTCTTGTTTTTATAGACCGCCAGGCATTCGCCCGGCGTATCGTCGATCCAGAACAAACACGGGCTGTTTGCCAGCCCGTCCACACGCGGTCAGTGAATCAGCATGCCGCCGTTCACATCCAGCGTGATACCGGTGAGATAGGACGACAGGTCGCTGGCCAGAAACAGCGCGGCGTTGGCCACGTCCTGCGCTGCGCCCAGGCGGCCTAGCGGAATGCCGTCGATGATCGCGTGGCGTCGCTCATCCTGCATCAGACCGCCGGTGATATCGGTATGAATCAGGCCGGGGGCGATGGAATTGACACGCACCTGATCCGGCCCGAATTCACGTGCCATCGCCTTGCCCAGCCCCAGCACGCCTGCTTTCGCTGCGCTGTAGTGAGGGCCACCGAAAATGCCCCCGCCACGCTGGGCGGAAACCGAAGACATGCAGACGATGCTGCCCGAGGATTGGGCGCGCATGGTCGGGATCACCGCTTGCGACATGAGCAGAGTGCCGCGCAGGCTGACGTCGAGCACCTTGTCGTAATCGCCAGGGCGGATGTCCAGAGTCTTGATGGGCTGTGTGATACCCGCGTTATTCACCAGAATGTCAATGCGACCGTAGTGCGCGATGATTTTGCTGACGGCTTCGTGAACCTGTTTTTCATCGGCGACGTTGGCTGCCAGGCCCAAGTGGCCTTCACCCAACGCGGCAGCGGCATCTCGTGCAGCGGATTCGTCCAGATCGATAATGACCACGCGTGCACCATGGCGGGCGAACGTGACCGCGGTTGCGCGACCGATACCGCGCTCCGACGCCGCGCCGGTGATGACTGCGATTTTGCCTTGAAGAAGCATGAGGTTTACCTCTGATTATTGTTGTTGGGTTCAATTCGGGTGATCGATGACTTCAGAGTGTTCCCGGTGCCGGTTCTGAGCAATGCCGCAAAAATCACTGGGTGCTGAAAAAAATTCACCTCTCGTCAATCCGCAGTACCAGTGGTTGAATGCATGAAACTCGAATAATCGGACACATCGGAGTGTTCATGCAGCCTGATGACGATGCACCTCTGAGCCTGCCACCGCTGAAAGCGCTTCAGGCCTTCGAACAGACTGCCCGCTTCGGCAATCTGGCCAGAGCAGCCGAGGTCCTGGACCTGACACCCTCGGCAGTCAGTCACCAACTGGCCAGACTGGAGGCTTTGATCGGACGGCAATTGTTCGTCCGGGCCGCGCGCGGTGTCACGCTCACGCCGGTCGGCGAGCAGTATCTGAAAGATGTCTCGGGGGTGTTGCACAGCCTTGCCGTCGCGACCGAACGTGCGGCAAGCGATGTCAGTCTCGATTGCTTGCGCCTGCATTCCGCGCCCAGTTTCGGGCTGCTCTGGCTAATGCCGAGGCTGGAGGCGTTTCGGGTAAGCCACCCGGATATCCAGATCAACCTGTCGTGCTCTTATGAGTCGCTGCATTTCAGCCGGGACAAAATCGATGTCGATATCCGTCATGGCAGGCCAAACTGGCCGAGCTACGAAGTGCGCACCCTGCGTGACGAGAAGTTCGCTGTGCTGGCGTCTCCGCAACTGCTGGCGCGTCGCCCGGTGCACAGCGCAGCGGACTTGCTCGACCGCGAATTGATTCTCTCCGAAGCCACGTTGCTCAAATGGCCCGAATGGTTTGCCCGGCATGGACTGGCTCGCCCGGAAAAGCCTTATGCGCTGAGTTTCGACCGTTCGTACATGACGCTGGAAGCCGCCAGTCACGGCTTGGGTTTTGCGCTGGAAAGCACCTTGCTGGCGCAAAAGTATCTGGGCACTGGCGAACTGATCGAAGTTGCGCCTCAAGAATTGACTGCACCGGTTGCAGCGCATCATCTGGTCTTTCCCAAGGCCCATTCCGGCTTCCCCAGAGTCAGAAGATTTCTTGAATGGATGGAGCATGAGTTAGGGCAGGGGTTTGTGTTTTGAGCCGCCCCGCTTATGTTTTAGCCTCTTTGCCAAGCGTGAGCATGGCATAGGGCATGGCCTCATTCTCATGCGGTCTGAATAAGCCTCACCATGGAGATGTCATCATTTATGGAAAATAAACTGGTTTCCAGGACCGCAGTCGTTACCGGCGCGGCTCAAGGCATCGGTGCCGCCATTGCAAGACTCTTTGTGCAACAAGATCGCGCCTGCGAAAGACAGTTTTTACCGATTCTGTTGAATAAGTCGTCGACCAATGATCAGCCCGTTTGAGAAAACCAGTTTTTTCAACACAGCCGGCCCAAAGCTGCCCTTCGCGGGGAAAAAAATCATGGCTAAGTGCTACCGGTCGCAAAATACCGCAGCGGTGATGCTTGATAATCGTTTTTCTGAGAGACTGAAATTCGACAATTGTGAAAAGAGAGGCGCGCTTCAGTCTCTCTTTTACTCCTTCAATTTGAACCACGCCGCGGAACAGGATTCTGCGGCCGTTGGGAGATCCGTTTGCTTAATGTCCCCAAGGATCTGATCGGTGATGACCGCCTGTCTCATATGCTGAGTGCCAGCGAGAGACTGACCTGTGCGGCCTCGGTGGAGGAGGTCGTCGCTGTGTTGAGGGACACGGCGCGCGCTGCGGTAGGCGCGGAGGGCATTGCGGTCGTCATTGAAAATGAAGGCCGCTGTTCTTATGTAGCCGAAGATGCGGTCTCTCCCCTTTGGCAAGGACAGAGCTTCCTGATTGACCATTGTGTATCTGGTTGGACGATGCGTCATGGTGAGACGGTTGCGATCCGTGACGTTTGGCTCGATCCACGCATCCCGCAGGACGCTTACGCGCCGACCTTTGTCCGAAGCCTCGTGATGGTGCCCATCGGTAGACCTGTTCCGTTCTCGGCGCTTGGCGCTTACTGGTCCGATGTTCGCGATCATGATCCCGATACGATCAAACTGTTGGAAAGTCTGGCGCGACTGGCAACCATCGCAATCGAGAATGCGCGCCTGACCCAGGCACGCAATCGCGGGGCGGCACTAAGGACCACTCAGAATCGAATCCTGGAGCTGGCTGTAGAAGTAACAACCCTGAACGTTACCCTGGATGCAATCGTCCGCGAAGTGGAAGCGCTGTCAACGTCGGGATTCGTGGGGAGCATCGTGCTCCTGGATGAAGACATGGAGCACGTGGAGCATTGTGCCGGCCCGAGTCTGCCTGACGCTTACACTGACGCTCTCAAAGCCATTGCTGTCGCCCCGTTCCTGTGCTATCAGAGCGCATTAATGGCAGTGGCCGACATCATGATCGACCCACGCTGGAGCGAGTTTCGTGATCTGGCCGTCGGACATGGGCTGCTCGTCTGCTGGTCGGTTCCTATCCGTTCGGCGCAGGGCGCACTGCTCGGTGCGTTCGTCCTGTACCACCGTGAGCTGCGTGAGCCATTGCCAGCGGATATTGAGATCATCAACTTCGTGGCTCATACGGTCGGACTGATTGTTCACCGTGCACGAACGGATTCCGCGATCCGTATCAGCGAGTCGAGATTGCGTCTTGCCGTCGACCACGCCGATGTGGGTTTCTGGGACGTGGATTTGGTTCATGACACGCTGGTTTGGCCTTCACAAACCAAGGCGATGTTCGGCATCTCGGCTAACGTGAAAGTCACGTTGCAAGATTTTTATGATGGTTTGCACCCTGAGGATCGTGATGCGACGATCGACGCCTTCCTGGCGGCCGCAGATCCAGAGCGTCGCGCGCTCTACGAGGTCGACTACCGCACGGTTGGCCGAGAGGACGGCGTCGTTCGCTGGATCGCGGCAAAGGGGCGCGGGGTGTTCAATGCAGCCGGTGTCTGTTTGCGCGTCACCGGCACCGCAATCGAAATCACTGCTCGCAAGGCCGCCGAGGAGGAGTTGAGGGAGCTTAACGACACCCTTGAAAGGCGAATTGTCCAGGCCATCGCCGAGCGCGAGGAGGTCCAGCAGACGCTGCGCCAGAGCCAGAAGATGGAAGCAATGGGGCAGCTTACCGGCGGCGTTGCGCATGACTTCAATAACCTTCTCACGCCCATTGTGGGTACGCTCGATCTGCTCCTGCGACGTGGCGTGGGTGGCGATCGAGAGCAACGTCTCATCTCGGGCGCAATGCAATCGGCGGAGCGTGCCAAGACGCTGGTACAGAGACTGCTAGCTTTCGCGCGCCGTCAGCCTTTGCAGACGGTTCCGGTCGATGTGGCCAAATTGCTGAGCGATATGGGCGATCTGGTGGCCAGAACGGCCGGGCCGAAAATCAAAGTTGTCGTCGACGCTCCAGAAAATCTGCCCGCTGCCATTGCCGATCAAAACCAGCTGGAGATGGCTGTTCTCAACCTTTCCGTGAACGCGCGTGACGCGATGATCGGGGGCGGCACGCTGTGCATATCTGCCGGCACGGTGCTGGTCGGCGATGGGCATCGTTCGAAGCTGCCGAAAGGCGAATACCTCTGTTTAACCGTCGCAGATACGGGCACTGGCATGGATGCTGTCACGCTTGGCCGAGCGGTGGAGCCATTCTTCTCCACAAAGGGTGTCGGCAAA
The DNA here is from genome assembly GCF_032587815.1 of Pseudomonas syringae group sp. 26L6. Classification (NCBI taxonomy): domain Bacteria; kingdom Pseudomonadati; phylum Pseudomonadota; class Gammaproteobacteria; order Pseudomonadales; family Pseudomonadaceae; genus Pseudomonas; species Pseudomonas syringae group sp. 26L6. Next base: position 135,909 of record NZ_JAWHPJ010000053.1, read on the forward strand.
GGGACTGGTCTGGGTCTTTCGATGGTGCATGGGCTGGCATCACAATTGAACGGTGCTCTCACGATTCAGAGTTCGCCAGGTTTCGGGACGAAAGTGGAGCTGTGGTTGCCGCGCAGCATGACCGTGCCAGCAGCGGCTTTGCACATTGTCGAGGCGTCAGAGCCGCAATTGACGCGCGGGATCGCGCTGCTGGTCGACGATGAGGAACTGGTACGGGCAAGCACCTGTTACATGCTGGCCGAGCTGGGTTACCGCGTGATCGAGGCCGGGTCAGGTGAAGAGGCCATGCAACTGATAGCCAACGGGCAGGCATTTGATCTGCTGATCACTGACCACCTCATGCCGGGTATCAACGGGACCGATCTGGCCCGAGTGGTCCGCTCCTCAAGGCCTGGAACCGCGGTTCTTCTGGTCTCCGGGTATGCCGAACGTGAGGGCCTTGATCCGGATCTTCCGCGGCTCACAAAGCCGTTTCGCAAAAGCGAACTTGCAGCATGCCTTGCCCCGCTTCACGGCAAGGGCGGCGGCCCCGCGTCAGAAGCTTATGGCTTGGCACCCTGACCTTCGCCAGAGCACGGGGTGAAGGCCGTCGTTCCTGTCAGCTCGGCTTTGGCAGTCAATGATGTGCCGCTCATCCCAGGCTACGGCCTCACACCTGCCGACGGGATGATCATCGACGCTACGCCTCTAAACCTCCTTGGGCTGTGAAAATTTGCAGGGTTGGCCGCTAGCGCTTATATCCGCCCCTCAAACGGCCAGCCGATGCGCTTTCCAAGCATCACCGTCCTCGCTTTGCGAGCCTGTCCACAGCAGCTGCTTTTCCGGCGCACTAAACATCGAACGCAGGTTTTTTTCGATGGTGTTGCACAAGTCTTCCATGCGAATCCGGTGCTGACTGCTGCCGAAGGGCGCTTGCAGGTCGGTGCCGATACGGTCCATTGCCAGTAGGAGGCAGCCGACTACTGTGGATATCGCCGGGGTGAACCAGCCCAGGGTGGTTACCATGCTCAGTGGCATGATGACGCAGAACAAGGTGCTGAACAGCCTCGGAAAATAGACGTACGGGTAGGGCAGAGGTGTGTTGGCGATGCGTTCCATGCCGCCCTGGCAGTTGGACAGTTCGACCATGGTCGACTCCAGTCGCGCCAGACGAATGCTGTCGATGCGTCCCGCTGCAAACTCTTCGGAGATGATGGCCGCCGAGCCGTTCAGAATGTCATTGGGAAAGTTATTGCTATCAGAGGCCCGACGAATTTCGGCGTCCGACAACAGTCCGTCGAGTTTTGCGGTGCCGACATCGCCTTTGAGATGGGCCCGCAGTGCCCGCAGGTAGGCCACGTGGCGATGAAACAGCACTTCTTTCACCGGGTTGTTGCGATCATCGGTATTACCTTCAATCAAGGTAATCACCTGGCGGCCATAGCTGCGTGAGCTATTGACCATCGCGCCCCACAACGTACGCGCTTCCCACCAGCGGTTGTAGGCACTTGTGTTGCGAAAGCTGATCAGCACGATCAATGCCGAGCAAAGCAGCGTGAGAGGCATCAGCGGGAAATCGATGCCCTTGCCTTCGATCAGCATGACATCCATGGTCACGGCCAGGTCCCAGAGCAGAAGCCAGAACAGCGACCAGCCAACATAGGTCACTGTTCTGCTGATGCACCGCCATTTTTTTTCGAAAAGACCCGTCATTACGGCACTCCCTTGCTGGGTTGGAAAAAGGCTGTGCATGTTCATTGAACACGCTATGCCGCGAACTTACGCCGCTTGCCTTAAAGCCCGCTTAATTTCCAGGTGCGTAATCTTCAACACGGTTTGCTGTGCTGTTTCGGCTGGAGCCTTTGAGTTCGGCATGCACAGGTCATGCACTGGAACCGTCAACGGATCCGGGACCACACAGCCTTTGTCGATCCTGTTCAATTGGCGGGTAGCCGGACGTTTCGCTGTTTCTGGCGTTGTTTGATCGACACTTCGCTGCATTGCTTTCGCGCAACTACTCGTTCCGGACAAGCCCGCCTCAGCGTTTTGCTGTTCAAACTCCGTAGACCGAGAGGGAATTTCCATGCACATCAACCGATCCGCCCCACAACCGCCTGGTATTGAGATGGAGAGCTTTCGAACCGCGTCTGACGCGTCTCTTGCTTCCAGTTCTGTGCGGTCCGTCAGCTCCGGTGCGCAGGACAATCTGCATGCGATTACTGATTACCTGAAGGATCATGTGTTCGCTGCACACAAATTGCCGTTGACCGACTCATTGGAGGACCACGCTGCCATTCATGCTCATAACGAGCAGATCGATGCGCTGATCGATGCACGCGCCAGGCGTTTGAGCGAGCAGGGCGAAACCCGTGCAAGCATCGGAGAAACATTTGCCAAGGCGGAAAAGTTCGACCGATTGGCGACTACCGCATCAAGCGCGTTACGGGCCACGCCATTTGCCGCGGCTTCGGTGCTTCAGTACATGCAACCGGCGATTAACAAGGGCGATTGGCTACCTGCTCCACTCAAGCCGCTAACCCCTTTTATTTCCGGGGCGCTGTCGGGAGCGATGGACCAGGTGGGCACCAAGATGATGGATCGCGCGACGGGTGATCTGCATTATCTGAGCACCTCGCCGGACAGGCTCCATGATGCGATGGCTACTTCCGTGAAACGCCACTCGCCAGGGCTTGGCAGGCAGGTTGTGGACATGGGGATTGCGGTGCAAACGTACTCGGCGCGCAACGCAGTACGCACGGTATTGGCGCCGGCACTGGCGTCCAGACCGGCAGTCCAGAGTGCTGTTGACATCAGCGTGTCGACGGCGGGTGGTCTGGCTGCCAACGCAGGCTTTGGCAACCGCATGCTCAGTGTGCAGTCGCGCGATCACCTGCGTGGTGGTGCATTCGTGCTCGGCCTGAAGGATAAAGAGCCCAAGGCTGATCTGAATGAAGAAACCGACTGGCTCGATGCTTACAACGCGATCAAGTCGGCCAGCTACTCAGGTGCGGCGCTTAACGCTGGCAAGCGGATGGCCGGCCTGCCACTGGACATCGCGACTGACGGGCTCAAGGCGGTGAGAAGTCTGGTCTCGGCAACCAGTCTGGTACAAAACGGTGTTGCCTTGGCGGGCGGTTTCGCAGGGGTAGGCAAGTTGCAGGAGATGGCGACGAAAAACATTACCCATCCGGCGACCAGTGCTGCGGTCAGTCAGTTGACCAACCTGGCGGGTTCGGCAGGCGTTTTCGCAGGCTGGACCACCGCTGCACTGGCGACTGACCCTGCGGTTAAAAAAGCCGAGTCGTTCATACAGGACACGGTGAAGTCGACTGCGTCCAGTACGACAGGCTATGTCGCCGACCAGAGCGTAAAACTGGCGAAAACCGTCAAAGACAAAGGCGGGGAAGCGCTCGTCAATACCGGTGCCAGCTTGCGCAACACGGTCAATAACCTGCGTCATCGTCCCGCTCGTGAAGCGGATATCGAAGAGGGTGGTATTGCGGCGTCTCCAAGTGAAACACCGTTTCAGCCTGGGCGGTCGTAAGCAAACTGTAAGTTGCAATTAGACGGTAAAAAGGGGTGGGTTCAACGAGTGAGGCCACCCCTTTTTTCCAGCTGTCCGGTTGGGATTCAAAGCTCTGTGTGTTGGGTCGAGGCCTTGGTTTTATCATAGGCATGTTTGACATCGGTCATGGCGATGTTGCTGGTCTCCAGCTGCAGGTCTTCGCTGTCGCTTTTTACCAGTGCGAACTTGCCGTGATTAGCGTCTACACCGTCCAGCTTGATATTCATGTCATCAAACTGCTTTTCACCATTGGTGCGAACCAGCGTTCCGAAATTGTTGGCTTCGAAACCAGCGATGTTCAAATGAGTGTTCGCGTTAAGTTGGACAACCTTATCGTCTGCGTTTTCAGCACTGCTGTTTTTGATTTGCAGATTGGTCACCTTTGCGCCTCCCTCGCCCTTGACGGTGATCATGTCCTCCCCGACGTTTTCGGCGTGCACGTTATCGATGGTGACTTGCTGGGCGTCCTTGGCTTTCACGTGTATGCCATCCACTTCGTTCTCACCCAGGTTAGCGTTTTTCAAGGTGGCGCCTTCTGCCAGTTCGAACAAAGGCTTCTGGTTTTCGCTCTGGTCTCCGTTACCCATCGACTTGTCGGCGGTGAAGGTTGCGCCGTGTGCGTCATAGACTGTGTTGGCAGCGACTTTGATGGTGTCTTTCACCACAATGACCTTGCCTGCCTGGTCGTTGGCGCCCGCTGTATCCGAAACCGGACCCGTGCCTGAGGTATGGTTGGGGTTGGCCAGTTGCGGTGTGATTTGCGGTGTTACGCCATCATCGTTCTCGCTGCTGCCTTCGACAGAAGGCGTGTTGCCACCTGTTGCAGTGGGTGCAGGGCTGTCGCCGCCGTCACCGCCTGTTGCAGTCGGCGTATCGCCACCGCCATCACCTGTTGCAGTGGGTGTATCGCCGCCGCCATCGCCCGTTGCGGCTAGCGTACTGCCGTCACCGCTGTCCCCGCTATCGGTTGAAGGCGTACCGAGCCCGCCATTGTTCTGAAAAGGGTCCTGCCACTCGCTCGAGTCCTGATCTGTGTCCTGTTTTTTATTAAGGTTCATGAGCATCTGCAGCAGTGAAACAATCAATGCACTGAACAGCTTGATGAGGTTGGACTCGGGGTTTGCTGTGTTGTTGGCATCCTGCGGGCTCTGCACGCTGTTGTCAGGTTGCCCGAAACTGACGTTTTTCGGTGCGGCGCTGTTGAACAGCATGGCACCAGCGTCTACGGCCTGTGGGGCGTTCTCATCGTGGAAGGTGTTTGTCTGCGGGCTTTTTTCACTCAGCGCCGAGAAGTCCAGCGCGGCTGACGTGGGTTGGTAGGGTGTGGGGGTGATACCGATGCTCATGATGTTTTACCTCGATGGGGTGGACATATGAACCAGCGTCGTCTTCCGGATTTACCAGCGTCGGTCGCCGCGTCCCTGTCAGTTCTATAGGTCGACGAGGAATTCGCCAGATGTTGCTCGAAGTGAGTGGCAAAGCGAGGTGAGCGGTTCCCGTTTCGCCGCTATTGATGGCGATGTTTTCAATACGCCATCCCTGGTGCGCTTGACGAGCACACGGAACCAAAACGCCTTTACCTTCGACTCAGTGCGGAACACACCGACAGAAAAACGGTGTGGTCTCATATCGCACTCAGAGGCCGTGAAATGACCAATAATGACCCGTACCACACCCTGATAAATGAAATCTGCGCGCTCAGCCTTATTTCCACGCCTGAACGTTTTTACGAGTCTGCCAATTTCAAAATCAGCGAAGTGGACTTCACACTTCAGTATCAGGATCGCGATGAGGGCCGTGCTGTTTTGATTTACGGCGACATGGGAGCGTTGCCGACACGCAATCGTGACGCTGCATTGCTGGCGTTGATGGACATTAATTTTCATATGTTCTCGGGTGCCCATAGCCCGGTTTTCTCCTGGAATGCTCAGACCAGTCGGGTATTGCTCATGGGTTCCGTGAGCCTGGAGCGAGCCTCTGCCGAAGGCGTGCTGCTGTTGATGAAGTCGTTCGCTGATTTGGCGAACGAGTGGCGCGAGCATGGGTTCATCGGGCAGGTCAAAACAGCAGGTGCCCCGGTTGAGCAGCCTGTTGCCACGGCAGCCAAACGCGAGAGCCTATCGGCCTCAGGGAGGTTTCAATGAACACTCCGCGAATCGGTGGATCGGGCGGCATCGAGCTCGCCCGGATAAACCAGCAGCCCGATGCGATTCCCGCCCAGACCGCTCACCCGAATGCAGTGACGCCAGGCATGAATCCGCCGCTGACTCCCAATCAGGCAGGGCCGCACGCAGCCGAAAGCTCGGCTACCGGTGCCGCGCGGCTGAATGTTGCGGCGCGACACACGCAGCTTTTGCAGGCCTTCAAGGCTGAGCAGGCGACAGCTCCGGTCAGCGGCGCGCCGATGATCAGCTCGCGTGCCGCGTTATTGATTGGCAGCTTGCTACAAGCTGAAAAGCTGCCTTTTGAAGTCATGGCCGAGCGTCTCTCCCCTGAGCGCTATCAACTGAAGCAGTTTCATGGTTCGGACTTGCAACAACTGCTGGACAAGTTTACCCAGCCGGGTCAGGCCCCCGACAAAGCCGAAGTCGGTCAACTGATCAAGGGCTTCGCGCAATCGGTCGCCGATCAACTGGAGCACTTTCAGTTGATGCATGACGCTACGCCCACCAAGACAGGCCCGCATGCCAACGAGGATCGGGCGACTCTTGCCGTCAGTCAGACAGCCCTTGGCGAGTACGCCGGTCGTGCGAGCAAGGCAATCGGCGAAGGGCTCAGCAAAGGCATCGTGTCGCTGGATGATCACATCGCTGCACTGGATGTGAGCCTGCAAAGTGCCGAAGAGGGCGCCAAGGACGCTTTGCACGCTAACAGACAGGCGCTGGTTGATGCGAAAACCACTCTGGTCGGCCTGCACGCCGATTTCGTCAAATCGCCAGAGGCCAAACGCCTTGCTTCGGTCGCCGCACACACACAACTGGACACCGTCGTCAGTGATCTTGTCACTGCCCGCAACTCGGTTGGCGGCTGGAAAGGTGCCGGGCCGATTGTCGCGGCTGCGGTTCCACAGTTCCTGTCGTCAATGACGCACCTGGGTTATGTGCGTTTGTCCACCAGTGACAAGCTGCGAGAGGAGGTGCCTGAGACCAGCAGCGACGCCAGCATGCTCAAGGCGGCGATAACCGGAATGGTCGCGGGCATTGCCCACGAGACAGTCAACAGCGTAGTGAAACCGGTGTTTCAGGCTACTTTGCAGAAGACTGGCCTGAACGAACGGCTGAACATGGTGCCACTCAAGGCTATCGATACCAATTCGGTGATTCCTGACCCCTTCGAACTGAAAAGCGAGCACGGTGAGCTGATCAGAAAAACGCCCGAGGAAATCGCTCAGGACAAGGCGTTCGTCAAGGGCGAACGCGCAGTGCTGAATCAGAAGAAGGTCCAGGGTTCGTCCACCCATCCAGTGGGTGAAATGATGGCTTACAGTGCCTTTGGTGGTTCACAGGCCGTGCGCCAGATGCTCAACGATTTACACCAGATCAATGGTCAGACGCTGAGTGCAAGAGCCTTGGCATCCGGCTTTGGCGGGGCGGTGTCTGCCAGTTCGCAAACGCTTTTGCAGTTGAAGTCGACGTATGTCGATCCCGCAGGGCGCAAAATTCCGGTATTCACGCCAGACCGAGCCGAGACAGAGCTGAAAAAGGATCTGGCCAAAGGTATGGACCTGCGCGAAGCCTCGGTACGTACCACGTTCTATAGCAAGGCAATATCGGGTATTCAGAGCTCGGCGCTGACCTCGGCACTGCCGCCTGTGACAGCCCAGCCGGAAGGCGCGCGCGGTACGCTCAGTGCGGGGAATATCCTGCGCAATATGGCTCTGGCCGCAACGGGCTCGATTTCCTACCTGTCCACGCTGTACGCCAACCAGTCTGTCACCGCCGAAGCCAAGGCGTTGAAGGATGCGGGGATGGGGGGCGCAACGCCGATGCTGGATCGTACCGAAACAGCCTTGAACAACATCCGCCATCCGAACAGGGCATCGCTGCCACATACCTTCCAGCCGAGCACGTTGAGCGGTATTCCAAGGGCTATGGAAAGCGCTTATCACATGGGACGAGGCGCGTTGCAGCTGCCAACCCAGATGGCCGTGGACACGGTTCGAGTGTTGGCAGACGGTGCGCTGAACGGCGTGTCGTCAGCACGCGCTGCGCTTACGCCAGCAAAACCGCCTGAAGCTCGCGGGTCCGTCGACGAGCTCCGGAACACGGCCCCAACGCCGCCATCCAGCCCCACAGTGCAGCGGCCGGCACCCTCCGTTCCGCTTGACGACGAGCAGTTGCGGGCGCTCGAAGAAGGCTTGCTCGCTCCGCGTTGATTCCAACGCCGGGCACAGTCCGTACCTGTCTGCTGTCCGGCTGATTCAGACTGCTTTAACGTTAAAGGACTATAACGATGAGAAACCCGACACCCGATTTTGCCCGCTTCATCAACGCTCTGGGCGTCCAGCTCGGTACATCACTGGCCTTGCAGAATGGCGTATGCGCCCTTTACGACGGCCAGAACAACGAAGCGGCGGTCATCGAATTGCCCGAGCACAGCGAAATGGTCGTCTTTCATTGCCGAGTAGGCCGTTGTCCGGAGCGTTCCACTGATCTACAGCGCCTGTTGAGCCTGAACTTCGACGTCGCCCGTTTGCACGGTTGCTGGTTTGCTGTCGATCAGGGCGATGTACGTCTATGCGCCCAGCGTGAACTGGCATCGCTCGATGAGCCGGCGTTCTGCGACGTGACTCGCGGCTTCATTTCCCAGGCTCGTGAGGCTCGCGCATTTCTACAGGCTTGAATAAAAAAGCGCCGCGTAAAAGCGGCGCTTTTTTCCACTGTTTGCGTTTTCAGCTTTTCAGTTCAAACCCTTCTTGCTTCAACTTGCTCGCCGCTTCCTTGAGCGACGCCGATGGCCGCGACAACTCGCCGTCAAAGGTGTAACCAATCGGTTTGTCCTGGTCTGCGCCATAAATGAAGTTGACGCGCCCCAGCGTTTTAGTGACGCTCATATTCGCTCCGCTGTTATAGCTGACCAAGGGGGTGGGTGAGGTGAAGTTTTCAGCCTGAGTCGCGGTGTGGAATACCACCAGGCGCTTGATGCGCATCTGGTTGCGGTCTCCCAGAAGGGCGGAGAGGTCGCTTTGGGTCATGGTGCCGTCCAGGCTACCTTCGTCGATTTTATCGACCAGCGAGTCCTTCGGTTCCAGCCTTACGCGCGCCAGCGTCCCGATGCTGCCCTCCATATCCTTGAGCATGGCGCGGAGCTTCGGATCCTGGCGCATGAACTCGGCAACCCTGGCCGCATTGCCGGGGGCGCTCGCTTCACGCACTGAGCCCATGATTTTGGTGAGTATGCTTTCACTGCTCAGGCCGGAGAGGTTGGTTTTGCTGGTCTCAAAACGTGCGTTATCCATCACGCTGTGCTTATTGACTGATGCCCGATGCTCGACCGCCCCGCGTTTCAGACCACGAAGCGCTTTGTACTGCTTGTCGTTCTGCCATTGAGTGTCGGCAAACAGTTCTTCAAGGCCGTCGAGGTGCGCCTGAATAACCTCATCCGGTTTCTTGCCTGCGTAACGCGCATTCAGCGGGTCGGCCAGTTCGGCCAGTTTTGCTTTGGTCGTGCTGTCCTTGAATGCCTCGCCGAGGCTTTTAGACAGCTTGCCCAAACCTTCGGTGGTTATCGGCTTGGCGACGTTATAGCGAAACTTGACCCGTTTGACAGTCCTGTTCTCTACGCTGAAATTGACCGCTACTCCCAGATTGTTGGCGGCTGTCTGTGACGCGGGCGTCGGTCCCGGGGCGGAGGCCGGTGTGCCTGTGGGGGCCGTGTGGGTGCCGCCGATCTGACCTCGAAGCTGCCCGCCAAGCGTTGCGTTGTTGAGAAAACGCGGGCGGTTCTTGCCGCCTTCGCGCAACTCGGTCTTGTCGTTTTTCTGGGTCAACGAGTAATCGGTGTAGGTCATCAGGTTAACGGTGATGTTCGCCGCAAATCCGCCGCGTACCACCGCAGAGAACGAATCGCTATTGGGATCGGCATCCGGGTCTCTGTTTTCGGTCAGATTTATCCCTGCGCGTAGATCGGCAGTTCCGCCCGCCGTGAGGTCGAAGTTGAATCGCCGAGCCTCGTAGGTCTCATGGTCTACTGCCTTCTTAAGCACCTGCAATGGATTCAGCTTGCCTTCAAACAGGTCGTCGACGAATGCGTCGATGTCTTCATCCGGAACGTTGAAGACCACGCCGGCACGTTGGCTGGCGGCGACGGTGGCTGTCACGTCCACGCCCAGGCGAAAGTTGGGGGTCAACGTGCGGTTGTTACCGACGTCGACACTACGAGCAGGATGGTTTTCGTCAAAAAAGCCCGGCCAGTAGTCTTTGCCGGCACCGAAGCCACCGCTTACGTTTCCCGCACCTTCGCTGATCAGATACAGGGTAACGCCGCCCTCGCAACGCTCGGCATTGAGTATGTAGTTACGGTTGCCGGTGGTGCCTGCCGTTGGCCATAGTCCTGTGGACTTGTCGGCAAGAATGATGAACGGGGTGGTAAGGTTCAGTCCGTAACTGCGTTGCAGCCCGATTTCGTCGTCGCCATGCTCCAGTTGCTTGAGCATGCTTTTGAATTTCCCGGCCAGCTCCGCCTGGTCCTTGCTGCCTGTGGCTGCGCGCATGTTGACGCTCACGGCATGGTCAGCTTTTTTGAACGATTTGAGGAATGTCTTGACCGCTTCATAACCGCTTTCCAGCGCTTTGTTATCGGTAAAGCCCATGTCTGTAACCACCTTGACCGGGTTTTCGCCGTAAGTCACATCACGTAGCGTCGCCAGTTTGTTTTGTAACGGATCTATGTCGGCTTGCGGCGGTAGCTGTTCGACCTCGTCGAGCAGCGCGCCGAGGCTTTTCAGCGTGACCAGATCCAGCGCCAGACGCGCTTTACTCAGGCCATGCTCCTCACTGGCATCGCGGCGCTGCCCCAAGGGTACATCGGCTTTCTGGTGGCTGAGTTTCAGCCCTTGATACTTCAGCGCGCCGAGTAACTTTTTGGTGGGGTTTTCAGCAGACGGAGCAACTTGAGTCAAGGCGTCCTGAAGCTCCTTGACCAGGTCATGTCCAGAGCTTTTGAAGTTGAGCTTTGTGCCCAGCTCAGCGAGTTTCTTGCCGAACTGAGTGCGCACCGACGGCTTGGCCAACTCACCGTGCTGGTTGAGAATGCCATCTTGTTGCCTGAGGTTTTTCACCTTGCCATAGCTTTGGCCGATAGACATCAGCGCCGTATAGCTGTGATTTTCCAGCTCTTCGCGCAGGGTTTCCAGTTCCTTGACCAGCGTAGCGCCTTGAGGCCCCAGTTTTGATTCCAGTGCGGCAATGCGCGCTTTCAAATCCTTGCCCGGGGCTGGTGGCCTGCCGCCGGACTCATTGATCAGCTCCAACTGCTTGAACAGCATGGACTCGGTTTCATAAACCTCATTCAGACCCAGACGACCGTGGTGGCGATGTTGAATACTGTTGCCAACGTTCTTCATCCAGCGGGGCACTTCTGCGGTGTTTTTGTAGACGTTGGCGCGTATGAATTCGCGGGTGCTGGCTTTTTTGGATTTCTCCACACCGCTGCGCCCGAATGCATTGATGTCCATTCTGAGCGTCAGCCCGGTTTTTGGAATTCGCCAGGTCTTGTTCGATCCCGTGATTCGCGAGTGCACGTCATTCAAACCGTTTTCTTCTACCGGGCGCTGCTCGAAAGCTTGCCATTTGCCTGCACTGAGCCGCATCAGACCCTGGCCCTCGGCGTCTTCGATCTGGGCGCTGAGCACGTTGTCGTCATTGGCGAAAAGTGCCTTGACCGGCTGACCCCCAGGTAGGGCAACCGGCGTCCAGCGGGCGCGCATCTGATCCCCCAGCTTTGTCGATTGCCAAGCTTCCTTGGGCAGGCAATAAAGCCCGCCGGTACTGGTGAGCGCATGAAGGTTCTGTTTTTCATCCAGAGCAAGGCTCTTGATATCGCCCTCCAGGCCGGGGATATCGAGAGTGAAGGGTTTGTGATCCTTGCTGTGGGCGGTCAGCTTGTTCTGGTCATCAAGGGCGACGAAGCATTTGTTGCTGACCATTGCAAAGGCTGTGATCACTCGGTCGTCGAGGCCTTCGATTTCCTTGCCCATCTCGACTGTTGTCGAGCGCGCGGTCTGGGCCAGCGCTGTGTTGTGGTCAAAGGCCATGTTGGGGTGTTCAGGAGTCACCTTGAGCGCGTGCAGTTTGCCGCCCTTGAGCACATAGGCGTTGCTGTCGGCACCGCGTTGCAGGCGCTCAATATCTTTTATACCGGCGTCTTTCCAGCATTCGGGCGTCGCGTCCCAGCGCTGAATGCGTCCTTCGCTCAGGCCAACCAGACCCGCACGATCAAGGTTGAGCCGGTCAGCGGCGGTGGGTGCCGGGGGCATGCTCAGCCCGCGATTGTTGCTCAGTACCAGAGCATTGGTCAGGTTCCAGCCGCTTTCCAGTTTTGAATCCTGCTCATTGAGCGCGTGGGAGTGAATCTCGCCCTGGCGGTTTTTGATCAATGCATGCACACGGCCGTCATCCCCATTGATGAATCCGGTGACGCTGTCGTGGCCACCCAGCGGCAGGCCTGCCAGTTGAAAGTTTGCCTGATCGGGCGTCAGCTTCAATTGCGGGTCATTGCTTTCAAATGCACTACGGTCCGCGCTGTAAAGTCTGCCTTGGGTGTCTGCTATGAACAGCTTGTTGTCGCTCAGGCCGACCGCAGCTGCTTGCGCCTTGCCGCCGTCGAGTTCAAGCGCTTTTGTTTTCTTCTCGGTCAGATCGCCAATCACCGGGCTCATGTCTGTGAGCAGGATCGCCTGAGTCTCCTTGCCGCTGAGCAATGCCGCTCTGTTGTCCGGTGCCACCGAAAATGACTGCAGATCCTTGACTTCGATGTGCGGCATGAAAGGGCTCGTGAGGTCGACTACCACATCGTCGCTTTTCGCATAGACCGAGCCGTTGCCGCCTGTGGCCAGACTATTGAAAGCAATGTCCTCCGTGCCTTCAGGCGCTTTCCAGCGAGCACTGAGCGGGTCGAACTGATAGAGCCGGTCTTCATGCACACGCATACGCTCGCCGTCGTGCCTGAGAAGCACGCCGGTGATGTGAGCGATGTGCGCCTTGCCGGGTAACTCTTGAGTCTTGCGTCCGCTGGCGGTGTCGATGTGAATGTTGCCGTCTTCACGCTCCAGTTTCACCGCTGGCGGTTTCTTTCCTTCTATATGCAGTGCTTCTTTGCTGCTGCGGATCAAGGCTAGCGAACTGTCGTCCTGCGCCAGGTGCAGCAGGTGCCCGTTGGCCTGTAGCAACTGATGGCCGTGAACGCCGTCTTTGCTTTGATGGGCCAGGTAGGTTTGCCTGGGGGTGGCGAGAATGGAATCCAGCAATGGAGCCAGGCCGGGAGTATTGAACGTGGAGAAATCAGGCTTTCCCTTGGCGTCCAGTTGAATGCTGCCTTGTGGCTCTGAGTTGCGAACCAGTTTTTCGTCTTTCAGCTCGAAACGGCCTCCGTTGCTGCGCGTCATCATCGATTGCCGAGAACTCTGGATAGTAGCCGGCTCGTCCGGGTCTTGGGCTTTGGTGCCGGAAGTGCTGGCGCCGCTATGCCCCGCACGCGTCACTGGCTGGCGCGTATCGTCCAGGTCATCAAGACTATTGCTCGATAACTGAGATACAGGCGCTTTATTTTTGGCTGTCTTCGCATTTGAAGTGGGCTGTGAAGGCTTGACGTTTTTTACGGTGGGAGGCGTGGCCGCTTTCTGCTGCGGTGCCTTGGATTTCTGGAACAGTTTGCTGACGTTCTTCAGCGCTCGCTTGCCGACACTGCTCAGTGAGTGCGAGGAGCGTTGTTTGGGTTGTTCGGTTTTTTGCTGTAGATCAGTTGCAGCGTTCGTGTTTGCCGGGACTGTCGGCTGAATGATGCCTCCGGTGTTGCGGTGGATCGATGATGAATGCACGGTGAATATCCCTGTCCATGTGCCACTGATGGCAGCCTGATGCAAAGCTTGAAAATTCCTTCATTGGCTGAGTGGCACCTGATAACGGCGGGTTCCATCGCAAATACTTATGGCTGAAATGATTCAGCAAGATGCATTGCGCGGCTGATATCGGTTTCAAAAGGGAACCGTAACGGTGAACGTGCCACGTAGGATGGACACGTTCAGGACATTCTCCCCATGCCCGCCGTTGCCTCCATCGTATCGAGCCCCCGCTTGCTGGCTCGCGCTATTCAAATTGCTGTGCTCGCACTGGGCTCGCTGTGTGTGGGTTGTCAGTCTGTGGACTATTCAGCACCCCGGCAGGAACGCAATCCGCGTCTGGTTACGGGCCTGGTCTACTGGGGGGGAGATGATCAGGAAGGTGCGCGGGCGGCAGAGAAAATTTCCGATTTGCCCGTCTATAACGGCGAGGACGTGTGGCAGCGCGTTGCGCAACGCAGCAGGCTGGCCGATGGCCAGGGTATGAATGAGCGTATCGCTCGCCAGCGCGATTGGCTGCTGAGCAATCGTGGGTTTATCAGTGGGGCAAGTGTCCGGGCCAGCCCCTATCTGCATTTTATTGTCGAGCGCCTGGACGAGCGCAACATGCCGTTGGAGCTGGCGCTGTTGCCAATGATCGAAAGCTCCTACAACCCGATGGCCAATTCACCGGCTGCGGCGGCTGGCCTGTGGCAATTCATGCCTTCTACCGGGCGCAGCTTCAATCTTTATCAAAGCGCTACGTACGACGCTCGCCGTGACGTGGTGGCCTCCAGCAAGGCAGCGATGGATTACCTGACCCGCCTGCATGATCAGTTCAATAATGACTGGCTGCTGGCACTGGCGGCCTACAACTCGGGCGAAGGCACTGTCGGCCGGGCGATCGAGGCCAATCGGCGGCGCGGACTGCCTGTTGATTACTGGCACCTGAATTTGCCCAAGGAAACCCAGGATTACGTGCCCAGGCTGCTGGCGCTCTCGCTGATCGTGCGCAACGCCGCTACCTATGGTGTAAAACTCACCCCTGTCGCCAATACGCCATATTTCGACGTGGTCGAACTCAACCATGCAGTAGACCTGACCCAGCTTGCAGCCACTGCGGGTGTGGATGAGGGCCAGTTGCTGAGACTCAACTCGGCGTTTCTGCGCAAAAAAACGCCAGATGGACCAGGGCGGTTGCTGTTGCCCAAGACTCAGAAGCAAGTGCTGACAGCCGGTATCGCGCGAATAACCGGGGAATCTCCTGTGACTATGGGCACCCCTCAGCGCATTGATAAGCCTGTGGTCGAACACTTGGCATTACCCCAGACGGCACAGCCGGTGAGGGTGGTCGAGCGAACGCCGGTGCCCAGGCCAGCGCAGCCGGTTGAGGTAGCTGAACGGGCACCTGTGCCCAACCCAGTGGAACCCATGCGGGTAGCAGAGCAGTCTTCTGCGCCGCAAACACCACCCTTGGTACCGGCTGTCGAGCATAAAGAGCCGCCGATGACCCCGCGGACACCGGCAAGGGAGGCATTATCGGTACCTAGCGTGGTACACGCCGGACGCTACGTAGATGACCGCTCGTCGCCTCGCAGACGTGATGATATCGAGGATCGTACGGGTCCGCGCGAGCTGCCAAGCGGCCCGCGTATCGTGGTCTATGCCAGCGGTTCACGCTAATAACCTGCGGTTTTAAAGCCGGATGTCTAGCAAAATCACCTGAAAAATGCCCTTATTTGGTGCTTTTTCTTGTTGGCGTTTCGGTGTGACTCGCCGTTAAGACGCAATATTTCAACGCTGATACGTCCTTGTTTTTGTTCTCGTTCGCGGCAGGTAGCCATGAACTTTTTACGCTCGCCGACTATTTTTGCTGAACTTTTGTAAAGTTTTGTACGCAAGTGCTTACACACATTTAGAAACATTCTTCCGTGATGACGAGGTATCACCGTTCGTTATGGTCATCGCCTTTGGCGTGGCGACAGCTTGCGATTGACGGATTGTCCTACACTGAATCCTTTCAGTTAACTATCTCTTCGATCAGATTTTGAGCCCGCATGCTATGAAACCCACCCGTTCGGATAGCCGAATGGGTGGGTGGCAAAAAGCTATCTCGTTTCGAGCCCAAAAACCGGGAGGATTTTGTAACCCTCCATGCCAAGGGTGAGCGGCGTTCGGAAAACCGAATGTATGAAAACCCATGAGTCACCCTGTCGAGCGTTACGTGTAACATCTTCCGTTCCCCATCAGTAAGTTAAGTTTCACTGTCGAACTTTTCATTTTGGTCGGGTAGTTTGTTACGTTTACTTTCCTTGAAAGGGGACGGCTTGAGTATGTGTTTCCCGTTTTAATTTCTTTCAGCCCGTTATTAAATGAGCGCTTGTAAAACGGCCTATAACGTTAAATTTATTTTTATGAGTTGAGTGACTTTTCTGTGAAATTTTTTTTAATAATAAACCGTGTGCTTACATGGTTTTTTGCCAGGGTCCAAGACGGGGCAGTGCGGTTGACTCCCCGGAAGCCGGGGGTTTTAACGTTTTTTTGAGCAGTAAGCGCTTGATCGGATTACAGTATCGATAGATTAAGCTAATCATCCCAACAGTCTGGCTCTATGCTGGGGTTGTGCTTCATATGACGATATTACTATGATAATAATTCTCAACTTTGTGAGGTTTTTCTCATTTCATGGGGAACTAAATTACTATATGTATGCCTTGTAAGACGTGGTATTAATAATCCGCTTGCCACCCACAGTGAGAGTGATCGATGAGCACAGACATTGATAAGGACGTCCGAGCGTGTTGGGACGTAACTGCATTATCCGCTGGTCATCAAATTGCAATGAACAGCGCGTTTCTGGATATGGACTTACTGCTGTGCGGGGAAACCGGGACGGGTAAAGACACCCTGGCCAATCGCATTCATGAGCTGTCCAGCAGGTCCGGGCCCTTTGTCGGCATGAACTGCGCCGCCATCCCCGAATCGTTGGCAGAAAGCCAATTATTCGGTGTCGTCAATGGCGCATTTACCGGTGTCTGCCGCGCTCGCGAGGGCTACATCGAAGCGTCCAGCGGCGGCACGCTTTACCTCGATGAAATCGACAGTATGCCGCTTAGCCTCCAGGCCAAGTTACTTCGCGTGCTGGAGAGCCGGGGGGTCGAGCGGCTGGGCTCAACCGAATTCATTCCACTGGATCTGCGCGTGATTGCTTCCGCCCAGCGCCCTCTGGATGAACTGGTGGAACAAGGACTTTTTCGTCGCGACCTGTTTTTTCGGCTCAACGTGCTGACGCTTCACTTGCCAGCCTTGCGCAAACGTCGCGAACAGATCCTGCCATTGTTCGACCAGTTCACCCAGGAGATTGCCGCTGAGTTCCAACGTCCCGTTCCTGTACTGGACAACGGTCGTGTGCAGATCCTGCTCAGCCATGACTGGCCGGGCAACGTGCGCGAACTGAAATCCGCAGCCAAGCGGTTTGTATTGGGGTTCCCGCTGCTGGGGGCCGAGCCAATGGATGCGCGCGATCCGGTGACAGGTCTGCGCATGCAGATGCGCGTGATCGAAAAGATGCTTATTCAGGATGCGTTGAAACGGCATCGACACAATGTCGACGCTGTGCTTCAGGAGCTCGAACTGCCTAGACGTACGCTTTACCACCGCATGAAGGAGTTGGGAGTTGCTGCATAGATCGCAGCAACGGCTGGAGTCCAAAAAGCTGATGTCTCGGGAGTCATGTGATGGATCTTGATGAGGGGTTTGATGACGACCTGGACGAGGAGCGTGTTCCAAATCTGGGGATCGTCGCTGAAAGCATTTCGCAACTCGGTATCGATGTGTTGCTGTCAGGCGAGACCGGGACTGGCAAAGACACGATTGCCCAGCGCATTCACACAATGTCTGGCCGTAAAGGTCGCCTGGTTGCGATGAATTGCGCTGCGATTCCGGAGTCGCTGGCAGAGAGTGAGCTGTTTGGAGTGGTCAGTGGTGCGTACACCGGTGCTGACCGCTCCAGAGTCGGCTACATCGAAGCGGCACAAGGCGGAACGCTGTATCTGGATGAGATCGATAGCATGCCGCTCAGCCTGCAGGCCAAGCTGCTGAGGGTGCTGGAAACCCGAGCACTGGAACGACTGGGTTCGACATCCACGATCAAGCTGGATGTCTGCGTGATCGCTTCGGCCCAGTCGTCTCTGGATGATGCCGTCGAGCAGGGGAAATTTCGTCGGGATCTGTACTTTCGCCTTAACGTGTTGACGCTCCAACTGCCACCCTTGCGCACACAGCCTGAGCGCATTCTGCCCTTGTTCAAGCGCTTTATGGCCGCGGCTGCCAAAGAACTGGACGTCGCCTCGGCCGATGTCTGTCCGCTGCTTCAGCAAGTGCTGTTGGGGCATGACTGGCCCGGCAATATCCGTGAGCTCAAGGCTGCTGCAAAGCGCCATGTATTGGGTTTCCCGGTGTTGGGTGTCGACCCGCAGAGTGAAGAACACTTGGCCTGTGGGCTCAAATCCCAGCTGAGGGCGATTGAAAAGGCCCTGATTCAACAGTCACTCAAGCGTCACCGTAATTGCATCGATGCGGCAAGCCTGGAGCTGGACATGCCACGCCGCACGCTCTATCGACGTATCAAGGAGTTGCAGATCTGATTTTTTGCAGAGCGCTGGAACCGATTTAAGGGTCGTTACCACCTATCTGTACCAAGCAATTACGCTGGTACAGACCAAGGGGTATCACGTTATGAGCATCATGAGTTCTCTGACTAACGCGGGTCGCGGTGTCGTTAACACAGTGGGTGGCGCTGCGCAGGGTATCAACAGCGTCAAGAGCAGCGCCGACCGCAACATTGCAATGACAAAATACACGGGCAGCACTGACAGTATCGACGCTACCCGCTCGAGCATCAGTAAAGGTGATGCAAAAAGCGCCGAGCTTGACGGCACTGCGAACGAAGAGAACGGCCTGCTGCGTGAGACGAGCATGCTGGCGGGCTTCGAAGACAAGAAAGAAGCGCTTTCCAACCAAATCGTTGCGAGCAAGATCCGGAACTCGGTCGTCCAGTTCTGATTTCTTGAATGCCCCCTTCACACAGAGGGGGCTGCTACTTTGAGGAGGTTGTGATGCAGAGTCTCAGTCTTAACAGCAGCACGCTGCAAAGCCCGGCGATGGCGCTCGTTCTGATCCGTCCTGAAACCGAGACAACCGGGCCGAGTACATCCAGCCGGGCGCTTCAGGAAGTGATTGCGCAGCTTGCCCAGGAGCTGACTCACAATGGTCAACTGGACGAGAGTTCGCCATTGGGCAAGTTGCTCGGCAAAGCGATGGCCGCCAGTGGCAAGGCTGGCGGCGGCCTCGAGGACATCAAGGCTGCGCTGGACACGCTTATCCACGAAAAGCTGGGCGACAATTTTGGCGCTTCTGCCGACAACGCCTCGGATACCGGACAACCCGACTTGATGACACAGGTGCTCAATGGCCTGGCCAAGTCGATGCTGAATGATCTTCTGACCAAGCAGGATGACGGAACTCGTTTTTCCGAGGACGACATGCCGATGCTGAAAAAGATCGCGCAGTTCATGGACGACAACCCCGCACAGTTTCCCAAACCGGACTCGGGTTCGTGGGTGAACGAACTCAAGGAAGATAACTTCCTCGACGGCGACGAAACAGCGCAGTTCCGCTCGGCACTCGACATCATCGGCCAGCAATTGGGCAGTCAACAGAATGCAGCTGGCGGTCTGGCGGGCGATAGCAGCGGTGGTGGCTTGGGCAGCCCTGTGAGCAATACGGAAAATTCGCCTGGTTCACTGGGTGATCCGCTTATCGACGCTAACACCGGCCCCGCCAGCAACAGCAATTCCAATGGTGATGTTGGCCAGTTGATCGGTGAGCTGATAGACCGGGGACTGCAATCGGTATTGGCCGGTGGCGGCTTGGGAACACCTGTGAGCACCGCCAATACTGCCCTTGTGCCTGGCGGCGAACAGCCGAATCAGGACCTGGGTCAGTTACTCGGTGGCTTGTTGCAGAAAGGTCTGGAAGCGACGCTTCAGGATGCTGGCCAGACCGGGACCGGCGTGCAGTCCAGCGCTGCTCAAGTTGCCTTGCGGCTGGTCAACATGCTGCTGCAAAGCACTAAAAACCAGGCTGCTGCCTGACTGATACCCGCCTGACGGAGAACTCAAGTGACCGTTTCCCACCTTGGTAATGTTAAAAACATCTCGCCGGAACTTGGGCAGGATATGCCACAAGGGCTCGTTTCAGAACCTCCCCAGGCGGATGTCGATATCTTCACCGCCGCAACGCGCCCGGATAATGTTTCAAGCGGTGCACCGCTTTCCGAGCATATCGCCAGCGCGATTTCCGGCGGTCTGGGCGAAACCGAAAAAATGTCCCAGCAAGCCATGCGCTCCATGAAAAAGGCCTCGGGCAGCGGAGAGGCACTGGATATCGCGGCGATGACTCGCACATTGTCGCAATGCTCGCTGCAGACAGCGCTCACGACCAAAGTCGTCAGCAAGACTGCGCAGGCAATCGACAAGCTGACCAACCTGCAGTAGAGGTTCTCGTGAAATTTCTGAGCGCAGGGCTGCTGTTGTTTTGCATGTTGTTGCTTGGCGGGTGCAGTGATGAAACCGATCTTTTCACTGGCTTGTCCGAGCAGGACTCCAACGAGGTGGTTGCACGCCTTGCGGATCAGCACATCGATGCGCGCAAGCGCCTTGAAAAGACCGGTGTCGTGGTTACGGTCGCAACCAGCGACATGAACCGCGCCGTACGTGTGCTTAACGCTGCCGGCCTGCCACGCCAGTCGCGCGCTAGTCTGGGCGACATCTTCAAGAAAGAAGGGGTCATCTCGACTCCTCTCGAAGAGCGTGCCCGCTACATCTATGCCCTGTCTCAGGAGCTTGAAGCCACGTTGTCGCAGATAGACGGTGTCATCGTGGCCAGAGTGCATGTGGTGCTGCCGGAGCGCATCGCTCCGGGCGAGCCGGTGCAACCTGCTTCCGCGGCCGTATTCATCAAGCACTCGGCTGCGCTGGACCCGGACAGTGTGCGTGGGCGTATTCAGCAGATGGTCGCCAGCAGCATCCCCGGCATGTCTGCGCAATCGGCAGAATCGAAGAAATTTTCCATCGTTTTTGTACCGGCCACCGAGTTTCAGGAAACGACGCAATGGGCCAGCTTCGGACCGTTCAAGCTCGACAGCGAAGAGTTGCCGTTCTGGCACCTGATGCTTTGGCTGGTACCGGCCGGTGTTGTTGTATTGCTGCTGATTATTGCGCTGCTGCTGCGCAGTGACTGGCGTGCCGCGCTGCTTCGGCAGATCGGGTTCGGCGCGCGGAGTCGCTCAACCGTACCGGCGCGTGCCTGATGGAGCTGATTGCCGAGGACCACTGGGTTCAATGGTGGTGCAACCCCTGGCAGTTTGCGCATCCGGACTGGCAAAGCCGTTTTGCCTTGAACTGCGGACTGACACTCAGTGACTGTGATGGGCTGATGGCCAGTCGTCACAGCGTATTTTTGCAGAGTGTCGGCATTGAACCCGATCAACCGCCGATGCCTGCTGAGCCGGTGTTGCGCTGGCTGGTGCTGACACCTTTACAGCGTGAACGGGCGCTGGATCTGGCCCGGCGCATCTGCTTTTGCCGAAATGAAAGCGATGGCGCTGACGGGCAATGGTGCTGGGCGCTGACCAAAGCGCTGCGCCCCGGCGTCTGGCTGGAACTTGCCAACGAAGACCCTCGCTTGCTGTTGGGGGCCTGGCTGGGGCCTGAGTATTGGTCGCGATTGCGTCTGGCCTGGGCGCCAGATGAGCTTCCCGACACCCCGTGCGAGGCACCCGAGAATAAACTTCAGACGTTGTGGCAGGCCATTTTATGGCGTGTCACGGCGGTTTGAATTCGATCCGGTTCGCTCTGTATCAGGAATTCCCCATGCTCGCCAAACGCAGTATTACGCTGACTGCCACTGCGCTTCTGCCTGAACCTGTGCTGCGTCGTGAAGACATTGCCAACAGCCTGCTGGCTCGCGATGTTCTAGCCGACGCGCAGCGCCAGGCAGAGCAAATGCTGGTTCTCGAACAACAGAAGGCCGACCTTGTGCATCAGCAGGCGCTGGCCAGTTTCTGGGAAAACGCCAATGCGTTCCTCGGTGAACTGCAGGTGCAGCGTGAAGTGTTACAGCAGCAAGCAATGGCTGCCGTAGAGGAATTGCTCAGCGAGTCGCTTCGGCACCTGCTTGACGACACGACGCTGGCCGAGCGCGCCAGGGCACTGGTGAAAAATCTCGCGGCCAGTCAGCTCAACGAAGCGGCGGCGACCCTCAGCGTTCATCCCGACATGGCCGAGCCGGTCGCCGAGTGGCTGGCTGACAGCCGGTTTGCCCAATACTGGCAGCTCAAGCGCGACCCATCGCTGACCACCGAACGCCTGCTTCTGAGCGATGCCAATGGCGCGTTCGACATCGATTGGGCGACGCTGCGCAACGGGCTGGCAGGCCGTGACTCGTCTGCCTGAAACAGGCTCTTGCGCCGAAAATGGAACCGCTCCAGCCGTTTGCTCCACTCAAGGTTTGAACCTTCCTGCTGGAGTAAAAGGACATGATAAGTTTCAAATCTCTGCAAAATAACCTCGACAGCACGCTGAATCGCGCCTTGTCCGACGTGGATGACGTGCTTGAGGGTGGCAACGGACATTTCACTGCCGATGACATTGATGCCTTCGGTGAGGCAAGTCAGCAAGCCGCTGTCAGTTCCAACATCGCTGACCAGTGCCAGCAAGCCGGCTACAAAATGACCAAAAATGTCATCGATGGATTTCAGTGAGTTCGCTGAGGTCGTCGGCCAGTGGTGTGATCAGCGTCCAGCGACTGCGCTGGACTGCTGGGTCGACGACGCCAACGTCCGCCTGGAAGTGGTTGGTCATGGAGTACGTTGCAGCATTGAGCTGCTCGATCCCTACGATGCCAATGACTCCCAACGCATCGAGGCGTTGCTCAGCCACGGGGGTGCCAGCCTTGCGTGTGCCTGTGATGGCGCCTTCGCCATTGATCCGCAGACCCGCTGCATGGTCCTGGTCACCTGGATACCCAACCCCTGCAACCTCGCCGATCTACTCGATCGCCTTGAAAGCCTGGCCAATCAGCGTGCGGCCTTGCTCAGCCTGATGCAGACCACCATTGGCGACATGACGCCCGCGATATCCGGGCGCACGACCCTCAATCACCGGCAACCGGGAGTTTGAAATGCGCAAGGCCTTGATGTGGTTGCCTTTATTGTTGATCGGGTTGACCCCTGTTACATGGGCGGTCACCCCCGAAGCCTGGAAACACACGGCTTACGCCTACGACGCCCGGCAGACTGAACTGACCACGGCGCTGGCTGACTTTGCCAAAGAGTTCGGCATGGCGCTGGACATGCCGTCCATTCCAGGAACGCTCGATGGCCGGATTCGTGCCCAGAGCCCGGAAGAGTTTCTCGACCGGCTTGGTCAGGAATACCACTTCCAGTGGTTTGTCTATAACGACACGCTCTACGTCAGCCCGTCCAGCGAACACACCTCGGCGCGCGTAGAAGTCTCATCCGATGCGGTAGATGACTTGCAGACGGCGTTGACCGATGTAGGCCTGCTGGATAAACGCTTTGGCTGGGGCGTCCTACCTAACGAGGGTGTGGTGCTGGTTCGCGGCCCGGCAAAATACGTAGAACTGGTTCGTGACTACAGCAAAAAAGTCGAGACGCCGGAAAAGGGCGACAAGCAAGACATTGTTGTGTTTCCGCTCAAATACGCCAACGCGTCGGACCGGACCATTCGTTATCGTGATCAACAACTGACAGTAGCGGGTGTCGCCAGCATTCTTCAGGATTTGCTCGACACGCGTTCTCGCGGCGAAGCCATCAATGGCATCAACCTGCTGGGGCACGGTGGCGCAAATGCCGGACTCGCGGGTGGCGGCGCGGACACTCAAAGCCTGCCTCTGGATTCCAGCGGCATCGATACCGGCGCCTTGCAACAGGGCCTTGATCGGGTGTTGAGCTATGGCAGCGGCAGCAAGAAATCCGGGAAAAGCCGTTCCGGTGGCCGCGCGAACATTCGTGTAACAGCCGATGTGCGCAACAACGCGGTACTGATTTATGACTTGCCGTCGCGCAAGCCGATGTACGAGAAACTCATCAAGGAACTGGACGTCTCACGCAACCTGATCGAAATCGATGCGGTGATCCTCGACATTGATCGCAACGAGCTGGCGGAGCTCTCCAGCCGCTGGAATTTCAACGCAGGCAGCGTCGGCGGTGGCGTCAACCTGTTCGACGCGGGCACCAGTTCGACGATGTTCATTCAGAACGCGGGCAAGTTTTCTGCAGAGTTGCATGCGCTGGAAGGCAACGGTTCAGCGTCCGTGATCGGCAACCCATCCATTCTTACCCTGGAGAATCAGCCGGCTGTCATTGACTTCAGCCGGACTGAATACATCACGGCGACGTCAGAACGCGTCGCCAATATCGAGCCCATCACCGCCGGGACCAGTCTGCAGGTAATCCCGCGTTCACTGGACCACGATGGCAAGCCTCAGGTGCAACTGATTGTCGACATTGAAGACGGCCAGATCGATATCTCCGATATCAACGATACGCAACCCAGTGTGCGCAAAGGCAACGTCAGCACCCAGGCCGTCATCGCCGAACATGGTTCGCTGGTGATCGGCGGTTTCCACGGGCTGGAAGCCAATGACAAGGTCCACAAGATTCCCTTGCTGGGCGACATTCCCTACATCGGCAAGCTGTTGTTCCAGTCCCGCAGCCGTGAACTGAGCCAGCGCGAACGTCTGTTCATTCTGACGCCGCGGCTGATTGGTGATCAGGTCAACCCGGCTCGCTATGTGCAAAACGGCAACCCGCATGACGTCGATGATCAGATGAAAAGGATCAAGGAGCGACGCGACGGTGGAGAGTTGCCGACCCGAGGCGATGTCCAGAAGGTCTTCACCCAGATGGTCGATGGAACTGCCCCCGTGGGTATGCGTACCGGCGAAACACTGCCATTTGAAACCGATAGCCTTTGTGATCCGGGCGCGGGACTGACGCTCGACGGTCAACGTTCGCAGTGGTACGCCAGAAAGGATTGGGGTGTTGCGGTTGTCGTGGCGCACAACAATACCGACAAACCGGTACGTATCGACGAGAGCCGCTGCGGCGGTCGCTGGGTCATCGGCGTTGCCGCCTGGCCTCACGCCTGGCTGCAACCGGGCGAAGAGAGCGAGGTGTATATCGCTGTGCGCCAGCCACAGATATCGAAAATGGCGAAAGAGAGTCGGCCATCACTGCTCAAGGGAGCGAAACCATGAAGATCAGTAGCATTGCAGTTGTGCTGGTGCTGTTCGCTACCCTGTCGGGGTGTGCCACCCATGGCTGTACGGGAGTTGCCTGCAAACGTCCGGACTCCACAAACCGCGAACTGGTCATCTGGTGGCCGCCGGACATGCGCGACGGTCTGGACGACCAGGACCACGAGCGGGATTACACAGTCGTGAAGTTAAAGGATTAGAAATGATTGAGGTAAAGGAAAAAGCGGCGTTCTACTACAACGTCGCTGCCCAGAGCCCTGCTGTCTGGCCGGTGGCAAACGGAGTGTCCTTCGTCAGTAGGCGTGAGCATCATGACTGGGGCATCGCGCTGCACATCGAAGGGCGTGCGCTGCGTCCCGAGCAACTGAGAGAGGCGCTGCAAATGAGGTTCTCAGAGGCCGAGCGGTTCCGTAACTACTTTCTGTTTCTGGATGTACAGCGTGATTTTGTAGTGTGGCATGCCGTAAGCGACGCGCCGGATGCCGTCACCAACCTGGATGACATACGGCGACATGAGTTGATGCTGGCAGGCCTGGAACACCTGGCTTAGGCAATTCGGCCAGCATGAAAGAAGACCGCCCCTGCAGAGGAGGCGGTCTTTTTTTGGGGCAACTGAAAGAGGCAAGCTACAAGGTAAGCGTTAAGCGTCCGGGCATCACACCTTGCGTGATGAAACCGGTTGGCACTTAGAGGTTTTTCCTGGTTTCTCGATTCGGAGCCGCAGCGCGTCAAAGTCAGTTCAGGCTTGGGCAGATAGCTCACGCAGTGCTCGCCTGATAACCCCCCCCCCGCCGCCCGGGGATTAGCCGAGTGCTCCCCCTGAGGTACTGTGTCAAACTATGTCGTTTTTACCCGTAGCTCCTGGTTTCGTTAGGGGCTTTTTCATGCTCAGGACGAGTCATTCAAGATGTTGATTAAGCTGGCGCCGAAGAAGCGGCGCAACCCGCGTAATTTCTACCTGGGTATCGCTGCGGTGCTCCTGGTTGCCGGGATTGGGCGCTATTTCTCGCTCAAGGCAGAGCAGGAGAAGGTGGCCCAACAGGCTCTGCTTGTCGAGCGCCTCGCCCAGTTGGACGCGACCCTGCCAAAGCAACTGGATGCAATTACCACCCTTGAGTACGTGGGTTTGAGGTACGGTGACACGATCTTCTACCGCTACAGGATCGACTTGCCAGCTAGCAGCCTCTCCGAGGAACGCAAGGCCAGCATGGAGGCGAGAATACGTCTTGGTCTGGACCAACTGGCCTGCAAGGAACCGCAGTTGCTGGCTATGATGCGCAGGTTCAAGTTTCACCAGGAGCATAGTTACCTGGCCAGGGACAGCACGCTCTTTTCCATTGAACTTCACCCTGAACAGTTGAGCTGCCCAGGGTGATGCCGATAATGGGAGCCGTCGCTCGTTCTTCGCCTCACGCCATTCCCTGAACCGCGAGCGTTCAGCAACTCCGTCTTGCATGACTGAAACGGCATCCGCTTATGCGGCAGCAGTTGATCAACTTCACTCGGCTGCGGCGTCGGTAGGTATGTGAGGACATCCTTCAGATAAGTGTACGGATCATGCCGATTGAGCTACGTTGAGTGCAGCGCTGGCGATGGAGGCTCCGGCTTGCAGCTCCCAGCTTAAAGCTCCACCTCAACCTGAATCACTTCATCGGTGATTTCATCCAGCTGGCGAACCACTTTGTAGATGTGCCCGACAGCTTGCAGCGTGGGGCGAGGGATGTATTTGCCCACCTTGGCGCGGTACAGCGTTCTTGTCAGCCAGATGCTCTGCACCACCGGGATACCGGCCTTTTTGGCCCGAGCAATCAGCGCCAGGGCTTCTTCATCCTCACCCTTGCAATGAATCAGCGGCAGAGGCGTCTCGCCTGGCCGGTAATACAGCGCCACCGCGTAGTGCGTCGGGTTGACCAGCAGCATGTCTGCTTCCTCCACCGGATTGGGGGCGGCGCTGGGCTCCTGGTTGAGGATTTCATGGGACAGTTGTCGACGATGGCCTTTGACATGAGGATCGCCTTCGGACTGTTTGTATTCTTTTTTGATGTCCTCGTGGCTCATGCGCAGCTTCTTGGCGTGAAAGTATTTCTGCATGGCGAAGTCGACCATGGCGACGACCAGCAGCAACCCCAGAATCACGTGCAAAATATGGCGAAAGAGTTCGACCAATGCGTGCCAGTACGTCGTCAGATCGCTGTTGGCCAGCAGGATAAGAGCGCCCAGCGCGGGCTTGACCTGCATGTACAAGGTCGCGCCAATGGCAACAGCCTTGAGGATACTGAGCAGCAGGTTGAGGATGTTCTGCCCGGAAAACATCTGCTTGGCATGCGAGAAGGGGTTGATCTTGTTGATGTCCAGCTTCAAGGCCTTGGGCGCGAACAGAAAGCCGATCTGCATCCAGCTGCTGACCAGGCGCATCAACATGGCCATGCCGACGCTGCATAACGTGAAGCTGAGCAACACGGAAAGGCCTTCGCTGGCGATCAGCTCGACGGATGCAGCGAAGCTCCGGTCAATACCTTTGAAAGACAGTGCGAGCAAGGCCTGCAACCGGTCGACGCTGTCATCGGCCAGGCCCAGGGTGATTTCACTGACGACCATCAGTACCAGCAGTTTGCCAAGGTCCTGACTCTGCCCCACCTGACCTTTTTCGCGAGCGTCACGTATCTGTTTGGGGGTAGCCTTTTCGGTTTTTTCACTCACGGCACTTGCACCAGAAGCGCCAGCAGCGACTTCAGATCAACCAGCTTCAACAGTTGACCGGTGCCCAGCTCCAGCAGCGTTGGCAGGTAGATCAACAGAAAGGCCAGGCCGGCCATGCTTTTGGCTGGCATGGCCAGAATCGATACGTTCAGTTGCTGTGCATACAGGCCGATGATCGCAAACGCGGCTTCGATCAACAGCAGCAGGGCAATGAAGGGCGCGGCATACAACAGCATGTGTTGCATGGTGTGGTTGAGCTGTTCCAGAAAGACGTCCAGACCGCCTGCGGTCATGCCCGGCAGCCAGGCAGTCGGTGGCCAGACGCTGTAGCTGTCCCAGATGACCTGAGTGATGAGTGAAAGACCGCCAGTGAGAATCACCAGCATGATCAGGGTTTCCTGAAACAACTCGCCCAGCGGTGTGGCGTCCGGACCGAGGGCCGGGTTCAACTGGCCACCGCTGAGCGCCCCGCGCTGACTGTCGAGCAGGGCGCCGACCGAGGCAAACATCCAGAACGGCGCATACAGCAACAGCCCCAATAGCGTGCCCAGTACCGCCTCTTTGATCATCAGGCCGCCGATGGCAAACCAGTTATCGTCAAGGGAACCCAGCGCGCGGCTGATTGCGGGGGCCGGGACCATCGCCAGCACGGCCACTACCGCATAGCGCAGCGCGCCTTTCAGGTATTTGAAACAGAAGGCTGGCACCAGAAGCATGCACGGCAGCAGGCGCGCCATCGCCAGACCCATGCCCAGCATGAATTGGAACGCTTCGTGGGCGTCGAAGGGCATTTAGTGATTGACCCCGGACCGTGCAATCAGGTCGAAGGCCATATTGATGAACTGAATCAGCTCGACGCCGATCCAGCGGCCGGTCATGGCCAAGGTCAGCCCGACCGCCCCGAGCTTGATGCCGAAGGGCAGCGTCTGATCCTGAATCTGCATGAGTGCCTGCAGCAGCGAGGTGAGCACCCCGACCAGCACAGCGACACCCAGCGGCGGAGCGGTCAGGATGACGACCAGAAACATGCCTTGCTTGAACAACGCCAACGCTTCCATGGCCGCCTCACATATAGGAATAGAAGAGACTGTCGAGCAGGCGGGACCAGCCCGACACCAGCACGAACAGCAGCAGCTTGAGCGGCAACGACAGGGTCATCGGCGAGACCATCTGCATGCCCAGTGCGAGCAACAGGTTGGAAACAATCAGGTCGATGACGATGAAGGGGATGTAGATCAGAAAGCCGATCTCGAAACCGGCCTGCAACTCCGATAACACAAAGGCCGGAATCGCCAGCAACAGGTCGTTTTTGTTGGCCTGATCGGCCATTTCCTTGGGCCACATGCGCTGGGTGTTCTCCAGCAGATGGGCGACGACATCCGGGTCGGTGTTGCGGGTCATGAAGCGTTGCAGCGGCTCGATTACCAACTTGAGGCTGCTCTGCAACTTGTCGGCGCTGCTCATTTCCAGCGGGTGATCATGCACGCGCTGCTGGATATCGTGGGCCACCGGGGCCATGACGAACATCGTGGCGGCCAGGGCAATGCCGTACAACGCCATGTTCGGCGGCACCTGCTGAACGCCAATTGCGTTGCGGGTGATCAGCAGGGTCATGGCGATTTTCAGAAAGGCGGTGCAGACAATCAACAGAAAGGGGATCAGTGACAGCGAGCCAAGAAACAGCGCCAGCATGATCGGGTTTACGCCCTCCATGATCATGAGCGTGTCACCAGGCGGGTAATCTGCAGACCGAGCCGGCCCTCGACATCCACCAGCTCGCCCTCGGCCACCACCTGTTCGCCATGGCACAGTGTCGCGTGCCCCGGCGAAATGCCGATGACTTCAAGGATGGTCCCGGCATCCAGCCGGCGCAGTTCGGCGAGGGTCAGCCTGAGCTCGCCGCAACGCAGGGTCAGGTCCAGTGCCAGCGAATCGAGTGCCGGGGGCTCGTCCTGTTCTTCCTGCGCTGCGTGATCGTCCGGTTCGGCCGTCGCATACCCGGATGGCTCGCCGTCTTCTTCTTCGGACCAGTGCTGTTCAGTCGACGGGTCTTCATAGTCGTCGAGCATCTCGACATCTTCCTGATACAGATCTTCAGTACTCATGGTGGCGGTGCTCCTCATGACTGAGCCGCAAAAAAAGACGCTGCGCGTGCTGGTCGGTCTGCGCCGCCCATTGCCGCCCTGCCAGGCTCAGGAACCCTTGTCCGGCGCTGTCGAACTGGCAGCGGGCGGGCAGCACCACGTCACCGGGGCGCAGCGAGGCGATTTGTTCCAGGGTCAGCGACATTTCACCGATGATCAGGGGGCTGGCCACTGACCAGGATTCATCCACAGTGCGCGTGCGGGCTTGCCAGGACGCTGATCGCAGCAGCCTGAGCAGTGTGTCGGGCGTGGCATGCAAGTGCGCGTGAAGCTGCTCATCACCACGCCGTATCTGAACCCGGCAGCCCAGGGTGGGTGCTTGCGGTTTGTTGTGCAGGGGTTCGATCGGTGCCAGCAGTCGGGCAACAGTCGGGCTCAGGCGTTGATTGAACAGCTGCCAGTACCAAGCTTGTTGCTCGCCCCCGAGCGTAAGGGGGATGTCGCCCAGCAGGCTGAGCAGCGCTTCGGCGTCGCTCAGCAACAGGGGCCCGATGGCTGTGCTCAGCCAGACAGCACCTGCCGGTTCGCCTGTGTCGGCAAGCAGTGGCAACAGGGTCAGTTCGGCGTCCTGACCTGCAGCGCTGAAGCCCAGGCTCTGACCGGCACCCAGCTCACGCGTGGCCTGAGCCAGCAGGGCATCGACCTTGCGCAGACGCAGCGCGCTCATGCTGCAAGATCTTCATGCATGTCCAGCTCAACGTCATGGCCGAGTGCCCGCGACAGTGAATCACGGCATGCGCCGGTATGACCCTGCAAACGTTTCAGAACGTCGCGACGGGCGAAGCCCAGCTGGATGCTCCAACGGTGTTCGGTTTTTTCGGCATTGACGCGTACTGTCCCCAGGCTGGGCATCAGCAGGGTAAACGCCAGCGGGCCGGCGGGCTGTTCGGGCAAGCGCTGCGCCAGCTCGTCGATCAATGGGGTGGGTACATTTTCGGCGTGCACGGGCAGGGCGATGCTGCTGCCGCCGAAGCCTTGCTGATCAGGCTCTTCGCCGACCTGAGGTATCAGCAGTTGGGAAAAGAACAGGCCGTCGGCGCTCTCCGGTGTCTCTGTCGCCGAACGGTTTTGTGCGAAGCGGACCTTCGGCACGTCGGTACGCGTTGTGCTGCCAAAAGCCGGTGGCTTGTCATCAGCCTTGTCCGGTGCGCGCTGCGCGGGCGCAGAAGGCGGTGTGGCATGCACTACGGGTGGTGCCGTTGGCGCTTTGGCCGGGTGTTTGATCGGTGCGGTCATCGTCACTTAACCTTCTTCGTTGAGCGTCTCCTCCATGCAGGCGAGTTTCTCGACCGCGCGCTGAGACGCTTTGGCTTGCAGGCGCTTCTGCTCAAGCAACGCCTGCTGTTCGGCTACCCGCAATTGCTGTTGCTGCACGTCCTGCCGAATACAGGCCAGGCGGTCGAGCATGTGTTTTTCTTTCTCATGCCATCGGTCGATATCGTTCAGGCTGATGGCCTTTTCCAGGTATTCCTGAGACAGGCCCTCGCGACGCCGCTTGTGGTTGTCACGTTCCTGATCCAGCGATGCCCGTGTTTTTGATAAGTGGTCGAGCATCGATTTCAGTTCCACCTGCGCGTGGCGATGAGCCCGTTCAGCGCTCGCCTGACGATGCTGGCGCAGCGGCGTCAGCAAGCCGATCACCTGTTCCAGTGCCGCGCGCTGTGGGTCGTCTTCCAGTGTGTCGTCCATGGTCACTCCGGCAGTCTGGAAGTGAGCCGCAACAACCCGTCCAGGGTTTCCTGCAAGGGCACCGGCTCACGCAGGTCCTGGCGCAGAAAGGCGTTGATGTCGTCATTCAGTTGCACCGCGCAATCGGTCACCGGGTCTGCACCGGCCTGGTATTCGCCCAGCCGCAGGAGCATTTCCACTTGCTTGTAGGCAGCCAGTAGCTGGCGCAGACGATTGTTCGCTCGCTGGTGTTCGCGGCCGGTAACATTGCTGAGGATCCGGCTGATGCTGGCGGATACGTCAATTGCGGGGTAATGCCCGCGCTCGGCCAGCTTGCGGGACAGCACGATGTGCCCGTCGAGCAGTGAACGCACTTCATCCGCCACCGGATCGTTCATCGAGTCCTGCTCGATCAGCACGGTATAGAGGGCGGTGATCGAGCCGTTCTCACTCATGCCGGCGCGCTCGACCAGGCGTGGCAGCAAGGTGTAAACCGAGGGTGGCAGGCCGCCACGCCCCAACGGTTCGCCCGAGGCAATCCCTATCTCCCGCTGCGCACGGGCAAACCGGGTCAGGGAGTCGAGCAGCAACAGCACTTTCTGGCCTCGTGCGCGGAATGCCTCGGCGATAGCGGTCGCGGTGAACGCTGCGCGTGCGCGCTCCATGCTTGAACGATCGGAGGTGGCACAGACCAGCACCGAGCGGGCGCGTAGGGTTTCGTCCAGTTCATGGTCGAGAAACTCGCGCAGCTCGCGGCCCCGTTCGCCGATCAGCCCGAAGACGATGACATCGCAGCCCATGTTGCGGGCCAGTTCGGCCATCAGTGTGGTCTTGCCACAGCCAGCACCGGCGAACAGCCCCACACGTTGACCCTCGCCCAGAAGGATGGCGCTGTCGATGGCGCGTACCCCGGTGGGCAGGGCGTTGGTGATGCGCGGGCGCTGGGTGGGCGGCAAGGCGTCAGCGATCACCGGCAGTGTTTCGCGACGATCATCCTGTCCGGCAAAAGCACCGAGGCAATCACCGAGCAGCGGACGTCCGAAGCCATCCAGAACACAGCCCAGCAAACTGTCGTCAACGCCAATCCGGTGGGCAATGCCCAGCGGGCGGATCGGAGCACCGACCTGAATTCCGTCGGGTGCGCCCAGGGCACTGAGCAGCGTACATTCCTGAGTGAAACCGACGATTTCAGCCAGCAGAAAACTGCCGTCGGCTTTGCTCACCTCGCAAAGATCGCCCACCTTGGCCGCAGGAATCTTGCATTCCAGCAGAATCCCGCGCACTGCACTCACCCGGCCACTGACGCGCACGGCGCTGTAGTCACGCAAGCGCGCTGCGTGGGCGTCTTTCCACTGGCTCAGTGCAGCATTCACCAGTTCACCTCAATGTGCCGATTGCCGTCGAATTGCAGGCGCTGATTGTCGATTCGCGTCAGGCGCAGGCCATCCACTTCGTCACCCACATAGATACGGCGGCCGTCTGCAGTCACCAGGTGCGCATGCGGGCCGGTCATGATCTGAACCACCACGAAGGGCAGGGCGCTGCGTGTACTGGCGACGTTGTCGAATACCGTCACCGGCGATTCATAGCGGTCCTTGAAACGCTGCAGCATGCGTTGATAGACCAGCAGGGATTCCTCTTTGAGATCACCGTTAAGCACCAGTCCCTCGGCTGTTTCTTCCACGCTGACATCGGTCAGCAGTCGGTCGCTGAGCATGGTGCCCAACTGATGGCGGACCGCATCCGCGCTGGTCAGACGTATGCGTTTATCGGCCGCGGGTTTGATGATCTTTGCCGGTGTAGGAGATGTCTCTACCGGTGCCTCTGCTGTGACCGAGGCCATGTGGCCGGGGCCTTGGTCCATTGCAATGGCGGGCGGACGGGTCAGGCTCCAGGCGCTGCCGATGACACCTACCAGCAAGCCGGCGATGATCCCTGTGGTGCGGTTGAGAAATTGCGAGCGCGACTTGACCTTTTTCAGCGGCACATCATTGCGCGCGGGCTCGGGGTCGGCCTGTGGCTGTTTCGGGATGACCGCTGGCACTGAAGGCCACTCATCGCCTGCGGGCGAAACGCACAGCCACACTGAGCCCAGCAAGAATGCAGTGTTGAGTGTCAGGTCAATACCGGGCCGGGCGTTACCTTCTTCGTCGCACACCGCGCCTTCTTCAGCGTTCAGTGTCCAGCTGTCGTCCAAGCGTTGCAGGCGGCAGTGCAGGCTTTCCACACCCGCGTCGTCCAGTGCCAGATCGTGTTGCGCGGCAGAGCCAATCGACCATTGCTCGCCCACCAGTGGCAAGGCTGCGCCTTGGTGCTGACCGTTCAGTACGCGTAATTCAAACATCTGAAAGTCTCCCTTTGCTCAAGCCTGAAAGGCTCAAGCTGCGTGCTCGTTGTCCATTGGCTCAAGATCGTCTTCAAGGTCGAAGCGACCCATTACCTTGACCTTGGCCGCGTTGCTGATTTCTGCGAAAGACAGTACGGGAACGTGATAGAACTCCTCCCTCAACAAGGTCCGCAGCGGGCTGCGCAGGTCCTGCGCTACCAGCAGTACCGCCTGTTCGGGCGCGCGCACCGGGAATGCGATATTCATTTGTTGCACGAGCATCTGGCTGATCTCGTTACTCAGTGCGAAGAACGTTTCGGTCTGTGTCTGGCGCAGACCGTCGCGCAGCAAGCCCTCGCTTTCCGGCGTGAGCAGCCACACCTGCAGGCCTTCGGCACCGCAATACTGGTGGTAGATCTGCGA
Organism: Pseudomonas syringae group sp. 26L6; assembly: GCF_032587815.1. Taxonomy (NCBI): domain Bacteria; kingdom Pseudomonadati; phylum Pseudomonadota; class Gammaproteobacteria; order Pseudomonadales; family Pseudomonadaceae; genus Pseudomonas; species Pseudomonas syringae group sp. 26L6. Next base: position 170,093 of record NZ_JAWHPJ010000053.1, read on the forward strand.
TTTGAGCGCGATGCGCACGTAGTCGGTCAGCACGTTGGTATCGCGTTCATGCTGGCAATGCTCGATCAGGGTCTCGGCGATCAGCCGTATGGCTCTGAGCGGTACGCGCTCCGACGCGAGACGTTGCAGAACCGCCGAGAAGCGCGTCAGCGTGAGCACTCGCTGTATCTCTTGTGCAAGCTCCGGCTGCTCGGATTCCAGCCAGCTGAGGATGGCTTTGGTCTCCTGCAAGCCGATGAACTGCGGCGCGCAGGACTGCAATGCGCGTTCCATGCGTTCGACGATCAGGGTCATGGCGCTGACCGGGTTCAGCTCACCGCATTGCTCGGCAGGCAACCACACCCATTGATCTTCCTGGCGGTCGGTATTGCCCGGAATCGCCGCCGGGAGGTTTTCACCACCCAGTTGGCGGGCGTCCACGGCGACATGGGACTGGGTAAATGTCGCCTTGAGCATGGGGACGTCGTAGACGGTGAAGCGAAACTCGTCCGGAGGAAGATGATCGGCATGTTCAATGATGAACGACGGCAGGGTCAGACCGTATTGCACTACCAGACGGTTGCGTCGCCGACGTATTTCGCTGATCAGTGCCTCGATCTGTGCGCTGTCCTGGCCAGGGTGAAATTGCAGGACGAACTGCCGGCTGGGTGAGAAGGTACGCAGGTCTTCCTTGCCGTTCATTTCCGGGGCGACGGCAGTGGCGCGTTGTTCGTCGGGCTTGGGTTTTGCCCGTTGCAACTGCAGCATGCCACCGGCACCGCAGATGATCGCGATGGTGATGAACACCCCCGTGGGCATACCCGGCAAAGCCGCGAAGCCGAGCATGGCCACTGCGGCGATGATCCATGCCTTGGGCTGGCTGGTAATCTGTTCGGCGATTTCACGGCCAATGTTGGCCTCCGCGCCAGCCTCGGTATTGGGTACGCGGGTGATGATCATGCCGCAGGTTACGGAGATCAGCAGCGCCGGGATCTGTGCAATCAGGCCGTCACCGATGGTCAGCACGGTGTACAGCTGCAACGCATCGCCCGCGCTCATGTTGTGCTGCAACACGCCGATGGAAATACCGCCGATCATATTGATGGCAACGATGATCAGGCTGGCAATGGCATCACCGTTGACGAACTTCATCGCGCCGTCCATGGCACCGAACAGCTGACTTTCCTTGTTCAGCTCGGCGCGGCGCTTGCGCGCCTCCTGGACGGTTATCAGGTTGGCGCGCAAGTCACTGTCGATGGACATCTGCTTGCCGGGCATGGCGTCCAGCGTGAACCGCGCGCCGACCTCGGCGACCCGTTCCGAACCTTTGGTGATAACCAGAAAGTTGACCACTGTCAGGATCAGAAAGATCACCAGGCCCACCGCCAGGTTGCCACCCACCACGAACTGGCCGAAGGCTTCGACAATGTGCCCGGCGTCCTGATTGAGCAGGATCAATCGTGTGGTGGAAATCGACAGCGCCAGACGAAACATGGTGGTCAGCAACAGCACGGCCGGAAAGGTCGAGAATGCCAGCGGTCTTGGCAAATGCATCGCCAGCATGATCAGCAGGCACGAGATACAGATGTTCACCGCGATCAACACATCAACCAGCCCGGTGGGCAGGGGGGTGATCATCATGAAGACAATGGCGATGACGAAGAATGCGCCAACCAGCTCTGACCGGCGCATGGCCGACAGGGCAATCATGTTCAGAAAGTTGATGACTTGATTCATCCGGCAAGCCCCTCAAAAAGCTGCTTCTGTTCCTGTTGAGTCAGTTCTGCCATCAGGGTGAGCAGGTTATTCAGCGCAGCCTGGCGGCTTTTCATGTCCTTCCAGAGCAGGATGGGCAATTGCATCAGCATCGGCCGCAAGCCATTGAGAAATGCCAGCTGGTTCTTGAGCCTGGCACCGCCGATGTGTTGAGTCAGTTGCAGGGTCTGGTTCACGTTCATTCCATTGGCCGTCAGGGTCAGCAAGTGTTTGAGAAAGGCTGGCGGATCCACCTTCAGGTCAGGGTTCTTGTTGCGCATGCGCCCAAGCAGGTGTTCACAACCGCGCAACAACGTCGTCACGTGCCGTGCTGTGGTCAGCCCGTGCATCAACGTGCGCAGCTGTTCATGAGATGCCGAAGGGGTAATCGCCGAGAGATCGTCGGCAATGGCTCTGCGCATGTCGCGCAGGTTGAGGTCGAAGTCTCCGGTCTCTTCCTGCTCGTTGATCAAGGCTTCAATCAGGCCGGTCACGTTTGGTTGTCCGGAAACCGCTACGCCATAAAGGTTGCGCAACGCGGCACGGCGTTTGTTGTCGACGTTCTGCCGCCCGAACGCCCTGGCAGTATTAATGCCTGCCCGGGCGTGTGGTCCGAACTTGCGTCGCAACTGTTTCAGCGTTTGGGTGAGCGCCACGTACTCGCCTTCAGCGCCATCTTCCTCAGCCTGTTTGCGTGCCGCTTGCAGCACCACGTGGGCCTTGGCCGCATCGCCATCGGCAAATTCCAGAACCTGTTCCAGTTCTGTGCCGTTCTCTTGCAGCAGTTTTTTGCGCAGCAGCCTCGCGGCGTTATCCAGACCGGTATCGTTGGCGCTCATCAACAACTGATAGAGCTCACCCAGTTTGACGGCCCGTGATTGCAGTGCATTTCTGCTTGCGATCAGTTCGCGCTGGCGCAGTATCCGGCTGTTTCGCACCAGTGCTGCGGCGAAGCGCGAGACCTGTTGCGATGACGTGCCTTTTTCCGACGACAGGGTCCCGGGAATCGCTCGCGCAGCGGGCGTGACGGCGCGAATCGGCGTGACCGTGTGGGTTGGCAATATAGGCGGGGCGACGATTTTCATAGGACGGTTCTGAGCCTGGTCATGACCGCTGAGTGGGGCCTGGCCAGGATTCGGTTCCCTTGTAAAAGGGGCTGACGCGTTTGTGCCAAAAGCTGTAGTGATAAAAACGGCGTTGCGCAAAAAAATGTATTACAAAGAATTACAAATTTTAAAATAATTATATAAATCAGTAACTTAAATAAGTATTTTGGCTGGCACGGTTATCGCTATAGGGCTTGCACACCATTAAATTAAGGTAAGCCCATGTTTCCGAACCTAGTGATCCTTGATGCAACCCAGCCACGCCAGGACTCTTCGTCTGCCGGTATCCGTCAACTGACGGCTGATCAGATACAGATGCTCAGAGCGTTCATTCAGAAGCGCGTAATGAACCCGGATGATGTCGATGACATCTTGCAATGCGTATTTCTGGAGGCCCTGCGCAACGAGCACAAGTTTCAACATGCCAGCAAGCCGCAGACCTGGTTGTGTGGTATTGCGTTGAACCTGATCCGTAATCACTTCCGCAAAATGTATCGCCAGCCCTATCAGGAAAGCTGGGAAGACGACGTTCATTCAGAGCTGGAATGGAATGGCGATATCACTCATCAGGTAGACGGGCACAGGCAATTGGCACGCGTCATCGCAGCCATTGATTGCTTGCCGTCGAACATGCAAAAGGTCCTGGAAGTGTCGCTGGAGATGGATGGCAATTATCAGGATACGGCGAACACGCTCGGCGTTCCGATTGGCACTGTGCGCTCGCGACTGTCCCGGGCACGGGTGCAATTGAAGCAGCAGATTGACCCGTTCGCCTGAGTGGATATCTGTCTGGAACCAACTCGCACGCAAAACCACACAGTTGCCATCCCTCACCACTTGGATGGCAACCATGCGTATATCCAGTTCTCCCAGTCCTGCCCTCGGCAGCATCGTGAATCAACCCACCTCTGGCGAACTGGCTGCTGAGACGCCATTAGCCAAAGCCTCGCTCACGCAGAGCAGCGCAGGTGGTGATCAGGCCTTTGTGCAGTTCGGCCAGGCCAACGACAATACATCTTTCTTTTCTGATGCCGAGCAAAGTGGCTCATCGCTGATGAGTCTGCTGACTCGCAGCAGTAATAGCGAAAGCACCTCCAGCGTTGATCAGGACAGTGATCAGGTGTCCCCAATGACATCGGTCTTGTCAACAGCCAGCGCGTCACCTGCGGCGTCTGCCTCCGGCCCGGCAAATGCTCCCAGCGCTACCGATGCCGCGTTTCTCGACAACTCCGAATACTCTTCGCCCGAGGCCCTCAAGCGCTGGGATCCGATGGTCGCCCATCTGCCGCCCGAAGAACGCGAGCAGGCGGCCAAAGAACTCAACCGGCCGATTGCGGCCGCCTGGATGGCCAGAGAGCACGGCCCCAACGCTGACAAGGCGATGGCGTTCATCAACGCCAACCCTGCGTTGAAGACGGCGGTGGACGTCGGCAAGGATGGCGGTAATGCGGATGGCAAAATCACCAACAAAGACCTCAAGGCGTTCGCCAAAAATATGGAGAAGGCGGCCGACAATGCCGACAAGGACTTGGCAAAGTACATGGAAGATAACCCCGGCGCTGATCCTCAATCCCTTGAAATGGTGCGCAGCGCAGCGGTGATGCGCGCCAATATGCCGTTGGCGACGGCAGCCGACCCTCATCATGCCGTTGGGGCGCCGGACAAAACCGATGTCGATGGTAATGTCAGCGCCGAGGGTCTGAAAGCGCTGATTAAAAGTAACCCAGGGTTGTCAGGTACGCTCAAACAGTCGTCCAACATGTGGTCACAGGCGGGCTTCCTCAGCCAGGTGGATGAAGCCGGTCTGACCGGGCGCAAGAAGGCTGCACATAGCCCCGACCAGGTGTTCGATGCGTCCAATATGAGCGAGTGGATCAGGAAGAGCGCCCCCAAAAATGGTGGCCAGTTCGCCAGCATGCTCAGCGACGCCGCGACGTTGAATTCGGTATCCGGTATCGATATCAGCAAACTCAATGCTCAGGTTTTCGAGAAGCCCAAGGCTTACACCGGCGCGCAGAAGGCCGCTGTGATGATCAAGTTGCAGCAGACCCAGCAGAGCGTGATAGCCGGGCGGGATTTGCGCAATACCGAGAAGACCGAGGCGGGCCTTAACGAGCGAATCGCTCAGTTGCAAGCCGATCCCGATGTTCAGGAGTACCTCAACAAAAGCATTCCCGAACAGGAGCGCAGCCTGGTTCGCAGCGATTCGGCACTGCAGAAGGCCGTGACTGAGCAGGCTCAAAACGTCAACAGCGGAAAAGCCTTGCAAACCGACCTGGCAACCGCGGACAAGGCCGTCGACAAACACAACCCCAACCCCGATTACAGCGGCGCCATTACCGGCCTGTCGGCTCAACTGCAACTGCAAAAAGACCTGTTTCCCGATGCCCAGGTGCCCACTGCCCAGCAAGTATTCAACAACCAGCCTGATGAAGTGCAAACGAAGATTGCCGATTCCTACGTTCGCAACTTCAGCGAGGGGGGCGCTCTGAAACAACTGCTTGGTCAGAAAAAGTCTGACGCTGGTGAGTCTCTGCAAACCGCAGATAACCAGAAAGCGGCGTATGAAAGCGTGCTGCCCGCTGATTTCGTTAATGGTGAGCGTGAGAGTTACACGGCCAGCACCTTGTCCGAGCTGCAGAACTCCAAAAAAGGCCGCAAGTTGCTGGAGGGCAAGACCGATGAAGAGGGCGGTCCTTCGCTGGCCGCGCAGCTCGCCGAGCAAGGTATCGGAGGCAAGGCATTCAACTCGGTCATGGGCTTTGCGTCAGTGTCTGACAGGCTCGCCAGCGGTGACAAGCTGGGCGCGGCTCAGAGCATCATCGACAGCTCCAGGTTGGGCGCGGAGGCAATCAAGGGCGGCATAGACACCGGCGCGAAAATGATGGGTCGCGAGGCGTCCGCCGGCCTTGGTCGTCTGGGCGGACAGATGATCGGCCGCGCTGTCGGTCTGGTTGCCGGTGAAGCCACAGGGCTTGCCGCAGGCGCAGCGCTGGGTGCTGCAATCCCGGTTATCGGCTGGGCCATCGACGGCGCCATGGCCCTGGGCTTTGGTATCTCCGCGATCATTGATGCGGTCAAGAAGCATAAGGCGCAGAAGGCGTTCGATCATAACGTTGACCCGGTGCTGGACCAGTTCGGGATTGCCAAGGCGCATTGATTGACAGTGACGAGAGCGTTGAGATCGGTCGTTCCTGTGTTGGCCGTAATGAGCTTTTTCGGGTGCGATGAGCGCCCGCAATCAGTGAGGAACATATGAGAATTCACAGTGCTGGTCACAGCCTGCCCGCGCCAGGCCCTAGCGTGGAAACCACTGAAAAGGCTGTTCAATCATCATCGGCCCAGAACCCCGCTTCTTGCAGTTCACAAACAGAACGTCCTGAAGCCGGTTCGACTCAAGTGCGACCGAACTACCCTTACTCATCAGTCAAGACACGCTTGCCACCCGTTTCTTCTACAGGGCAGGCCATTTCTGACACGCCATCTTCATTGCCCGGTTACCTGCTGTTACGTCGGCTCGACCGACGTCCACTGGATGAAGACAGTATCAAGGCTCTGGTTCCGGCAGACGAAGCGGTGCGTGAAGCACGCCGCGCGTTGCCCTTCGGCAGGGGCAACATTGATGTGGATGCACAACGTACCCACCTGCAAAGCGGCGCTCGCGCAGTCGCTGCAAAGCGCTTGAGAAAAGATGCCGAGCGCGCTGGCCATGAGCCGATGCCCGGGAATGATGAGATGAACTGGCATGTTCTTGTCGCCATGTCAGGGCAGGTGTTTGGCGCTGGCAACTGTGGCGAACATGCTCGTATAGCAAGCTTCGCTTACGGGGCCCTGGCTCAGGAAAGCGGGCGTAGTCCCCGCGAAAAGATTCATTTGGCCGAGCAGCCCGGAAAAGATCACGTCTGGGCTGAAACGGATAATTCCAGCGCTGGCTCTTCGCCCATCGTCATGGACCCGTGGTCTAACGGCGCAGCCATTTTGGCGGAGGACAGCCGGTTTGCCAAAGATCGCAGTGCGGTAGAGCGAACATATTCATTCACCCTTGCAATGGCAGCTGAAGCCGGCAAGGTTACGCGTGAAACCGCCGAGAACGTTCTGACCCACACGACAAGCCGTCTGCAGAAACGTCTTGCTGATCAGTTGCCGAACGTCTCACCGCTTGAAGGAGGCCGCTATCAGCAGGAAAAGTCGGTGCTTGATGAGGCGTTCGCCCGACGAGTGAGCGACAAGTTGAATAGTGACGATCCACGGCGTGCGTTGCAGATGGAAATTGAAGCTGTTGGTGTTGCAATGTCGCTGGGTGCCGAAGGCGTCAAGACGGTCGCCCGACAGGCGCCAAAGGTGGTCAGGCAAGCCAGAAGCGTCGCGTCGTCTAAAGGCATGCCTCCACGAAGATAATGTATCGATCCGTACGTTAAGCAATAAAAAACTCATCGCTCTGCCAATGATTAATTTTCAAGAAAACAGGTCATAGAGTTCGGTACTGTAAAACTGCACTGCGCAAACGTTCGGGATTAGACGGTGTCAGAGCGTCTCGTAAACGAAGTACGGTCAGACGGTCTGACTGACGGATCACACCTTGATGCGTGTGTATAACGCTCTGACTGCAAAGATCGGCGGCCTTCTGCTTGTGTTGACCATGGTAGGTACTTCGTTACCTGCGTACGCTGTAAACGATTGTGATATGGACGACGAAAACAGTACCGATGCCAGGTGTGGTGGTAACGACAAGGACCTGGATAACGACAACGTCACTGACGCTGCATTTGGTGGCAATGACAAGGATATGGACAACGACCATCACACCGATGCGGCCTTCGGCGGAACTGATCGCGATCTTGATAACGACAACAACACTGACAAATACCACGGCAGCGTGCCCTCTGCCGCTAAAAAGTAGCAACGCGGCCGAACGTGTTATTTCGTGCTTCGAGCCTGATTCTCAGTTAATAGGGGGAGATCGCGGATTATGTCAGACCACTTTCCACCAGACGAAAAAAAGACCTTGAAATTCAAGGTCTTTTTTAAAGGTGGTGCCCCGAGGGAGAATCGAACTCCCACTTCTTTCGAAAACGGATTTTGAATCCGCCGCGTCTACCAATTCCGCCATCAGGGCTCAATGGCGGCGAAGTATAAGGATGAGTTTTCCGTTGGTCAACAGGGATTTACGCAGGTTTTTTACTAATGCCGCCAAACCGGATAAACTTCCCGGCCCTGCTAAACGAACCCGATCATGCGCGTCGCTGACTTTACCTTCGAACTCCCCGATTCCCTGATTGCTCGCCATCCACTGGCCGAGCGTCGTAGTAGTCGTCTGTTGACCCTCGACGGGCCGACTGGCGCGCTGGCACATCGTCAATTCACTGATTTGCTTGAGCATTTGCGCCCGGGCGATTTGATGGTGTTCAACAATACCCGTGTGATTCCCGCGCGGCTGTTCGGGCAGAAGGCGTCCGGCGGCAAGCTGGAGATTCTGGTCGAGCGCGTGCTGGACAGCCATCGTGTGCTGGCGCATGTGCGTTCCAGCAAGTCGCCCAAGCCTGGCTCGTCGATTCTGATCGATGGCGGTGGCGAGGCCGAGATGGTTGCGCGGCATGACGCGCTGTTCGAGCTGCGCTTTGCCGAAGAGGTTCTGCCGTTGCTGGAGCGTGTCGGCCATATGCCGTTGCCTCCTTATATAGACCGCCCGGATGAGGGCGCGGACCGTGAGCGCTATCAGACTGTTTACGCGCAGCGTGCAGGCGCTGTGGCTGCACCAACTGCCGGCCTGCATTTCGATCAGCCGCTGCTGGAGGCGATCGCCGCCAAGGGCGTCGAGACTGCGTTCGTCACGCTGCACGTCGGCGCGGGTACGTTCCAGCCGGTGCGCGTCGAGCAGATCGAAGATCACCACATGCACAGCGAGTGGCTGGAAGTTGGCCAGGACGTGGTCGACGCCGTGGCCGCATGCCGTGCGCGAGGCGGGCGGGTGATTGCCGTCGGGACCACCAGCGTCCGCTCGCTGGAGAGTGCCGCGCGTGATGGCGAACTGAAACCGTTCAGCGGCGACACCGACATCTTCATCTATCCGGGGCGGCCATTTCATGTGGTCGATGCCTTGGTGACCAATTTCCATTTGCCTGAATCCACGCTGTTGATGCTGGTTTCGGCGTTCGCCGGTTATCCCGAGACGATGGCGGCTTACGCTGCGGCCATCGAGCACGGCTACCGCTTCTTCAGTTACGGTGATGCGATGTTCATCACCCGCAATCCCGCGCCGACGGCCCCACAGGAATCGGCACCAGAGGATCACGCATGAGTCGCACCTGTCGTATGTCTTTCGAGTTGTTGGCCACCGACGGCAAGGCCCGTCGCGGTCGCCTGACCTTTCCGCGTGGTGTAGTCGAGACCCCGGCGTTCATGCCGGTGGGCACCTATGGGACGGTCAAGGGCATGCTGCCGCGTGATATCGAGGCCACTGGTGCGCAGATGATTCTGGGCAACACGTTTCACCTGTGGCTGCGTCCGGGCACTGAAGTCATCAAGGGCCACGGTGACCTGCACGATTTCATGCAGTGGAAGGGACCGATTCTGACCGACTCCGGCGGTTTTCAGGTGTTCAGCCTGGGCGCGATGCGCAAGATCAAGGAGGAGGGCGTGACCTTCGCCTCGCCGGTTGATGGTGCCAAGGTGTTCATGGGGCCGGAAGAGTCGATGCAGGTTCAGCGTGATCTGGGCTCGGACGTCGTGATGATCTTCGACGAATGCACGCCGTACCCGGCCGACGAAGATGTAGCGCGGGTCTCCATGGAGCTGTCGTTGCGTTGGGCCAAGCGCTCCAAGGTTGCGCATGGCGAAAACACTGCTGCGCTGTTCGGCATCGTTCAGGGTGGCATGCACGAGAACCTGCGCAAGCGTTCGCTGGAAGGCCTGGACGAGATCGGCTTTGACGGTCTGGCGATCGGCGGCCTGTCGGTAGGCGAACCCAAGCACGAGATGATCAAGGTGCTGGACTATCTGCCGGGCCTTATGCCAGCAGACAAACCTCGTTACTTGATGGGCGTAGGCAAGCCGGAAGATCTGGTCGAAGGTGTGCGCCGCGGCGTTGACATGTTCGACTGTGTGATGCCGACCCGCAACGCTCGCAACGGCCACTTGTTTACCGATGCCGGTGTGCTGAAAATTCGTAACGCGTTCCATCGCCACGACAATTCGCCGCTGGATCCGACCTGCGACTGCTACACCTGCAAGAACTTCTCGCGCGCTTATCTGCATCACCTGGACAAGTGCGGAGAAATGCTGGGGAGCATGCTGAATACGATCCACAATTTGCGCCACTACCAGCTGCTTATGGCTGGTTTGCGCGAGGCTATTCAACAGGGTACATTGGCCGCCTTCGTCGATGCCTTCTATGCCAAACGCGGCCTTCCAACGCCGCCTCTGGGTTGAAACAGAACGAGTTTTTCCTGCTTTTTTATACTAATTATGTAACTGGAGCGACAAATGAGCTTTTTCATCTCTCCCGCTTTTGCGGATGCTGCTGCACCGGCTGCCGGTCCTGCGGGCAGTGGTTTCGAGTGGATTTTCCTGGTCGGCTTCCTGGTCATCTTCTACCTGATGATCTGGCGTCCACAGGCCAAGCGCGCCAAAGAGCAGAAAAACCTGCTGGGCAACCTGCAGAAAGGCGATGAAGTTGTGACCAGCGGCGGCATCGCGGGCAAGATCAACAAAGTGACCGACGACTTCGTAGTGATCGAGGTGTCGGACACCGTTGAGCTGAAAATCCAGAAGGGCGCCATCGCGGCCACTCTGCCAAAAGGCACCCTGAAAGCGATCTGAGCAGTAACTTTTTACCCATCGACGGGGCGCGCAAGGCGCCCCGCGTTTTAAGCGGGCGGCGTGATGCTGAACAAATACCCTCTGTGGAAATACATACTGATCCTGGCGGTGCTGGTGGTCGGTTTTATTTATTCCGCACCCAATCTCTACCCTGATGATTCTGCCATCCAGATCAGCGGTGCAAGTACTGCACTGCAAGTCAATCAGGCAGACGTGGATCGTGCAGCCAAGGCGCTTGCCGATGCAGGCATCTCGGTCAAGGCTTCTTCTCTGGCCGAGAATGGCAAGGGCGGTTTGTTGCGTCTGAGCAAGCAGGAAGACCAGTTGCCAGCCAAGGATGTCGTGCGCAAGGCGCTGGGTGACGACTATGTCGTTGCGCTGAACCTGGCGCGTACCACGCCGACCTGGTTGCGTAACCTGGGTGCAAGCCCGATGAAACTCGGTCTCGACCTGTCCGGTGGTGTGCACTTCCTGCTGGAAGTCGACATGGACAAGGCGATCGATGCACGTCTGAAAGTCTACGAAGGCGAAGTCAAATCCCTGTTGCGCAAGGAAAAAGTGCGTTATCGCAGCCTGCCGCAGCTGGGCAATGTGATTCAGCTGGGCTTTAGCGATGACGCAGAGCGCGAGCAGGCTCGTGCACTGGTGCGCAAGACCTTCACCGATTTCGAAATCACGCCTGCCGAGCTGAACGGTATTCCCGTGCTGCGCATGGCGCTGACCCCGGCCAAACTGGCCGAGATTCGCGAATACTCGATCAAGCAGAACCTGACTACCGTGCGTAATCGGGTCAACGAGCTGGGTGTTGCCGAGCCGCTGGTTCAGCGCCAGGGTGCCAACCGCATCGTGGTCGAGCTGCCGGGTGTGCAGGACACGGCCGAAGCCAAGCGTATTCTGGGCAAGACCGCCAACCTCGAATTCCGTCTGGGTGCAGGCCCGGATGATTCGAAAGGCACCACCGAAATGTTCGAATTCCGCGAAGGCGGTCGTCCGGCAGCGGCGGTGGAGCGTGGTCTGATCATCACCGGCGATCAGGTGACTGACGCCAAGGCCAGCTTCGACGAACATGGCCGTCCACAGGTGAACATCAATCTTGATGGCCACGGTGGCGAGCTGATGAGCCGCGCAACCCGCAGTAATGTCGGTCGCAGCATGGCGGTGATCTTCATCGAGCAGCGTCCGACCACCACTTACACCAAGCAGATGGTCAACGGCGTCGAGAAAGACGTGCCGGTGCAGACCTTCAAGGAAGAAAAGAAAATCATCAGTCTGGCGACCATTCAGTCGCCGCTGGGCAGTCAGTTCCGGATTACCGGTCTGAACGGTCAGGGTGAGTCTTCCGAGCTGGCGCTGCTGTTGCGTGCCGGTGGTCTGGCGGCACCGATGTACTTCGCTGAAGAACGTACCATTGGCCCGAGCCTGGGTGCCGACAACATTACCAAGGGTATCGATGCTTCCCTGTGGGGCATGCTGTTCGTCTCGCTGTTCATCATGGCGATCTACCGCTTCTTCGGTCTGATCGCGACCGTCGCACTGGCTTTGAACATGGTCATGCTGCTGGCACTGATGTCCTTGCTGGGTGCAACACTGACCCTGCCAGGTATCGCCGGTATCGTGTTGACCATGGGTATGGCGGTGGATGCCAACGTGCTGATCTTCTCGCGTATTCGTGAAGAGATCGCCAATGGCATGACGGTCCAGCGCGCTATCAACGAAGGTTTCGATCGTGCCTACACGGCGATCCTCGACGCCAACCTGACGACGCTGCTGGTCGGCGGCATTCTCTTTGCGATGGGCACCGGCCCGGTCAAAGGGTTTGCGGTGACCATGTCGCTCGGGATCTTTACCTCGATGTTCACGGCCATCATGGTGACCCGCGCTATGGTCAACCTGATCTACGGCGGTCGTGACTTCAAGAAGTTGTGGATTTAAGGGGCTGCCATGTTACGTACCATCAACTTCATGGGCGTTCGCAATGTTGCGTTCGCCATCACGATGCTCCTTACCGCACTGGCGCTGTTCAGCTGGTTCCATAAAGGGCTCAACTTTGGTCTGGACTTCACCGGCGGTACGCTCATCGAGCTGACCTACGAGCGTCCAGCCGATCTGGGCAAGGTGCGCCAGGAGCTGGTTTCGGCGGGCTATCACGAAGCCGTTGTTCAGAGCTTTGGTGCCACCACTGACTTGCTGGTGCGCATGCCGGGTGAAGACCCGCAACTGGGCACTCAGGTGGCCGAAGCGCTGCGCAAGGCCGGTGCCGATAACCCGGCAGTGGTCAAGCGTGTCGAGTTCGTCGGTCCGCAGGTGGGTGAAGAGCTGCGCGATCAGGGCGGCCTCGGCATGCTGATGGCGTTGGGCGGTGTTCTGATCTACCTGGCGTTCCGCTTCCAGTGGAAATTTGCCGTCGGGGCGATCATCTCGCTGATCCACGACGTGGTGGTGACGATGGGTATCCTGTCGTTCTTCCAGATCACCTTCGACCTGACGGTGCTGGCGGCGGTGCTGGCGATCATCGGTTACTCGCTGAACGACACCATTGTGGTCTTCGACCGGGTACGCGAAAACTTCCGCCTACTGCGCAAGGCTTCGCTGATCGAGAACATCAACATCTCCACCACGCAGACACTGCTGCGTACCATTGCCACTTCGGTCTCAACCCTGTTGGCGATTGTTGCACTGTGGGCGTTTGGCGGCGACAGCCTGGAAGGCTTCTCCATCGCGTTGTTCATCGGTGTTCTGGCGGGTACTTACTCGTCCATCTACATCGCCAACGTGGTGCTGATCTGGCTGAACCTGACCACTGAGGACCTGATTCCTCCAGTGGTCGTCGAGAAGGCCGACGATCTTCCGTAGATCCGGCCATCATAAAAAAGGCGCGAGTGCTGAACTCGCGCCTTTTTTTATGCTCCAAGGCTAGGCATTGCGCAGTCATGCTGCGTTTCGATTGGTCAGGAGGTTCAAGTGAACAAGTCTATGCTTGTTGGTGCTGTGTTAGGTGCTGCTGTCGTGACTGCTGGCGGCGCCGTTGCCACCTATAGCTTGGTCAAGGGTGGTCCTGAGTATGCGGATGTATTGGCAGTAGAGCCGATCAACCAGCAGATCAAAACCCCCCGTGAAGTTTGCAAGGACGTAACCGTTACTCGTCAGGCGCCGGTCAAGGACCAGCATCAGATCGTAGGTAGCGTTATTGGCGCGGTTGCCGGTGGTTTGCTGGGTAACCAGATCGGTGGCGGTAACGGCAAGAAGATCGCTACAGTCGCGGGTGCGGTAGGTGGTGGTTATGCGGGCAACAAGGTTCAGGAAGGCATGCAGGAGCGTGATACCTACACCACTACGCAGAACCGCTGCACGACGGTCAACGATGTGAGCGACAAGGTTGTGGGCTACAACGTCAAATACAAGTTGAACGAGAAAGTGGGTCAGGTTCGTATGGAGCGTGATCCGGGCAGCCAGATTCCGGTCGACAAGAATGGTCAGCTGATATTGGGTCAGGCGCAGTAACGCCAGCCGCTGAGCTTTAGAAGACATAAAAAAACCGGCTTTCGCCGGTTTTTTTACGTCTGCAGCTTAGCGTTTGAGCGAAGGCGGCAGGTGCGGTGCGATTGCGGTCAGTACGGCCTTGAAGCATTTGGTGTTGCCGGCAACGATATGGCCTTTCTCGAGGAAGTCGTGACCGCCGGTGAAATCGCTGACCAGACCGCCTGCTTCCTGAATCAGCAGAGCGCCTGCTGCCATGTCCCATTCGGACAGGCCCGACTCCCAGAACGCATCGAAACGACCGGCAGCTACGTAAGCCAGATCGAGGCTTGCAGCGCCTGCGCGACGGATGCCGGCGGTCTGGCCTACCAGGCTGCGGAACATGCCCAGGTAGTTTTCGATGTTGTCCATCTGGTTGTCACGGAACGGGAAGCCGGTGCCCAGCAGTGCGCCTTCCAGGCTCTTGCGCTGGCTGACGCGCAGACGGCGACCGTTCAGGGCAGCGCCGCGACCACGGCTGGCGGTGAATTCTTCCTGGCGAACCGGGTCCAGAACAACAGCGTGCTCAAGGCGACCGCGATATTTGCAGGCGATGCTGACCGCAAAGTGCGGGATGCCGCGAACGAAGTTGGTAGTGCCGTCCAGTGGGTCGATGATCCACAGGTAGTCGGTGCCTTCGCCGCTGCCTTCGTGCAGGCCGCTTTCTTCGCCGAGAATGCCGTGAGTCGGGTAGGCCTTGCGCAGAGCGGTGATGATGCTTTGCTCGGCAGCTCGGTCGATCTCTGTGACGTAGTCTTTGGCTTCTTTTTCGTCAACTTTGATGGTATCCAGGCGCTCGATGGAGCGGAAAATCAATTCGCTGGCGCTGCGGGCGGCGCGCAGCGCGATATTCAGCATGGGCTGCATGGATAATTCACCTAAGGTTGTTAAAGAGAGCCGGGCATTCTATGGGCTGATTCGAATTATTTCCAGCCTTGCGTGGTTACGGTTGTCGGGTTCGTGTGGATTTTTTCATGTCGCAAGCGGTCAGTTCCGATCTTCCGGCCCGCACAGCTTCATAGCGTTAGTCGAACCGTTTCTGTAAGATTTGCCCCCCTAATTCGCGTCAGTGAGCGTTCGCTTTGTTGCAGAACATTCGTGTTGTCCTGGTCGGCACTACCCATCCCGGAAATATCGGCGGGGCCGCTCGCGCCATGAAAAACATGGGGCTTTCGCGTCTGGTGCTGGTCGATCCGCGCATCTTTCCTTCGCCTGATGCCGATGCGCGTGCGTCAGGCGCCACCGATATTCTTGAAGGTGCGCAGGTTGTTGCGACTCTTGAAGACGCGTTGGTCGGCTGTCGTCTGGTGCTCGGTACCAGTGCGCGTGATCGCAGTTTGCCGTGGCCGTTGCTCGATCCGCGCGCTTCCGGTGAAAAAGTCATCGAGCAGGCCGGGGAGGGCGCGGAAGTGGCGCTGGTCTTCGGTCGCGAGCACGCCGGCCTGACCAATGAAGAGCTGCAGCGTTGCCACTTCCATGTGCACATCCCGTCGGACCCCGGGTTCAGCTCGCTGAACCTCGCCGCGGCTGTGCAGGTGCTCAGCTACGAAGTGCGCATGGCCTGGCTGGCGGCTTCGGCACACTCAGAGCAGGGCGAAACGCCCAAGGCAGTCTCGGCGCATAACGCCGAGCTGGCGACGATGGATGAGATGGAAGGCTTTTACACGCACCTTGAAGCCACGCTTGTGGCCATCGGTTTCCTTGATCCGGAAAAACCACGTCATCTGATGGCACGACTGCGCAGGCTATACGGGCGTAGCGAGGTCGAGCGATCCGAACTGAGTATCCTGCGCGGTGTGCTCACCGAAACCCAGAAAGCCGCACGCGGTGAGCCCTACAAGCGGAAGGATCAGTAATGTTCAAGCGTCTGCGAGAAGACATTCAAAGCGTATTCCATCGTGACCCTGCTGCGCGCAACGCCTTTGAGGTGCTGACCTGTTATCCGGGCATGCATGCCATCTGGCTGCACCGCTTTGCGCACATTCTGTGGCGCAACGGCTGGAAGTGGCTCGCGCGGCTGGTCTCCAACTTCGGTCGCTGGATGACCGGTATCGAGATCCACCCGGGGGCGCGCATCGGTCGCCGTTTTTTCATCGACCACGGCATGGGCATCGTGATCGGCGAAACCGCCGAGATCGGCAATGACGTAACGCTTTACCAGGGCGTGACCCTGGGCGGTACCAGTTGGAATGCCGGCAAGCGTCACCCGACGCTGGAAGATGGCGTAGTGGTCGGGGCGGGTGCCAAGGTGCTCGGGCCGTTCACAGTGGGTGCCGGTGCCAAGATTGGTTCCAACGCAGTGGTGACCAAGGCGGTGCCTGCGGGGGCAACTGCCGTGGGCATTCCGGGGCGCATCATCGTCAAGTCCGACGATGAAACCGAAGCCCGGCGCAAGGTCATGGCTGAAAAGCTCGGTTTCGACGCGTACGGCGTCAGCGCCGACATGCCGGACCCTATCGCTCGCGCCATTGGCCAGTTGCTCGACCATTTGCAGGCTGTCGACGGCCGTCTTGAGGGCATGTGCGATGCGCTCGGCAGGCTGGGCAGTGATTATTGCGCCAAAGACCTTCCCGAGCTGCGTGATGAAGTATTCGACTGCGTCAAGGATCGCCACGAAGACAAGGTTGGCTAGGCGACACGGCGGCGTGACGCGTGCCATTACGCCGCACCTTTGCTATGATACAGCCCGCGCTTTTCGCTAATCCCGACTGTTTTACTTGGTCTAATAGTTGACTCTTTTACTCGGGAATAGCATACTCGCTCTCATTCCGAACCTCTGCGGTATACGCCATGCGACTGACTACTAAAGGCCGATACGCTGTAACAGCCATGCTTGACCTGGCGTTGCACGCGCAGAACGGGCCAGTGTCTCTGGCCGACATCTCCGAGCGGCAGGGTATTTCCCTGTCCTACCTCGAGCAGCTGTTCGCCAAGCTGCGTCGCGGCAATCTGGTTTCCAGTGTTCGTGGTCCAGGTGGTGGTTACCAGCTGTCGCGCGACATGAAAGGCATCCAGGTTGCTCAAGTCGTCGATGCAGTCAATGAATCGGTCGACGCCACGCGGTGTCAGGGTCTGGGCGATTGCCATGCTGGCGATACCTGCCTGACCCACCACTTGTGGTGTGACCTGAGCCAGCAGATTCACGAATTTCTAAGCGGTATCAGCTTGGCGGATCTTGTCACTCGCCGTGAGGTACAAGAAGTCGCTCAGCGCCAGGATATGCGCCGTGGTCATAACCACATGTCGCAACTGGGTAAGATCGAAACGTCCGCCGTCGAATGAACGCAGATGAATGAGCGGTGCGCCTGCCTGATAGGAGAGCTTCAATGAAATTGCCAATTTACCTCGACTACTCCGCGACGACCCCGGTCGATCCGCGTGTCGCGCAGAAAATGATCGATTGCCTGACCGTCGAAGGAAACTTCGGCAACCCGGCCTCGCGCTCCCACGTCTTTGGCTGGAAAGCCGAAGAAGCGGTCGAGAACGCTCGTCGTCAGGTCGCTGATCTGGTCAACGCCGATCCGCGCGAAATCGTCTGGACCTCGGGTGCCACTGAATCCAACAACCTGGCTATTAAAGGTGTTGCGCATTTCTACGCCAGCAAAGGCAAGCACCTGATCACGTCGAAGGTCGAACACAAGGCTGTCCTCGACACCACTCGCCAGCTTGAACGCGAAGGTTTCGAAGTTACCTACATCGAGCCAGGTGAAGACGGTCTGATCACGCCTGCCATGATTGAAGCGGCACTGCGCGACGACACCATCCTGGTTTCGGTCATGCATGTGAACAATGAGATCGGCACTATCAACGACATCGCTGCGATCGGTGAACTGACCCGTTCGCGTGGCGTGCTGTTCCACGTTGACGGCGCGCAGTCGACCGGCAAGGTTGAAATCGATCTGGCCAGCCTCAAGGTTGACCTCATGTCGTTCTCGGCGCACAAGACCTATGGTCCTAAAGGTATCGGCGCGCTCTACGTCAGCCGCAAGCCGCGTGTTCGCCTTGAAGCGACCATGCACGGCGGCGGTCACGAGCGTGGCATGCGTTCCGGTACTCTAGCGACCCACCAGATCGTCGGTATGGGCGAAGCATTCCGCATTGCCAAGGAAGAAATGGCTGCTGAAAACGTGCGCATCAAGGCACTCAGCGATCGTTTCTTCAAGCAGGTCGAAAATCTGGAAGAGCTGTACGTCAACGGCAGCCTGACTGCACGCGTGCCGCACAACCTGAACCTGAGCTTCAACTACGTCGAAGGCGAGTCGCTGATCATGGCGCTCAAGGATCTGGCGGTATCGTCCGGTTCGGCCTGTACCTCGGCCTCGCTTGAGCCTTCGTATGTGCTGCGTGCCCTGGGTCGCAACGATGAGCTGGCGCACAGCTCGATTCGTTTCACCTTCGGCCGTTTCAGCACTGAAGAAGAAATTGATTACGCCGCGCAGAAGGTTTGCGAGGCTGTCACCCGGCTGCGCACACTTTCGCCGCTGTGGGACATGTTCAAAGACGGCGTCGACATCTCCAAGATCGAGTGGGCGGCGCACTAATTTAAAGTCGCCTCCAACACAGGTCATGTGCAATTGCGCGTGACCTGCAGAGCGGCTCCCTGATGTGAGAGGAATAGAATCATGGCTTACAGCGAAAAGGTCATCGACCACTACGAGAACCCACGTAACGTCGGCAAGATGAACGCGGAAGATCCTGATGTCGGCACCGGCATGGTCGGCGCTCCAGCGTGCGGCGACGTAATGCGTTTGCAGATCAAGGTCAACGAGCAGGGCGTTATCGAAGACGCCAAGTTCAAGACCTACGGCTGCGGTTCGGCCATTGCCTCCAGCTCGCTGGCGACCGAGTGGATGAAAGGCAAGACTCTGGATGAAGCAGAGACCATCAAGAACACTCAGCTGGCTGAAGAGCTGGCGCTGCCGCCGGTCAAGATTCACTGCTCGGTACTCGCTGAAGACGCCATCAAGGCCGCCGTTCGCGATTACAAGCAGAAGAAAGGTCTGCTGTAAGCAGGCAGGCTTTTCAAGAGAAGCTTGCAACAGAGTCAACTGCAACAGGCTAATGCAACAGGCTAAGGAGTTCCGATGGCTATCAGCATGACAGAAGCTGCCGCTAACCACGTACGACGTTCCCTTGAGGGACGCGGCAAGGGTGATGGCGTTCGTCTGGGTGTTCGCACCACAGGCTGTTCAGGTCTTGCCTATGTGCTTGAGTTCGTCGATGAGGCGGCTGGCGAAGACACTGTGTTTGAAATGCACGGCGTCAAGGTGATCATTGACCCGAAAAGTCTGGTCTATCTGGATGGCACCGAGCTCGACTTCGTGCGTGAAGGGTTGAATGAAGGCTTCAAGTTCAACAACCCCAACTCGCGCGGTGAGTGCGGCTGTGGCGAAAGCTTCAACGTCTGAGGCTTTTATTGTGGGTACTCCCTGTCACTTCGCCCTGTTCGATCTCAAGCCCGAGTTTCAGCTTGATCTTGACCAGTTGGGCACTCGTTACCGTGAGCTTGCGCGCAATGTGCATCCGGATCGTTTTGCGGATGCCCCAGAGCGTGAGCAGCGTGTGGCGCTGGAGCGTTCGGCCAGTCTCAACGAGGCTTATCAGACCCTGAAAAGCCCGCCGAAAAGGGCGCGCTACCTGTTGGCAATGAATGGCAACGAGGTACCGCTTGAGGTCACCGTGCACGATCCCGAGTTCCTTCTGCAGCAGATGCAATTGCGCGAACACCTCGAGGACTTGCAGGACAAGGCTGATCTCGACGGCGTTGCGAACTTCAAGCGCCAGCTCAAGGTCGCTCAGGACGAGCTGAACCAGAGCTTCGCGGCCTGTTGGAATGATGCTGCACAACGCGAGCACGCTGAAAAGCTGATGCGGCGTATGCAGTTTCTCGACAAGCTCTCTCACGAAGTGCGCCAGTTAGAAGAGCGCCTCGACGATTAACCCCGCGCGGCTTCGGCCGCGCGCCAGTGATTATTCTGAACAGCATGGCTTTACTGCAGATCGCCGAACCCGGCCTGAGTCCTCAACCGCACCAGCGTCGTCTGGCTGTGGGTATCGACCTGGGCACCACCAATTCTCTGGTTGCTGCAGTGCGCAGCGGCCTGTCTGAACCGCTGGCCGATGCAGAGGGGCAGGTCATTCTGCCGTCTGCCGTGCGCTATCACGCTGATCGTGTCGAAGTAGGGCAGTCAGCGAAGATCGCCGCCTCCCAGGATCCGTTCAATACCGTTCTGTCAGTCAAGCGCCTCATGGGGCGCGGGCTGACTGACGTCAAGCAATTGGGCGAGCAACTGCCGTACCGGTTTGTTGGCGGTGAGTCGCACATGCCGTTTATCGACACCGTGCAGGGGCCGAAAAGTCCTGTTGAAGTGTCTGCCGACATTCTCAAGGTCCTGCGCGAACGCGCCGAGTCCACGCTGGGTGGCGAACTGGTGGGGGCGGTGATTACCGTGCCTGCTTATTTCGACGACTCTCAGCGCCAGGCGACCAAGGATGCCGCCAGACTTGCCGGCCTCAATGTGTTGCGCCTGCTTAATGAGCCAACGGCTGCTGCCGTTGCCTATGGTCTGGATCAGAAAGCCGAAGGCGTGGTTGCCATCTATGATCTGGGCGGCGGAACCTTCGACATCTCGATCCTGCGCCTGACCGGCGGTGTGTTTGAAGTACTGGCCACTGGCGGGGATACCGCTCTGGGTGGCGATGACTTCGATCATGCGATAGCCAACTGGATTGTCACTGATGCCGGTCTGTCTGCCGATATCGACCCTTCCGCGCAACGCAGCCTGCTGCAGGCTGCCTGCTCGGCCAAGGAAGCGCTGACTGACGTCGAGTCTGTCGAGGTCGCCTACGGTGACTGGCGTGGCACGCTGACCCGCGAGGCGCTCAATGCGCTGATCGAGCCTATGGTCGCGCGCAGTCTCAAGGCCTGTCGTCGTGCGGTGCGTGATACCGGTATCGAGCTTGAAGAAGTCGAGGCGGTGGTCATGGTCGGCGGTTCGACCCGAGTTCCACGCGTACGCGAAGCGGTGGCCGAGCTGTTCGGTCGTCAGCCATTGACCCAGATTGACCCGGATCAAGTGGTGGCCATAGGAGCTGCGATCCAGGCCGATACGCTGGCAGGCAACAAGCGTGACGGTGGCGAACTGCTATTGCTCGATGTGATTCCGCTCTCGCTGGGGCTGGAAACCATGGGCGGGCTGATGGAAAAGGTCATTCCGCGCAACACCACCATCCCTGTAGCGCGTGGTCAGGAATTCACCACGTACAAGGATGGCCAGACGGCCATGAAGATTCATGTTCTGCAGGGCGAGCGCGAGTTGATCAGTGACTGCCGTTCCCTTGCACGTTTCGAATTGCGCGGCATTCCGCCGATGGTCGCGGGTGCGGCAAAGATTCGTGTCACCTTCCAGGTTGATGCTGACGGTCTGCTCAGCGTTTCGGCGCGCGAAATGGGCTCGGGTATCGAGTCGAGCATTCAGGTCAAGCCTTCCTACGGGCTGACCGATGACGAAGTCACCCGCATGCTCAAGGACTCCTTCGAGTATGCCGGCGACGACAAGGTCGCTCGTGTGCTGCGCGAGCACCAGGTTGACGCCGAGCGCTTGCTCGAAGCGGTTCAAGGTGCCCTTGAGGCTGATGGTGAGCGTCTTCTCGACGAAGAAGAGCGCCTGGTCATCAACCTGCAGATGAACGAATTACGTGAATTGATGCAAGGCACCGATGGTTATGCCATCGAGCAGCAGACCAAGCGTCTGTCGCAGGTGACCGACGCATTTGCTGCCCGACGCCTCGATTCGACGGTAAAAGCCGCACTGGCCGGGCGCAACTTGAATGAGATTGAGGAATAACTGATGCCGCAGGTGATTTTTCTGCCCCACGCCGAGCATTGTCCGGACGGGCTGGTTGTAGAAGTGGAGCCGGGCACGTCTATTCTCGATATTGCCCACGAGCACCACATCGAGATTGAAAGCGCCTGTGGTGGCGTGTGTGCCTGTACCACCTGCCATTGCATCATTCGCGAAGGTTTCGGTTCGCTGAATGAAGCCGATGAGCTGGAAGAAGACATGCTCGACAAAGCCTGGGGCCTGGAAGCGCAATCGCGTCTGTCCTGTCAGGCCATTGTCGGCAACGAAGACCTCACGGTCGAAATACCCAAGTATTCGCTCAACCACGCCGCTGAAGCGCCACACTGATTCAAGGATTGCTCATGAGTCTCAAATGGGTTGATGTGCAGGAAATCGCCATCCAGCTGGCTGAAAGCCACCCGGATGTCGATCCGCTGACTGTGAGTTTTCCCAGGCTGCGTAATCTGGTCATGGCCTTGCCTGAGTTCGATGACCACCCGGACCGTAGTGGGGAAAAGGTTCTCGAGGCGATCCAAGGGTTATGGATCGAAGAGGCCGATTGACGTTCAGTAACGTACGCAGTTAGGCAATACACCAGAACCCGCGTATAATTCGCGGGTTTAATTTTTCGCTTCAATCACTGCTTCTGGAGTTTCACCATGGCTGTTCAACGTACTTTCTCCATCATCAAGCCTGACGCCGTTGCCAAGAACGTAATCGGCGAGATCACCACTCGTTTCGAAAAAGCCGGTCTGCGCGTTGTCGCTTCCAAGCTGAAGCAACTGTCCAAGGCCGAAGCTGAAGGTTTCTACGCTGAGCACAGCGCTCGCGGTTTCTTCGGCGACCTGGTTGCTTTCATGATCTCCGGCCCGGTTGTCGTTCAGGTTCTGGAAGGCGAAAACGCTATCGCTCTGAACCGTGAGCTGATGGGCGCTACCAACCCTAAAGAAGCTGCTGCCGGCACCATCCGCGCTGATTTCGCTGACTCCATCGACGCCAACGCTGTTCATGGCTCCGATTCGGAAGCAGCCGCCGCTCGCGAAATCTCGTACTTCTTCGCAGCTACCGAAGTAACCGCTCGCTAAGTCATTTTTGACTGACGAGTGAAGGGTGAATTCATGATTGCATCGACTGGTAAAACCAACCTGCTGGGGCTGACTCAACAGGAAATGGAGAAATTCTTCGACTCTATCGGGGAGAAGCGCTTCCGTGCCGGTCAGGTCATGAAGTGGATTCACCACTTCGGCGTCGACGATTTCGACGCGATGACGAACGTCAGCAAGGCCCTGCGCGAAAAGCTCAAGGCCTGTGCCGAAGTTCGCAGTCCCGAAGTGGTCAGCGAGGACATCTCCAGCGACGGCACCCGTAAATGGGTGGTGCGCGTAGAGTCCGGCAGCTGTGTCGAGACCGTCTACATTCCGCAGGGCAAGCGTGGCACCTTGTGTGTTTCGTCTCAGGCGGGCTGTGCCCTGGATTGCAGCTTCTGTTCCACGGGCAAGCAAGGCTTCAACAGCAACCTCACCGCCGCCGAAGTCATCGGTCAGGTGTGGATTGCCAACAAATCCTTTGGCAGCGTACCGGCGACCGTCGACCGTGCCATCACCAACGTGGTGATGATGGGCATGGGTGAGCCGCTGCTGAACTTCGACAATGTTATTGCTGCCATGCATCTGATGATGGATGACCTGGGGTATGGCATCTCCAAGCGCCGGGTGACGTTGTCCACCTCCGGTGTGGTACCAATGATCGATGAGCTTTCCAAGCATATCGACGTTTCCCTGGCCTTGTCGCTGCACGCGCCGAACGATGCGCTGCGTAATCAGCTGGTGCCGATCAACAAGAAATACCCGCTGCAAATGCTCCTTGATTCCTGCCGCCGTTACATGTCCAGTCTGGGCGAAAAGCGTGTGCTCACCATCGAATACACCATGCTCAAGGATATCAACGACAAGGTTGAACACGCCGTCGAGATGATCGAGCTGCTCAAGGACACGCCTTGCAAGATCAACCTGATCCCGTTCAATCCGTTTCCGCACTCCGGTTACGAGCGTCCCAGCAATAACGCGATCCGTCGTTTTCAGGACCTGTTGCATCAGGCTGGTTATAACGTCACTGTGCGCACCACGCGTGGTGAAGACATTGATGCAGCATGCGGCCAGCTGGTCGGGCAGGTGATGGACCGTACACGCCGTAGTGAACGCTACATTGCTGTGCGTGAGTTGAGCGCCGAGGCCGAGACGGCCCCGGTTGCGGCGACTCGAACCTGACTGCCAACCTGATCGAGAGAGACTCCATGTCTGTGCGTGCCTCGCTGTTGCTATGTGTTGTCATGTTGCTGACGGCGTGCGTATCCACCGGCAACGTCAACCCGATGACAACGGCGCAGGGGCGCGAGGAAGCGCGCAGAGCGTACGTGCAGCTTGGGCTGGGTTACTTTCAGCAGGGGCAGACCGAGCGCGCCAAGGTTCCGCTGAAAAAGGCGCTCGAGCTGGACAGTTCCGACGCGCAGGCCAATGCCGCACTGGCGCTGGTGTTCCAGACCGAGATGGAGCCGGAGCTTGCAGAGCAGTACTTTCGCAAGGCGCTGGCTTCCAGTAACAACGAAACACGCATCGTCAATAATTACGGCAGTTTTCTGTTCGAACAAAAGCGTTACAAGGAAGCCTACGAGCGTTTTGAACAGGCCGCTGCCGACAACCTGTATCCTGAGCGGTCGCGAGTCTTTGAGAGCCTGGGCATGACTTCGCTGAAGCTGGGTAATCGCGAGCAGGCCCGTGAGCATTTTACCAAGGCGTTGCGCCTGGACCGTCAGTTGCCAAGGTCCTTGCTGGAAATGGCGCAGATATCCTACGAAGACAAGCAATATGTGCCGGCGCGTGATTATTACGACCGTTTTAGCCAACTCAGCGAGCAAAATGCACGTAGTCTATTGCTCGGTACACGCCTGGCGAAGATCTATGATGATCGTAACAAGGCGGCCAGTTTTGGTCTGCTGTTGAAAAGACTCTATCCCGGTACGCCGGAATATCAGCAATACCTGTCGGAGCAATGATGAAAGCGGCGCATCCCGAAGTTGTAGCAACCACCCGCGTGAACCCTGGAGAAACCCTGCGCCAGGTCCGCGAGAGCAGGAGCTGGTCGCTGCCAGATGTGGCTTTGAGACTGAACCTCACCGTGACCTCCCTGAGCAATCTGGAGAACGGACATTTTGAAAAGCTGCCTGGGCATACGTTTGCCCGGGGGTATGTACGCGCCTACGCCAAGCTGCTTGACCTCGATCAGGCGGTGCTGGTCGAACAGTTCGACCAGTTCACCGGCACCGATGGCAAGGGCAGTTCGGTCCACGCATTGGGCCGTATCGAAGAGCCGGTCAGGCTGTCACACAACATCCTGCGTATCGTCAGCCTGTTGTTGCTGGTGCTTCTGGTCGGTGGCGGTTTCTTCTGGTGGCAGGATCAGGCTTCTCTGCGGGGCAGGGACCAGTCCGGGCTGAACATGGAGCACGTCGAGGTCGAAAGCGCCGACGGCACCACTCAGATTCACCCGCTGGACGAGCCGGAAGAGCCCGCAGTGGCCGAAACGCCTACTGCCGGACAGACTTCGCTGCCGTTGAACACCGGTGCGCCTGCCAGTGAATCGCCGAGCGCGACGCCTGCTGCTCCTACTGCAGGTGTTACGAGTCATGCGCCTGCGCAGACACCGGCCACCGCTACGCCGCCAGCAAATGCTCCACAAGCGCCTGTCGCTGCGCCGACCGTACCGTCGATGCCGACTGCACCAGCCGAGCAGCCAGCGCCAGTCATGGCCGGGGCCGGTCAGGTTACTGTGCAGTTCGTCGCCGATTGCTGGACCCAGGTTACTGACGGAAACGGCAAGGTGCTGGTCAGCGGCCTCAAGCGCAAGGGCGACAGCCTGGACGTCAGCGGCAAGCCGCCGTTGACCCTGCGTCTGGGCTACGCGCGCGGCGCGCAGGTCAGCTACAACGGTCAGCCTGTAGACGTGGCACCTTTTACCAGCGGCGAAACTGCTCGCCTGAAGCTAGGGCAATAAGTCATGCACGGCGAATCTCCAATCAAGCGTCGCGAATCCCGAAAAATATGGGTCGGTTCCGTACCGGTCGGCGGTGATGCGCCGATTGCCGTGCAGAGCATGACCAACAGCGATACCAACGATGTT
Source organism: Pseudomonas syringae group sp. 26L6 (assembly GCF_032587815.1). Taxonomy (NCBI): domain Bacteria; kingdom Pseudomonadati; phylum Pseudomonadota; class Gammaproteobacteria; order Pseudomonadales; family Pseudomonadaceae; genus Pseudomonas; species Pseudomonas syringae group sp. 26L6. The sequence goes on from NZ_JAWHPJ010000053.1 coordinate 196,287, forward strand.
GCGGCCACCGTCGCCCAGATCAACCGTCTGGAAGCGGCCGGTGTCGACATCGTGCGTGTTTCTGTACCGGACATGGACGCTGCCGAAGCCTTTGGTCGCATCAAGCAACTGGTCAAAGTGCCATTGGTCGCCGACATCCACTTCGACTATCGCATCGCATTGCGTGTGGCTGAACTGGGTGTCGACTGCCTGCGTATCAATCCGGGCAATATCGGTCGTGAAGACCGGGTGCGGGCCGTGGTCGATGCTGCGCGTGATCGCGGTATTCCGATCCGCATCGGCGTCAACGCCGGGTCGCTAGAAAAAGACCTGCAGAAGAAGTACGGCGAGCCGACGCCAGAGGCGTTGGTGGAGTCTGCGTTGCGCCACGTCGAGCACCTGGAGCGCCTGAACTTTCAGGACTTCAAGGTCAGCGTCAAGGCGTCCGATGTGTTCATGGCCGTCGCAGCCTACCGCCTGCTGGCCAAACAGATCGTCCAGCCGCTGCACCTGGGTATTACCGAAGCTGGCGGCTTGCGTTCAGGCACGGTGAAATCGGCTGTCGGTCTTGGAATGCTGCTTGCCGAAGGAATTGGCGATACTATCCGCATCTCGCTGGCTGCTGATCCGGTCGAGGAAGTGAAAGTCGGGTACGACATCCTCAAATCGTTGCGCCTTCGTTCCCGTGGTATCAACTTCATCGCCTGCCCGAGCTGCTCGCGGCAGAACTTCGATGTGGTCAAGACCATGAACGAGCTTGAAGGTCGCCTTGAAGATTTGCTGGTGCCGCTTGATGTCGCAGTGATCGGTTGTGTAGTCAACGGTCCGGGCGAGGCCAAGGAAGCGCATATCGGCCTGACTGGTGGTACGCCGAACCTGATTTACATCGACGGCAAGCCTGCGCAGAAACTGACCAACGACAATCTCGTGGACGAGCTTGAACGCTTGATTCGCGAGAAAGCGGCTGAAAAGGCCGAAGCCGACGCATCTGTCATCGTGCGCGGCTAACCAGGATTGCTAAGGATTTTCTGTGAGTAAGTCTCTACAAGCCATTCGTGGCATGAACGACATCCTGCCCGAGCAGACGCCGCTGTGGCGCCACTTCGAAGGCACCGTTTCACGTCTGCTGGATAACTACGGTTACCGGCAGATTCGTATGCCTATCGTCGAATTCACCGAGCTGTTCAAGCGCTCCATCGGTGAAGTGACCGATATCGTCGAGAAGGAAATGTACACCTTCGCCGATCGCAACGGCGACTCCCTGACCCTGCGTCCGGAAGGCACTGCGGCCTGTGTGCGTGCGGTCCTGGAGCACGGCATCACCGGTGGCGGTCAGGTTCAGAAACTGTGGTACATCGGGCCGATGTTTCGTCACGAGCGTCCACAGAAAGGCCGTTATCGCCAGTTTCACCAGATTGGTGTCGAGGTCTTCAATCTTGACGGTCCGGACATCGATGCCGAACTGATCGTCATGACCTGGCGCCTGTGGGGCATGCTGGGCATTCGCAATGCGGTCAAGCTTGAACTCAACAGCCTGGGCACCAGCGAAGCGCGTGCGCGTTATCGTGATGCGCTGGTCGAGTTTCTGTCGGCACGTCTTGATCAACTTGACGAAGACAGCCAGCGTCGTCTGAAAACCAATCCGCTGCGCGTGCTGGACACCAAACACCCTGAAACCCAGGCTGTGCTGGTCGATGCGCCAAAGCTGGCAGATTATCTGGATGACGAATCTCGCGTTCACTTCGAAGGCCTGAAGGCCCGTCTGGACGCAGCCGGCATTCCTTATGTCATCAACCCGAAGCTGGTTCGCGGGCTGGATTACTACAGTAAGACCGTTTTCGAGTGGGTCACCGACCAATTGGGTGCCCAGGGTACGGTCTGTGCAGGCGGTCGTTATGACGGTCTGGTCGAGCAGATGGGCGGCAAGCCGACGACCGGCGTTGGTTTCGCGATGGGTATCGAGCGTCTGGTTCTGTTGCTTGAAACCCTCGGGCAGGTCCCGGAAGAAATTGCCCGTCAGGTCGATGTTTACCTGTGCGCCTTTGGCGAAGCAGCTGAGTTGGCTGCGCTGGCTCTCACCGAACAGGTGCGCGATCAGTTGCCGAGCCTGCGTTTGCAGGTCAACGCCGGTGCCGGCAGCTTCAAAAGCCAGTTCAAGAAAGCCGACAAGAGCGGTGCGCTGTATGCGCTGATTCTCGGTGAAGAAGAACTGGCGAAAAAGGTAATTGGCGTCAAACCCCTGCGCGGTCAGGGTGAACAACAAAATATTGCCTGGGACGCTCTGTCAGAGCACCTGGCCTCCTGCGTTGTGCAGGGTTGAAGCTGATTTAACAGCCGTTTAGCGAATAGGAGTATTGGGGTGTCGGGTACCGAAGATGAAGAGCTGGCGGTAATGAAGGACTGGTGGCAGCGTAACGGCAAACCCCTGTTGACCGGTGGTCTGCTTGCGTTGGTCGTGGTCTTGGGTTGGCAGTTCTGGCACAGGTATCAGGCCAGCCAGTCTCAAGGCGCCTCGATGCTTTATCAGCAATTGCTGGAAACCGCACTGACGCCCAGTGGCCAGGCAGACACCGCACGTGTCGCCGAGATATCCGGCAAACTGAAAAGCGAATTCGGTGGCACTACCTATGCACAGTTCGGTAGCCTGTTCGTCGCCAAGGTGGCGGTCGATGCCGGTAAGCTGGACGATGCTGCAGCCGAGCTGAAAACCGTGGCCGACAAGCCTGCCAATGACACGCTGGGCGAGATTGCCCGTCAGCGTCTGGCACGCGTGCTGGCTGCGCAGAACAAGACCGATGACGCGCTGAAGCTGCTCGACGGCGATGCCGACAAGGCTTTCCTCGCCAGTCGTGAAGAACTCAAGGGTGACCTGCTGGTACAGCTGGGTCGTACCGACGAGGCATATGCTGCATACCAAAAGGCCAAATCCGCTCTGTCCGAAGACGCAGCAGTGGGTGGCCTGCAAATGAAGCTCGACGATCTGGCGAAAGGGGATGCGTGACGTGATTCGTTGGAAACATGCAGCATTGCTGGCTCTGGCCATTCTGGCCGCGGGTTGCAGCAGCAACAGCAAAAAGGAATTGCCTCCGGCCGAGCTGACCGACTTCAAAGAAGAAGTGGTTCTGCACAAGCAATGGAGCCGTTCTATTGGCGACGGTCAGGGCAAGACTTACAACATGCTCGTGCCGGCCATTGATGGCGACCGCATCTATGCGGCTGACGTCACTGGCGAAGTTGTATCGCTGGATCGTCTGACCGGTGATGTGATCTGGAAGAAAGATCTCGATCTGCCGGTTTCCGGTGCAGTCGGCGTGGGCTATGGCCTGGTAATGATCGGCACCCTCAAGGGTGAAGTCATTGCCATGGACGCCACCTCCGGTGAGGAAAAGTGGCGTGCCCGCGTGACCAGCGAAGTGCTGGCCCCGCCTGCCACCAACGGTTCTGTGGTAGTGGTTCAGACTCAGGATGACCGTATTGTTGGTTTCGATGCCTCCACCGGTTCCCAGCTCTGGATTTACGAAAGCACTCCGGCGGTGCTGACCCTGCGTGGTACCGGTGCTCCACTTGCAACCAATCGTCTCGCCGTGGCGGGTCTGTCGACCGGTAAGGTCGTCGCGCTGGACATTACCAACGGCGTGCCTGTCTGGGAGCAGCGTGTTGCCATCCCGCAAGGTCGCTCGGAACTGGCTCGTGTCGTGGATATCGACGGCGGCCTGTTGCTGTCCGGCGGTACACTGTACGTCGCTACCTATCAGGGTCGCGTCGCCGGTCTGGACCTGGAAAGCGGTCGTGTGCTCTGGCAGCGTGATGCCTCGAGCTACTCGGGCGTTGCCCAGGGCTTTGGCAGCGTTTACGCAACCCTGGCCTCCGGCACTGTTGAAGGTATCGACGAGCGTTCGTCCTCTGCACTGTGGAGCAACGAATCACTGGCTCGCCGCCAGCTCGGCGCGCCGGAAGTGTATTCCAGCTATGTAGCGGTCGGTGACATGGAAGGCTACCTGCACCTGTTGAGCCAGGTGGACGGTCGTTTTGTCGGTCGCGAACGTATCGACAGCGACGGCCTGCGTGCTCGTCCGCTGGTGGTTGGGGACATGATTTACGTGTATGGCAACAGCGGCAAACTGGAAGCCCTGACCATCAAGCAATAAGTGTCCATGCCCGGGGCCAATGGCCCCGGGTGCCCTTGCTTCGGCAAGGCTGCGGTGCCTTTGTGGCGTCGCCCCGAACTCCGGCCGCTGCCCTGCAGCGGCTTTTGTATTTTCTGAAATAACGAAGTGGAGAGCCGCATGGTTCCCGTAATCGCCCTGGTGGGTCGACCGAACGTCGGCAAGTCCACCATGTTCAACCGCCTGACCAGGACTCGCGACGCCATTGTCGGTGATCTGTCCGGTCTTACCCGTGATCGCCAATACGGAGAGGCGAAGTGGCAAGGGCGCTCCTATATTCTGATCGACACCGGCGGTATCTCCGGTGACGAGCATGGCATGGACGAAAAGATGGCCGAGCAGTCGCTGCTGGCCATTGAAGAAGCCGATGTGGTGCTGTTTCTGGTGGACGCCCGTGCGGGCTACACCGCTGCTGATCAGATGATTGGTGAGCACCTGCGCAAGCGCAACAAGCGTTCCTACGTGGTTGCCAACAAGATCGACAACATCGACGAAAACCTGGCACGTGCCGAGTTCAGCCCGATGGGTCTGGGCGACGCCATTCCGGTGGCCGGTGCTCACGGTCGTGGCATCTCGCAGATGCTCGAAATCGCCCTTCGGGAGTTCCCCAAGGACGAAGACGAGCTGGAAGAGGGCGAGGAGGTCGAGGAAGTTGCCGAAGGTCAGGAAGCCAAGCGCATTCCTGGTCCTAGCGAAAAAGACGGCATCAAGATCGCCATCATCGGGCGTCCCAACGTCGGCAAGTCGACGCTGGTCAACCGAATGCTGGGTGAAGACCGGGTTATCGTCTATGACGAGCCAGGCACCACGCGCGACAGTATCTACATTCCCTTCGAGCGTAATGAAGAGAAGTACACGCTGATCGACACTGCCGGTGTGCGCAAGCGCGGCAAGATCCACGAGGAAGTTGAAAAGTTCTCGGTGGTCAAGACGCTGCAGGCCATCAAGGACGCCAACGTGGTGATCTTTGTCATGGACGCCCGCGAAGGTGTGGTCGACCACGACCTGAACCTGCTGGGCTTCGCCCTCGAAGCGGGGCGTGCCCTGGTCATTGCGCTGAACAAGTGGGATGGCATGACGCCGGGCGAACGTGATTTTGTGAAGATCGAACTGGAACGCCGGTTGTTCTTCGTCGACTTCGCAGACATCCACTTCATCTCTGCGATGCACGGCACGGGCGTGGGCAACCTGTATCAGTCGGTACAGAACTCGTTCAAGTCTGCCGTAACGCGCTGGCCAACCAGCCGTCTGACCCAGATTCTGGAAGATGCGGTCAGCGAGCATGCGCCACCGATGGTCGGCAGCCGCCGCATCAAGCTGCGCTACGCTCACTTGGGTGGTGCCAACCCGCCGCTGATCGTGATCCACGGTAATCAGGTCGAGAAAGTACCCAAGTCCTACGTCCGTTACCTGGAAAACACTTACCGGCGTGTGCTCAAACTGGTCGGTACGCCGATCCGTATCGAGTTCAAGGGCGGCGAGAACCCGTATGAAGGCAACAAGAACACGCTCACCGACCGTCAGGTCAACAAGAAGCGTCGGATGATGTCGCACCACAAGAAGGCCGACAAGAAGCGCCGCGACAAGCGCTGAGTCAGCATCTGGAAAAAGGCGCTTCGGCGCCTTTTTTTGTGTCCGTTTAATGGGCTATCCTGCCTGACCCCGTGCCGCCCGGTGCCGGGAGATTGCAGGGAAAGGGTTCCATGATCGACAGCAAGTTGCCCAACGTGGGCACCACTATCTTCACCGTCATGTCACAGCTGGCCGCCGAAACCGGCGCTATCAACCTGTCCCAGGGTTTTCCTGATTTTGATGGGCCGCAGGCGCTGCGCGATGCGGTCTGTCGGCATGTCACTCAAGGCCATAACCAATACTCACCGATGACCGGGCTGCCTGCGCTTCGTCAGCAGGTCGCGGCAAAGATCGCCCGCAGCTATGGCCGTACGGTCAATCCGGACAGCGAGATCACGATCACACCGGGTGCCACGCAGGCAATTTTCTGCGCAATTCATAGCGTTATTCGCGCTGGCGACGAAGTGATTATTTTCGACCCTTGCTATGACAGCTACGAGCCCGCTGTCGAGCTGGCCGGTGGGCGCTGCGTCCATGTGCAACTGGGGCTGGATGACTTCTCCATCGACTGGCAAAAGCTCAGCGATGCGTTAAGCCCGCGTACACGCATGATTGTCATCAATAGCCCGCACAACCCGAGCGGTGCCCTGATCAGTCGTGCAGAGCTTGATCGACTGGCTGCGCTGATCGCCGATCGTGATATCTACCTGCTCAGCGATGAAGTTTATGAACACCTGGTCTTCGATGGCGCGCGCCATGTCAGCGTGCTTGATCACGAGGCATTGTATCAGCGCGCCTTCGTCGTCAGCTCGTTCGGCAAGACATATCACGTCACAGGCTGGAAAACCGGTTACGTGGTCGCGCCGCCCGCGCTGACTTCCGAACTGCGCAAGGTGCATCAGTACGTCAGTTTCTGTGGTGTCACGCCATTGCAGTATGCGCTGGCCGATTTCATGGCCGAGCACCCTGAGCATGTCGATGAGCTGCCAGGCTTCTATCAGGCCAAGCGCGACTTTTTCTGTGGTCATCTGGCTGAATCGCGTTTCAGCTTCCGGCCTGTTGGCGGTACTTATTTCCAGTTGGTCGATTATTCGCAGATACGTCCTGACCTGAATGACGTGGACATGGCGCTGTGGATGACCCGTGAACATGGTGTGGCGAGCATTCCGATTTCTGTGTTCTACCAGAGCCCTCCAGCAGGCCAGCGTCTGATTCGCCTGTGCTTCGCCAAGCAAGAGGACACATTGCGTCAGGCGGCGGAGAAACTATGCGCGATATAAGCGAACTGCCAAACCTGAACCTTGCGCTGATTCAGACCACTCTGGCATGGCATGATCGCGAGGCCAACCTGGAGCATTTCGAGCACTTGCTGGGCCAGGCGCATGGCGCTGATCTGGTGATCCTGCCTGAAATGTTCACCACCGGGTTCTCGATGGAGTCCGAGGCCCTGGCTGAGCCTGAGGCAGGTCCTACATCGACCTGGCTGTTGGCGCAGGCTAAGCGGATCAATGCGGTGGTGACCGGCAGCGTCATCATTCGCGCTGCCGATGGCACTTATCGCAACCGTCTGCTGTGGGCGCGACCGGATGGTGAGTTGCTGCATTATGACAAGCGTCACTTGTTTCGTATGGCGGGTGAACACGAACACTACACGCCGGGCGAGCGTCAGGTGATGTTTGATCTCAATGGGTGGCGTATTCGCCCGCTGATCTGCTACGACCTGCGCTTTCCGGTCTGGAGCCGTGACGCCGAAAGTACCGACCTGTTGCTGTACACCGCCAACTGGCCAGGCGCGCGACGTCTGCACTGGAACCGCCTGCTGCCCGCTAGGGCCATCGAAAACCTGTGCTACGTTGCCGCGGTCAATCGGGTAGGGTCGGACGGGAAGGGCTTTGCGTACACCGGTGACAGTCAGGTTCTGGATTTTCAAGGCGAGAGCCTGTTGGGCGCAGGCGAAGCGGATGGAGTGTTCAGGGCGACGTTAAGCGCGGCAGACTTACAAGCCTATCGCACACGCTTTCCAGCCGGGTTGGACGCTGACTCTTTTAATATTCAATAAAATTACTTCAGAATGTTACGAGTCGGCCGATAGTGTGTGCAGACAACCTGGAGACCGCCATGATTACCATCAATACGTCCACATTGAACAGCTATTCAAGCCCGTTGACCTTAGCGGTTAAATCTACCGACGCAGAGGCAATCAAGTCTGCAACTACCACGACTGAAACCGAGAAGACCTCTGATCAGGCCTCGACCGAAGGCGGTAAGGCCGGGGCGGCCGGTGGTGGGGGCAGCGTTGGCGGCTCCAGCAAATCGGCTCTTAATCAGACGATCGAACAGATAAAGCAGCAGATTAAGGACGCCCAGAAGCAACTGGCTCAACAGCAGGCGCAATTGGCTGCCGCTCAAAGCGGTAATGGCACAGCGGAAGAAAAGGCCCAGAAAGCCATGGCGATTCAGGGTCAGATTGCGTCCACCAGCGCTAACCTGCAGACCTTGCAGGCATCGTTGTTGCAGCTGGAGACTGAAGGTGGCGTGAATACCACTGCCTGATGTCCTGGCACGGATGATGGTCGTGCCGACGCGCCGCGTCGGCACGCGGTGCTTACGTTACGGGTCTGCTCCCGGCTATGTGGTGCGCGCAGATCTGTGACGCAGAGCGTCACGACAGGCGTTCCCACGCTGGAGCGTGCGGAACGATAACCTGACTATCGTGCGACGCTCTGCGTCCGATCTTGAGTGTGCAGCTTGGCGCAGATCTGTGACGCAAAGCGTCACAGCATCCAGAGCCCTTACTCGTTCACATTCATGAACTTGCGTGCCCACTCTACGTAGTCTTCAGGCTGCGTATAGGTGTGGGTCAATTCGGTAGCGCTCATGTTCGACTCGCTGCCCAGAATCTGGCGTTGCTCGCGCAAGCAGTCGTAGGTGGCTTTGATTGCGGCAAAGTACGCAGCGTGGCCATGCACGCAGACTCTCACACCCATCTCGGCAAGACGCGCATTGTCGTGCAGCTCAGGGTTGCCGTAGGTCACCAGCATCAGCGGTACGGTCACGCCTTCGGATATCTGCGCCAGGTGATCAAAGTCACGAATGCCGACGATGGTAATGCCGTCAGCCCCGGCAGCCTGATACTGCTGAACCCGACTGATGGCTTCCTGAACCGGGATGATCGCCGCGTTGGTGCGAGCGAAAATCGACATCTCCGGGTCGACACGTGCCTCCAGTGCTGCGCGGATCTTGCCAACACCTTCGGCCGTGGAAATCAGGTCAGTGGATTTGCGTCCGAACTGCGCAGGCAGCAGGGTATCTTCAATCGTCAACGCCGAGATGCCGGCGCGTTCCAGTTCAACAACGGTACGCATGACGTTAAGGGCATTGCCATAACCATGGTCTGCGTCCGCGATAACCGGCAGTTGCGCAACGCGGCCGATGCGCGTGGCCTGTTCAACGAACTCGCTCAGGGTGATCAGTGCGAAGTCAGGTGCTGCCAGTACTTGCAGCGATGCGACAGAACCGCCGAGGATGCCTACTTCAAAGCCCAGATCCGCTGCGATTCGCGCTGACATGGGGTCGAATACCGAGGCGGTGTGAAAGCACGAGTTCGATGAGGTAAGCGCACGGAAACTGCGGCGCAAATCTTGATGGGAAGCCTTGGGCATAATCGCTCCAAATGTGATTGGATCAGCTCAGCGTACCGAGGCCGATAGTAATTTCAATGCACGGTGGGTCTGCCCGAGCATTCTTTTCGTCCGGAAATCAATGCAATAGTCGTCTTGGTTTTATAGGAAAGATGTAGCTGGCAGGTAAGTCCGGATGGGCATCGTCAGCATATGAATTGCTGTTGGATGTTGGCCCGTCCTGGAATAAAGGCAGCATGCTACCACAGCATAAATGAAAAAGATTATGCCGAAACAGGCAGGGTCATGCGTGGAATGCAAGAGGCTGGCGAGGAGGGGAGTCGCGCGCTCGGTTTGGGTGAGGATGGCGAACTGGCGTCCGCCATCCTGCCTGTAGACTCAGGCGGCCTTGGCTTGTGTCTGGCTCAACGAGCGGTTCAGTGCGCTGAACAGTGCCCGGAAGCTGGCGGTGGTAATGTTTTCATCAATACCCACGCCATGCACGGCACGCTCGCCATTCACGCGCAGTTCGATGTAGGCAGCGGCCTTGGCCGTGGTGCCCGAGCCAATGGCGTGCTCGTTGTAGTCCATGATCTCCACGGCAACTGGCAGACCGGCGACCAGCGCTTCCAGAGCGCCTTTGCCCTTGCCGCGCCAATGCTGGGTTTCACCGTCCACATGCACTTCGGCATCGACCGCACTGTTGCCGTTCTCCTCCTGCAACTTGTGGCTGATCAGCGCGTAAGGTGTGTTGGCTTGCAGGTATTCACGGCGCAACAGCGAATGAATCTGCTGAGCGGACATCTCCAGGCCCAGACGATCGGTTTCACCCTGAACTACCTGGCTGAACTCGATCTGCATACGGCGCGGCAGGGAAATGCCATATTCCTGCTCCAGCAGGTAAGTGATGCCGCCTTTGCCTGACTGGCTGTTGACGCGAATCACCGCCTCGTAGCTACGGCCAATGTCGGCGGGGTCAATCGGCAGGTAAGGCACTTCCCACAACTCGCCGTCCTTCTGCTGGGTGAAGCCCTTGCGGATGGCGTCCTGGTGCGAACCGGAGAACGCGGTGTGTACCAGATCGCCAACGTATGGGTGACGTGGATGAACCGGAATCTGGTTGCACTCTTCGACGACCTTACGCACACCGTCGATATCCGAGAAGTCCAGCTCCGGGTCGATGCCCTGGGTGTAGAGGTTCAATGCAACGGTGACCAGATCGACGTTGCCGGTCCGCTCGCCGTTACCGAACAGGCAGCCTTCGACGCGATCCGCACCGGCCATCAGGCCAAGCTCGGTAGCAGCGACGCCTGTACCACGGTCGTTATGGGTGTGCAGGCTGATCAGCACGCTGTCGCGGCGGGTGATGTTGCGGCCGAACCATTCGATCTGGTCAGCGTAAATGTTGGGTGTCGCCACTTCCACGGTAGCCGGGAGGTTGAGGATCACCTTGTTCTCGGGCGTCGGGTTCCACACCTCGATCACGGCATCGCAGACTTCCTTGGCAAATTCCAGCTCGGTCGCGCTGAAGGTTTCCGGCGAGTACTCGAAAGTCCACTGGGTTTCAGGCTGTTGTGCAGCGTATTTGACGAACAGCTTGGCCGCATTGACCGCGATTTCTTTCACGCCAGCCTTATCCTGATTGAAGACAATGCGGCGGAACGACGGGCTGGTCGCGTTATACAGGTGGACGATGGCTTTCTTCGCGCCACGCAGCGATTCGAACGTGCGAGCGATCAGGTCTTCGCGAGCCTGGGTCAGCACCTGAATGGTGGTGTCATCCGGGATATGGCCGTCTTCGATCAGGGTACGCACGAAATCGAAGTCAGTCTGCGAAGCTGATGGAAAGGATGCCTCGATTTCCTTGACGCCAACGCTGACCAGGGTTTTCCAGAAGCGCAGTTTCTTGGCCGCGTCCATGGGTTCGATCAACGACTGGTTGCCGTCGCGCAGGTCGGAGCTGCACCAGATCGGCGCTGCATCGATGGTCTTCGAAGGCCAGGTGCGGTCAGGCAGATCGATGGTCGGGAATGCGCGGTACTTCTTCGATGGGTCTTTGAGCATGGTCATCAGGAAATCCTTTTGTATTCACGGGGCCGGGTTAGGGTCGGCCTTCCGTTCTAAAAAGCACAGGGGTTGCGAACACAGGGGCGAGGCACAGCAATCTAGCCTGGCAGTCGGGCACTGACCAGGCTGAGGCACCGATGTTGGCGCAACAGAATTAGGGTTTGAGAGGTTTTCATAGGCCAACCGTAACCATTGGAATGAATGATGGCAAGCACTTGAAAAAGATTGGGATAAATTCTCGAAAATACGCCGTTATCGATTTTTTATAGCGGGTTATGAGCGTTTATTTGCTGGTTATTGTTGGTCGAAAGCGATGTGCGCAAAGAACGGCTGTCGTTGGCAAGCGCCTTAGCGCTTGCTGACGAACAGTGTTACGGCTGAAACGCGCCGATGAAGATTGCCGGGTCCACGCGCGCATCGTTGAGGCTGACGTTCCAGTGCATGTGCGGGCCGGTTGCGCGACCGGTAGCACCTACCTTGCCGACCACGCCGCCACGAGGGACCAGATCACCGACTTTCACATCGATTTTCGACATGTGGCAAAACATGCTGATGAAGCCTTGGCCGTGGTCAACGAATACAGTGTTGCCATTGAAAAAGTAATTACCGGTCAGGATGACCTTGCCCGCAGCCGGAGATTTGATCGGCGTGCCGGCCGGTACAGCGAAATCCAGCCCTGAGTGCGGGTTGCGCTCTTCGCCGTTGAAGAACCGGCGCACGCCGAACCTGCTCGATAGCGGTCCGTTGACTGGCTTGTCCAGAATCAGGTTGCTCGGCGTTCCGGGGCTGAAGCTGCGGTAGGCGCGTAGCTGTTCAGCCAGTTCGCCCTCGATACGCTTGTTGTCTTCAGGGTTTGGGTTCACCTGACGTTTGTTCTTGAGCGTGATGTGCTGTTCCGGGTATTTCTTGCTGCCGACCGTGAAGTTCAGCGTGCGCCCGCCCGAGGTCACTTGTTGAGTGCCAGGCTTGACCGTCAACGGGATGCCGACGATGGCCAGCCATCGCGTGCCCTGTTCCTTGACCACCAGCACCGGTTTGCCTTGATAGGTGGCAGTCGGCGCCTGAGTGCCAGTGCCCAGATCAATTACGGCAACGCCACCGGGCACCGGTTTGTCGAGTGCGCGGGTGATGAAACTGTCGGCGTGGGCGGGCAAACACAGGAGCAGGGCGAACAGCGGGGCAATAAAACGTAGCATCAGGCAGTCAGTCCAGAAGAGAAAGGGTCACAGGCGTGAGGTGATTGTCTTCGACGCGTACTTGCAGTTCGCCTTCGCCGAGCCTGGCGGTGAGTCGTTGGCCCGTTCGGGTTTGTGCGGCATTACGGATCGCATGGCCGCGCTCGTCGAGCAGGATGCTGTAACCGCGTCCCAGTGTGGCGAGCGGGCTGACCACGTTGAGGGTCTGCACCTGACTTTGCAGTTGCAGCTTGCGCGCCTTGATCTGTTCACGAATGGCTCGCGGCAGACGCTCGGCCAAGGCATCCAGACGCTGACGCAGAAAACCCAGGGTTCGGCCCGGATGCTGTGCAGCGAGACGGCTCTGCATATGGGCGAGACGCACCTGACGTTGGTGCATGTTCTGTTCGAAAGCGCGGCGCAGGCGCATGTCCAGGTCGTCCAGCCGTTGCGACTGCTGACGCAAGCGCTCGCCAGGGTGACGCAGACGCCGCGAAATGCCCTCAAGACGCAAGCGCTCGCGCATCAGTCGATCCTGCATACGGCTCACCAGTCCGCGGTGCAGGCTGTCGACGCGTCGATGCAGGTCACTGGAGTCCGGGGCGAGCAGTTCGGCGGCAGCGGAGGGCGTCGGTGCGCGCACATCGGCCACGAAATCACTGATGGACACATCGGTTTCATGGCCAACGGCGCTGACAATCGGCGTCACGCAAGCATCGATGGCGCGGGCGACGGCTTCTTCGTTGAAGCACCACAGGTCCTCCAGCGATCCACCGCCACGGGCGAGTATCAGTGCATCGAAGCCTCTGCTGTCGGCCAGTTTCAGCGCGCGGACAATCTGGTTGATCGCCTCACGCCCCTGAACGGCGGTGGGGATCAATGTCAGTTCGACCCTCGGTGCGCGGCGGCGGAACACACTAATGATGTCGCGGATCACCGCACCGGTCGGAGAGCTGATAATCCCGATACGTTGCGGGTGCAGCGGCAGTGCGATCTTGCGCTCGGCGCTGAACAGGCCTTCGTCGCTGAGCTTGGCTTTCAACGCATCGAATGCCAGGCGCAACGCACCATCACCGGCAGGTTCCACCGTGTCGAGAATCAACTGATAGTCGCCGCGGCCTTCAAACAGCGAGACCTTGCCGCGCACCTTGACCTGCAAGCCGTCCTTGAGCGCCTGACGCACTCGTGCCGCGCTCTGCCGGAACAGCGCGCAACGCACCTGCGCGCCAGAGTCCTTGAGCGTGAAGTACACATGGCCAGACGCCGGGCGAGAGAGGTTGGATATCTCGCCTTCGACCCAGATACTGCTGAACACGTCCTCCAGCAACACCCGCGCACGGCCGTTGAGCTGGCTGACAGTAAGGACTTCCCGGTCGAGGCCGAGTCTTGCGAAAGGGTCTTTGATCATGTCCGGCATCATAATGGCAATGCCGGTCTGGCGCACGGGTCCGTATCGCCACTTCGATCATGATTTCACCTTGACCAGAATCATCAGCCTATTAAGCTGCGGCCTCGAACAGCTTTAAGCGACGCTCCGTTATGAACACCCAAAGCATCATCGTCCCGCAAATTTCCACCTTTCCCGGGCACGAGGCCAGGGCGCGGCTGATTCTGCGCTGGCTGGTCAAGCTCGATGTGGTCGAGCCGGAGCTGACGACATGCGGGCGCACCTATAACAAGATGGCCTACGCCGTGGCGCCCGGAGCGAGAAGGGTAGTAAAGCACCCCGATGCCTTGCCTTTCGGGCAAACAGTCAATGGTCTGGAAATCGTCACCAAGCGCTGCATCTATACCCCGCTGAACGACTTTGCCGAAGAGGCCGGTTGCCCGGAGTGTCGTCGCGAAGTGGGGGAGGCGCTGTTCGACAGCCTGGAGGACTGGATGCCCGGTCACACCGATAATTTCACCTGCCCCGAATGCCGCCATGAAGATGACATCAACGGCTTTTTGTTTCTGGACGCCTGCGGGTTTTCCAACCTGGGTTTCATCTTCAATAACTGGCTGGATGCGTCGTTCACCCAGACCTTTCTGGATGACTTCGCCGAACGTCTGGATCGCCCGGTCTCCTGCGTTAATGTGCGTCTATAAACAGCTTTGATAATAGGCTGAGGTTTACATTGAGCCGGGCGGGGTCTGTGGGTATAATGGCGCGCTTCCAATTTTCCCGCCCGGGAGCCCCCGCGATGCTGCGTATCAGTCAAGAAGCCCTTACATTCGACGACATTCTCCTTGTGCCCGGTTATTCCGAGGTACTTCCCAACGAAGTCAGTCTGAAAACCCGTTTGACCCGTGGCATCGAGCTGAATATACCTTTGGTCTCTGCTGCAATGGATACAGTCACCGAGGCCCGTCTGGCAATTGCCATGGCCCAGGAAGGCGGTATCGGTATCATCCACAAGAACATGACCATCGAGCAGCAAGCTGCCGAAGTGCGCAAGGTCAAGAAGTTCGAGGCCGGCGTTGTTAAAGACCCGATCACGATCGAAGCCGATGCCACTGTTCGTGATCTGTTCGAACTTACCCGCATGCACAACATTTCCGGCGTACCGGTGCTGCACAATGGCGACCTGGTCGGCATCGTGACGTCCCGCGACGTACGCTTCGAAAACCGTCTTGATGTCCCTGTCCGCGAAGTGATGACGCCTAAAGAACGTCTGGTCACCGTGCGTGAAGGCGCCGACAAGAACGAAGTGCGTGAGCTGCTGCACAAGCACCGTCTGGAAAAAGTCCTGATCGTGGATGCCAATTTCGCGCTCAAGGGCATGATGACCGTCAAGGACATCGAAAAAGCCAAGGCATACCCGCTGGCCAGCAAGGACGATCAGGCTCGCCTGCGCGTCGGCGCTGCTGTCGGCACCGGCAAGGACACTGGCGAGCGCGTCACTGCGCTGGTCGCTGCCGGCGTTGACGTTGTTGTGGTCGACACCGCTCACGGTCACTCCAAAGGCGTGATCGACCGCGTTCGCTGGGTGAAGGAAAACTTCCCTCAGGTGCAGGTCATCGGCGGCAACATCGCCACTGGCGAAGCAGCCAAGGCACTGGTTGCCGCAGGCGCCGATGCAGTCAAGGTCGGTATCGGCCCTGGCTCCATCTGCACCACGCGCATCGTTGCCGGTGTCGGCGTGCCGCAGATCAGCGCCATCGCCAATGTTTCCGCAGCCCTTGAAGGTACAGGCGTGCCGATGATCGCCGACGGCGGTATCCGCTTCTCCGGTGACCTGTCCAAGGCTATCGTGGCTGGCGCCTCCTGCGTGATGATGGGCTCGATGTTCGCCGGTACTGAAGAAGCGCCAGGCGAGATCGAACTGTTCCAGGGTCGTTCCTACAAGGCCTATCGCGGCATGGGTTCGCTGGGTGCAATGTCCCAGGCGCAAGGCTCGTCCGATCGCTACTTCCAGGACTCGTCCGCAGGTGCCGAGAAACTGGTGCCGGAAGGTATCGAAGGCCGTGTGGCTTATAAAGGTCCGTTGTCGGCCATCATCCATCAGTTGATGGGCGGTCTGCGTTCCTCCATGGGTTACACCGGCAGTGCCGACATCGAGCAGATGCGCACCAAGCCCGAGTTTGTGCGCATTACCGGCGCAGGCATGGCTGAGTCCCACGTCCATGACGTGCAGATCACCAAGGAAGCGCCGAACTATCGCGTTGGTTGATCCGGACTGCATCGTGGTGTGTGCCGCGATGCAGGCCAACACTTTTTATAGCCGGGGCTGTTGACGCAGCCCCGTGTCGTTTCTGTTTTTTGACGAGAATGAGTCATGGCCCTCGACATTCACGCCCACCGTATCCTGATCCTCGACTTCGGTTCCCAGTACACCCAGCTGATCGCCCGCCGCGTGCGTGAAATCGGCGTGTACTGCGAGCTGCATCCGTTTGACATGGACGACGAAGCGATTCGCGAATTCGCTCCAAAAGGCGTGATCCTCGCCGGCGGCCCCGAGTCCGTACACGAAGCCAACAGCCCACGCTGCCCGCAAGCAGTATTTGACCTGGGTGTGCCGGTGTTCGGTATCTGTTACGGCATGCAGACCATGGCCGAGCAGTTGGGCGGCAAGGTTGCCGGTTCCGAGCTGCGCGAGTTCGGCTACGCTCGCGTTGACGTAGTCGGCAAAAGCCGTCTGCTCGATGGTATCGAAGACCATATCGACGCCGACGGCCTGTTTGGCCTCGACGTATGGATGAGTCACGGTGACAAGGTCACCAAACTGCCGGAAGACTTCCACATTCTGGCCAGTACCCCGAGCTGCCCGATTGCCGGTATGGCTGACGACGCTCGCGGTTACTACGGCGTGCAGTTCCACCCGGAAGTGACCCACACCAAGCAGGGCGGTCGCATCCTGTCGCGCTTCATCCTCGACATCTGCGGCTGTGAAGCACTGTGGACCCCTTCGAAGATTGCTGAAGACGCTATCGCTCAGGTTCGCGCCCAGGTAGGCACCGACAACGTCCTGCTGGGCCTGTCCGGCGGCGTTGACTCGTCTGTCGTTGCCGCGTTGCTGCACAAGGCCATTGGCGATCAACTGACCTGCGTATTCGTCGACAACGGCCTGCTGCGTCTGCACGAAGGCGAGCAAGTGATGGCCATGTTCGCCGAGAACATGGGCGTCAAGGTGATCCGCGCCAACGCCGAAGAGCAGTTCCTGAACAACCTGGAAGGCGAGAGCGATCCAGAGAAGAAGCGCAAGATCATCGGCCGCACCTTCATCGACGTGTTCGATGCCGAGTCCTGCAAGCTGGACAACATCAAGTACCTGGCGCAAGGTACCATCTACCCGGACGTGATCGAGTCGGCTGGCGCGAAAAGCGGCAAAGCCCACGTCATCAAGTCGCACCACAACGTGGGCGGCCTGCCGGAAGAAATGAACCTCAAGCTGGTCGAGCCACTGCGCGAACTGTTCAAGGACGAAGTCCGCCGCCTGGGCCTCGAACTCGGCCTGCCGTACGACATGGTCTACCGCCACCCATTCCCAGGCCCAGGCCTGGGCGTGCGCATCCTCGGCGAAGTGAAGAAGGAATACGCCGACCTACTGCGTCGTGCCGACCACATCTTCATCGAAGAACTGCGCAAGGCCGACTGGTATCACAAAGTCAGCCAGGCGTTCGTGGTGTTCCAGCCGGTCAAATCGGTTGGCGTAGTCGGCGACGGCCGCCGTTATGCCTGGGTTGTCGCATTGCGTGCGGTGGAAACCATCGACTTCATGACCGCTCGCTGGGCGCACCTGCCTTATGAGCTGCTGGAGACGGTGAGTGGCCGGATCATCAACGAAATCGAAGGGATTTCGCGCGTGACGTATGACGTGTCGAGCAAGCCGCCGGCTACTATTGAGTGGGAATGATCTCGCGTCCGGCACTTCCCGGCACGATCTAGCAAAAAATGCCCTGGAGCCCGCTTAATTGCGGGCTTTTGGCTTTTTGGGCCCGGTAAATTCTCGCAGCTTTGCACATCGCCAAGCACTTTGTTCATGTGGCGTGACCTATCAACGGCCCCTCGCCACACGTCGCGCTGGCATTGGTCCGTTTAGCAATGCCAGAATGTCACTGGCTACCCGAATCAATGAATTCGGGTTCTTACGGCACGGATGCGTACAGGCGGTCATCACGCCTGTTTAAGGGATTTATGGTTTCCATCTATGTGTGTGGCGAGGACAAAACCCGGCAGATCAGTGGCTGGGATATAAAGCCAGATGGCAAGGGCGAGTTCACCCTGACGTGCTACTACCCCTCTCAAAAAACTTATTCCCGCCCGCTGGGTGATTGCAGAGTCGTGCCTACCCTGGAGTTGAAGGACATGCTTCTTCTGAGAAAAGGAAGCTCGGAATTCAATCCCGTCGCTAGGGTGGAGATATACGGTGAGAAACACGCCCTCGTTCAATATCCTGGGAAATCGAAAAAATACATTTTTAACATGGACAGTGTTGAGTTCTTTTCCCCGACCTCAATCACTGATGAGCCTGCATTCACTTATTTTCGCTCAGTGGCCACAGCCAGGGTCAGCGCTGCCGCTGCCGGTGATAAAAAGGGCATGGCCGAAAATATTGACCGCCAAATGGGGACTCTTTCGTTGTCTCCGGCCACGGCGCTGCATGCTTACTGCAAAGGGCAGCATGGAAAGCTGGAGTCGTCGGGTAATTTCATCTTTCCTTTCGGCCTCAACGAAAGTCAGCTCAGGGCGGTGGAGCAAGCGTTCCTTTCACAGGTAAGCGTGATTGAAGGTCCTCCCGGTACGGGCAAGACGCAGACTATTCTGAACATCATTGCCAACATCCTTTTGCAGGGAAAAACAGTGGCGGTGGTGTCCAACAACAATTCCGCGGTCGAGAATGTTTATGAAAAGCTAGGCAAGTGTGGCCTGGATTATCTGGTCGCGAGGCTGGGTAAGAACGACAATCAGAAAGAGTTTTTTGCCAACCGTCCTTCTCGACCTTCCACAGATCCTTCACCAGCGCCTGCCATTGAGCATATCCAGGCTGTGCTGCAACAGCTCAAAGGCTACCTGGGCGCTCGTAACGCAGTGGCGCAGTTGCAGATCGAGATTAGCGAACTGGAGATAGAGCGTCGCTACCTTACTGAGTGGCAGCGGGATAACGGTGTGGCCGGTCCTTCTCTGGACAGATATAAACTGTCGCCACAAAAGACGACGGACTTGATGGCTTACCTCGAGCAGCTTGCGAGCGAGCGCATCAGAATCAAGGACCGTATCGAGCTCTTGTTCAATTTCAGAATTTTGCGCACCCGACCCTTCGATAATTGGGACAAGCGCATGTCTGCCTTCTACAGCCTGCAGCTCCATTATTACGACAAGGTCTTGCAAGATAAAAAGACGGAGTTGGCTGCCCATGAAGAAGCGTTGCGACTCGGTAACTTCAAGGCGCTGCTGGAGGAGTTGACCACTTCTTCCATGCTTCACCTGAAACACCACCTGCATCGTCATATCCCTGATGACGATACCTTCGACACTACTTACAGAAAGCGGCTTGATGCGTTCCTGAAGCGCTACCCGGTCATTGGCAGCAGTACGCATTCAATCGTCAACTCCCTTGGCGGCAAGGCTGTTCTCGATTACGTGATTATCGACGAGGCCTCGCAACAGGACATCGTCCCAGGTGTACTGGCACTCAGTTGTGCGAAAAATCTGATCATCGTGGGGGACAGGAAGCAACTTGCACACATCCCGGAAAAACTCGGGCTGGAAGCGCCCGCGCCCTGGTATGACTGTGAGAAGTACAGCCTTTTGGACTCATGCGTCAGTGTGTTCGGCAACTCGATACCGATGACGTTGCTCAAAGAGCACTATCGGTGTCATCCCCGAATTATTCAGTTCTGTAATCAGCAGTTTTACGATAGTCAGCTAGTACCGATGACAATGGACAATGGCGAAAAACCGTTGACGCTGCTGGTGACTGCCAAGGGAAACCACACGCGCAACAATTCCAATCTCAGAGAGCTCGACTCTTTATTGGCAGTGCTTGAGGCCGACGGGGAAAGCCTCTGGGAGGGAGAAGATGGCAGAGGGTTCATTGCCCCCTTCAAGAATCAGGCGATGCTTTCAGGTTCCTGCCTGCCAGCTGATTTTGTCAGAGCCACCGTGCATAAATTTCAGGGCAGGGAGTGTGACGAAATTGTCTTTTCTACCGTGCTGGACAAGTACAAAAGCCCGGAGCGCCTGAGTTTCGTCGACGATGCACGTATGGTCAACGTCGCGGTTTCCAGAGCCAAAAGCAGGTTCACGCTGGTCACGGGTGATAACGTTTTCAAAACCAGTAATGGCCATATCGCTGCGCTGATCCGCTACATGGAATATTACGCGGATGACGGGCAGGTCCATCGAGCGCCTGTTATCTCGGCATTCGATCTGCTCTATAAAGAGTACGACCGATCACTTGAGCGTCTCAATAAAAGGCTCAATCCCGATGACTCGTTATTCAAGTCCGAGCAGATTGTGGCGCAGATACTTCGTGAGGCACTGGCTCAGGAACCCCGCCGAGGGATCATGTTCCACCGTGAGATCCGGCTGATGCAACTGGCAGCGGTGGCCCGCGCAAGCTTCACGGAGAGAGAGCTGGAGTTTATGAGAAATGCTGCGCGATGCGATTTCGTGCTCTATTTCAAGGTGGGTAAGACCCCCTTGGGCGTGATTGAAGTCGACGGAGGTCACCATGACGATCCGTTACAGATTGAACGAGACGCTGTGAAAAACAGCATTCTGAATAAATGCGGTATTCCCTTGCTTCGTTTGCGGACCATCGAGAGCCGTATTGAAGAGAAGGTTGCGGCGTTTCTGGATCAATGGACGCCACCTGCGCGGGATGAAAGTCGTAGAGTTTCGCCGGGTTGAAGGTGGCTCTAACGTTCAGCATGAGGGCCCGTTCATCAAATTGAGTGGTATCGAGACAAGCTATTGTTAAACCAGATTCCGGTGGCTCCAGGCCAAACCAGACTTGATCGCCTCTTCCAGTACAGCGTTGAATTCACTGGCAAGCCTCGCCTTGGATCTGCCAGTACCCATTAACCCTAAACCGCGGCGACTCCACTCATGTTCAAACGCATTCTGTCCGCTATCAGCGGCAAGAAACCTCAAGCTTCAACAGATAACGCGCCTGCTGATACGACGTCGCCAGAAGCCCACGACGGCGAGTTGATCACTGCCTACGACAGTTACGGACGCGAGATAAAGATTACTCGGGCCGAGTGGCGCGAGAAGGTGTTCCTGCCCAATCTGAAGCAGCACTGGGGTGATGCTGACGAGCTCTACAACCTCATTGTTTCGGGCCTGAACGATGGATTTGCGACTGACCTCATGCCAGCAGCCGAGCGACTGGTCGAGATCGACGCTAATCCCGAGCGCAGTCATGTGGTGAACGGTATCGTGCTGATGCACAACGCTCAGCTTGATGCTGCTGAAGCCACCCTGCGGGCCGGGATGGCGAAAGTCGGTGTGTCGGGAATCATTCTGACCAATCTGGCCAAGGTGTTTGCCGAGCGTGGTGAGCAATCAGTTGCAGAGGCAACGCTATGGCAGGCGGTTGAAGCCGATCCGAATCAAGAGAATGGTGTGATGTGGTGGCTGAGCATCCAGCAGGAGCGGGGCGGCGAGGCGGCCTATCTCGCTGCTCTTCACACAGTAGCGGCGTTGCCGGGCAGTTGGCGTGCGCAGTTGTGGATGGCGCGGCATTACCTGCAACAGCGCAACGTCGCGCAGGCGCGCGTGCTGTATGAAGAAGTGTTGGCAGGTGGCCAGTTCGACCGAAGCGCGCTGCAGATGATCTCGGGGGATCTGGGCAACAATGGCCACATCCCGCTGATCGTCGAGCTTGTCGGGCCTGCTTACGATGAGCACAAACATGATTCGACGGCAGGTCTCAACTTGCTGCGTGCCTATCAGGAGCTGGGCAGGGTGGATGAAGGCGAGGCCTTGCTTACGCGCTTGTATGCCCTCGGCTTTGCGCCAATCAAAAGTCACCTTGACCAGTTTGCGCACGCTTTCGAGGACGTGCGCAGGCAGGAAGACAAAGGTGTTCCGATTGATCCTGCCAGCGTGACGATCAATACCGTGGCGCTTACCAAGCCGGTCTGGCACTACGGTTTGCGCAATGCTGACTGGCTCTTCGCGCAAAAACCGGAAGGTGCGCCAGAAATTGGTTTCTTCGCCTTGTCCAAAATCATGGAGAAAGCAGAACCTGCCGAATCGCAGCGCGAGGATGATATCGGGCGCTATACGCGTGCCATCCCTCTTTACATGGCTGAGTCGGTTCACTACTGGAATGACTATGCAGCCAATTGTTATGTCCAGGTCGCGGAGGGTGCGGGGCCGGTTGTATCGGGGGTTGAAGTCGACGGCAACACATTGTTCGATATCGTCCCGCCAACGACGAAGTATTTCGTCACGGGCGAGGTGGGGTGTTCGGGTGAGGGCGATCAAGCCCAGTGGCGGATTTCACTGAGCCTGTGGAACTGCACGAGCCGCACCCGGCAAACCGTTGAAAACGGTAGTGCAGGCAAAGCGGAACTTGGCGCGCTGGTACTTGATCTTCAACAGCGCTTGCTGGCCGGTATCGGACTCACGCGTGAGCAACCACTGGATGTGTTTTACCGGCAGCCCACCGCTGAGGTCTTGCCGGTGTATCTGACCCAGTTGGGCCAATCATTCATGCTGACGTTGCTTGCGAACGACCATTTACCCAAGTCGTCGATGTGGGGCGAACGCGCGATGCTCGAATGGCCCCTGAATATGGCGCTCCAGTGGCCTGAGATAGAAACCGCAAAACTGATGTACCTCTCCGGGTTGGGAAAGGCTTTCGATTACAAGTCGGATACAGTGGCCGAGCACAAGCAACGAAGCCTGCAAGTGCTGAGCGAACTGGAACGGGCGAACAGCCCGGCATCGCGCATCGCACCGCTGATATGGAAAGGGTTTGGCATGCAGGCAGAGTTGCAGGGTCACCGCGCCAATGTACCGCCTGATGCAGAGCCGGCATATATCGAATGGCTGGAGCGGGTTAGTCAGTCGTAGCGCGGTTAATTGATGCAAAAAGCCGGAGCGGGCGTCACTGCCTTGCCCGGCTTTTTTACGCCTCAACTTCAGTTCGTGGTATCCACCCTTATCTTTACGCAAATGCAGGTGTATCGTATTCGCCCCTCGCATTTGCTCGCAGATGCGCTCAGTCGTCGTTTTCGAGGTCCCGCCGTTCATGTCCTTTACCCGTCGTCAGATCCTCACAGGCATCGCCGGTCTTGCTGTAGTCGGCCTTGGCGCGGGTGGTGCTTCGCGTTACTGGATGGGGCGTCGTGAGTCGCAAGCGGGTTCGGACTTCGTGCTGATCGCTGCACCGCTGGATATAGAGTTGGTCTCTGGCCACAAGACACCTGCCTGGGCGTTTGGCGGTTCTGCGCCGGGCACCGAATTGCGGGTGCGGCAGGGCGAGTGGTTGCGCTTGCGCTTCATCAACCAGCTGCCGGTCGAGACGACCATTCACTGGCATGGCATCCGCTTGCCGCTGGAGATGGACGGCGTGCCATACGTTTCTCAGTTGCCGGTGAAGCCGGGCGAATATTTCGATTACAAATTCCGTGTGCCGGATGCCGGTAGCTATTGGTATCACCCGCACGTCAGCAGCAGCGAAGAGCTGGGCCGCGGGTTGGTCGGGCCGCTGATCGTTGAAGAGCGCGAGCCCACCGGTTTCGCCCATGAGCGCACGGTCAGCCTGAAAAGCTGGCATGTGGATGAAGTTGGCGCGTTTACCGAGTTCAGCGTGCTGCGTGAGGCGGCGCGTGAAGGTACGGCGGGTCGGCTTTCGACATTGAATGGTATTCCGCAGGCGGTCATTGAATTGCCTGCTGGGCAGATTACCCGCGTGCGCTTGCTCAACCTCGATAATACCGTCACCTATCGCCTCAACCTGCCGGACGCCGAGGTGCAGATTTATGCACTGGATGGCAACCCGGTCACGCCGCGGCCGTTTGGCGACGAGTACTGGCTGGGGCCGGGCATGCGCATCTGTCTGGCAATCAAGGCACCGCCTGCGGGTGAGGAAATTTCATTGCGTAACGGCCCGGTGCGTCTGGGGACGTTTCGGTCGGTCGCCAATAACGACGCGCCCGGCCAATGGCCACCTGAGCTGCCGGCCAATCCGGTGGCCGAGCCGGATATGGAGAGCGCCGAGAAGATCAATTTCAACTTCGAATGGGTGGGCTCAATGTCGGTCAACACCGACAACGGCAAGCCGCCCAGCTTGTGGCAGATCAACGGCGAAGCCTGGGACATTACCGACAAGACTTGCGCCGACCGGCCTATCGCCAAATTGAAGTTGGGCAAGAGCTACATCTTTGAATTGAAGAACA
The DNA here is from genome assembly GCF_032587815.1 of Pseudomonas syringae group sp. 26L6. NCBI lineage: Bacteria > Pseudomonadati > Pseudomonadota > Gammaproteobacteria > Pseudomonadales > Pseudomonadaceae > Pseudomonas > Pseudomonas syringae group sp. 26L6. The sequence goes on from NZ_JAWHPJ010000053.1 coordinate 220,704, forward strand.
TGACTCAGTATCAACACCCGATTCACTTGCACGGCATGAGTTTCAAGGTGATCGCGTCCAATCGGCGCAAGATCATCCCGTACTTTACCGACACGTTCTTGCTGGGCCGCAACGAGCGGGCGCGGATTGCGCTGGTGGCGGATAACCCCGGTGTGTGGATGTTCCACTGCCATGTGATCGATCACATGGAAACTGGTCTCATGGCCGCCATCGAGGTGTCGTGATGCGTCAGCCGCAAATCATCGACCGCAGCAAGGATCAGGACTTCATGCGCGAGGCACTGGCGCTCGCCGCGCAAGGCGCATTGCTGGGCGAAGTGCCAGTCGGTGCAGTCGTGGTGCAGAACGGCGAGATCATTGGTCGTGGTTACAATTGCCCGATCAGCGCAAGCGACCCCAGTGCGCATGCCGAAATGGTCGCTATTCGTGATGCCGCCAGTGCGCTGGACAATTATCGACTGCCAGGCAGTACGCTTTACGTGACGCTGGAACCATGCAGCATGTGCGCCGGGTTGATCGTGCATTCGCGGGTGGCGCGCGTGGTTTACGGCGCGCTTGAGCCCAAGGCAGGCATCGTTCAAAGCCAGGGGCAATTCTTCAGTCAGGGCTTTCTCAATCACCGCGTGCTGTTTGAAGGCGGGGTATTGAGCGAGGAATGCGGGGCAATGCTGAGCGAGTTTTTCAGAATGCGCCGGGCTGCCAAGGATGCAGATAAAAACCAGGGCGGCGTCTAGAGCGCAGGCTTGTCGGGGCTACTGCCTGAAGCAGGTGCAGGCGGCGCAGGTGGTTGGGTCTTGTCGACACCGGGAACATGCAGGTTGCCATCGGCGACCTGGCTGCCCTCGAGCTGAGGCTGCGTGACCCAGGTCAGAATGTCGTAATAACGACGAATGTTGGCAACGAAATGCACCGGCTCGCCGCCTCGGGCGTAGCCGTAACGCGTTTTGCTGTACCACTTCTTCTGCGCCAGACGCGGCAGCATTTTTTTCACGTCCAGCCATTTATCAGGATTCAGCCCCTCGTTCTGGGCCAATTTGCGCGCATCTTCGAGGTGACCGCTGCCAATGTTGTAGGACGCGAGAGCTAGCCAAGTGCGATCTGGCTCTTTAATCGAGTCGTCCAGCTGATCCTTTACGTAGGCAAAATACTTTGCGCCGCCCTGAATGCTTTGTCGCGCGTCGAGCCTGTTGGTCACGCCCATCGCCTGAGCGGTGTTCTGGGTCAGCATCATCAGGCCGCGCACACCGGTTTTCGAGGTAACGGCCGGTTGCCACATTGATTCCTGATAGCCGATGGCGGCCAGCAATCTCCAGTCGACCTGTTCTTTCTTGGCCGATGTCTGAAAGTGTTTCTCGTATTTGGGCAGGCGTTCCTGCAAATGCTGGGCAAAGGTATAGGCGCCAACGTAGCCAAGTACATCGACGTGGCCGTAGTAACGGTCTTTCAGACGTTGCAGCGTGCCATTCTTCTCGACCTTGTCGAGGTACGCGTTGATTTCGTTGAGCAGGCTGTTGTCTTCGCCCGGTGCAACCACCCAGCGTTGTTCGCGGGCTTCGCCCAGGTCGAAGGCTACACGCACGTTGGGAAAGTACACCTGGTTCATCGCCAGCTCGTTGGAGTCGACCAGCGTCAGGTCAATCTGGCCTTCATCGACCATACGCAGGAGATCGACGACCTCGACCGCGTCCGACTCTTCATATTCAAGGCCGGGATTCTGCGCCTTGAGTGCCGCAAGCTGCTCGGCATGCGCGCTACCTTTCAGGACCACGATACGTTTACCCACCAGGTCGCCCGGGTCGGTGGGACGCGACTGGCCGTTGCGGTAGACAACCTGAGGGGTCACTTCCAGATAAGAGTGCGAGAAACGCGCCTGTTGCTTGCGCTTCGGCGTCTCGATCAGGCCCGCAGCACCCAGGACCGGGCCGCCCGGTTTGTTCATCTGGTCGAACAGATCGTCCAGATTGTCGGCCGTTTCGATCTTCAGTTCGACGCCCAGATCATCGGCGAAACGCTTGACCAGCTCGTATTCGAAGCCGGTTTCGCCGTTGCGATCCTGAAAATAAGTCGCCGGGCTGTTACGGGTGATCACCCGCAGCACGCCGTCCTCCTTGACTCGCTCCAGTGTGGTGGGTTTCTCCACACAGGCGCCGAGCATCAGGAAGAGTCCGGTTGCGATGAGCCACTTGGCGCAACGTGGGCGGAAATCTGGTCTGAAGAACATCGGTGCAGTATACGCAAAGCGCACCGGGCGCCATATCTCGACAGTGAAGCCTGCGTCTGATAGGCGAGGGGGTTTTACAGGCATTTTCAGGCTTTTTTTGCGTGGAGCGACATTCGGGCGCACCCGATGCCGCCGTTTTGGGTGATCAAAGGCCCGCTTTAGGCTAGAATGTGCGGCCTCAAAGCACACCCCCTTCTCGAGGCTGTCCCGAAGATGTTGATCCTGCGCGGTGCTCCTGCCCTTTCTGCCTTCCGCCACAGCAAATTACTAGAACAACTGAAACAAAAAGTTTCAGCTGTCAGTGGCTTGTACGCCGAATTCGCCCACTTCGCGGACGTCAACGACGTTCTTACCAGCGAAGAACAGCAGGTTCTCGACCGTCTCCTGAAATACGGCCCCAGCGTGCCGGTTCAAGAGCCGAGCGGCCGTCTGTTTCTGGTGTTGCCGCGTTTTGGCACCATTTCACCTTGGTCGAGCAAGGCCAGCGACATCGCCCGCAATTGCGGCCTGACGAAAATCCAGCGCATCGAGCGCGGGATTGCCTTCTATGTAGAAGGTCAGTTCAGTGAGGCCCAGGCTCAGGCAATCGCCGACAGCCTGCACGACCGCATGACGCAACTGGTGTTGGGCGATCACGAGCAGGCCGCTAGCCTGTTCAGCCACGCCCAGCCCAAACCGCTGACCGCGGTGGACATTCTGGGTGGCGGCCGCGCGGCGCTGGAAAAAGCCAACGTCGAGCTGGGCCTGGCCCTCGCTGAAGATGAAATCGATTACCTGATCACCAGCTTTAACGGTCTCGGGCGCAACCCGCACGACATCGAGCTGATGATGTTTGCCCAGGCAAACTCCGAGCACTGCCGTCACAAGATTTTCAACGCCAGTTGGGATATCGACGGCCAGAGCCAGGAAAAAAGCCTGTTCGGCATGATCAAGAACACCTATCAGATGCACAGCGAAGGCGTGCTGTCCGCCTACAAGGACAACGCTTCGGTGATCGTCGGCAACGTTGCCGGCCGCTTCTTCCCGGACCCCGAAACCCGCCAGTACGGCGCGGTGCAGGAGCCGGTGCATATTCTGATGAAGGTCGAAACTCACAACCACCCGACTGCCATTGCGCCGTTTCCTGGCGCAGCGACCGGTTCCGGCGGCGAGATTCGCGACGAAGGTGCAACCGGTCGCGGTGCCAAGCCCAAGGCAGGTCTGACCGGTTTCACCGTGTCCAACCTGCAGATTCCCGGTTTCGTGCAACCTTGGGAAGTGCCATACGGCAAGCCCGAGCGCATCGTCACCGCGCTGGACATCATGATCGAAGGCCCGCTGGGTGGCGCGGCGTTCAACAACGAGTTCGGCCGTCCGGCGCTGACCGGCTACTTCCGTACCTTTGAGCAGTCTATTACCACGCCGCACGGCGATGAGGTTCGTGGTTATCACAAGCCGATCATGCTGGCTGGCGGTATGGGCAACATCCGCGAAGATCACGTCCAGAAGGGCGAGATCACTGTGGGTTCCAAACTGATCGTGCTGGGTGGCCCGGCAATGCTGATCGGCCTGGGTGGCGGCGCGGCGTCCTCGATGGCGACCGGTACAAGTTCTGCCGACCTGGATTTCGCTTCGGTTCAGCGTGAAAACCCTGAGATGGAGCGTCGCTGTCAGGAAGTGATCGACCGCTGCTGGCAGCTGGGCGCCCGTAACCCGATCAGCTTCATCCATGACGTCGGTGCCGGTGGCCTGTCCAACGCCTTCCCCGAACTGGTCAACGATGGCGATCGTGGTGGGCGTTTCGAACTGCGTAACGTGCCCAACGACGAGCCGGGCATGGCCCCGCTGGAAATCTGGAGCAACGAATCCCAGGAGCGTTACGTGCTGGCCGTCGGCGTCGAAGATTTCGACCGTTTCAAGGCCATCTGCGAACGCGAGCGCTGCCCGTTTGCGGTTGTCGGCGAGGCCACTGCCGAGCCGCAATTGACCGTGACTGACAGCCATTTCGGCAACAGCCCGGTGGACATGCCGCTGGAAGTGTTGCTGGGCAAGGCGCCGCGCATGCACCGTTCGGTCGAGCGCGAAGCCGAGATCGGCGATGACTTCGACCCGAGCACGCTGGATATCGAAGAAAGCGTGCAACGCGTACTGCGTCACCCGGCAGTTGCCAGCAAAAGCTTCCTGATCACCATTGGTGACCGCAGCATTACCGGTCTGGTCGCTCGCGATCAGATGGTCGGCCCGTGGCAGGTGCCTGTGGCTGACTGCGCCGTGACCGCGACCAGCTTCGACGTCAACACGGGCGAAGCCATGGCGATGGGCGAGCGCACGCCGCTGGCTCTTCTGGATGCTCCGGCTTCGGGCCGCATGGCGATCGGCGAAACGCTGACCAACATTGCGGCCTCACGTATTGAAAAGCTGTCTGACATCAAACTGTCGGCCAACTGGATGTCGGCTGCCGGTCATCCCGGAGAAGACGCGCGTCTTTATGACACCGTGAAAGCGGTGGGCATGGAGCTGTGTCCGGAGCTGGGTATTACCATTCCGGTGGGCAAGGACTCGATGTCCATGAAAACCCGCTGGAGCGATGAAGGCACTGAGAAGAGCGTGACTTCGCCGCTGTCGCTGATCGTGACCGGCTTTGCGCCAGTGGTCGACATTCGTCAGACCCTGACGCCTGAATTGCGCATGGATAAAGGCATCACTGACCTGATCCTGATCGATCTGGGCCGTGGCCAGAACCGCATGGGCGCTTCTATTCTCGCCCAGACCCACGGCAAACTGGGTCGTGTGGCACCAGACGTCGATGACGCTGAAGACCTCAAAGCCTTCTTCGCCGTGATTCAGGGCCTCAATTCAGACGGTCATATCCTCTCCTATCACGACCGTTCCGACGGTGGTCTGCTGGTCAGCACGCTGGAAATGGCCTTTGCCGGTCACTGCGGCCTGAACCTGCACCTCGACGGTGTGGCCGACAACGTTTCCGAGCTAAGCGCGATCCTCTTCAACGAAGAGCTCGGAGCGGTCATCCAGGTGCGTCAGGACGCGACTCCGCTGGTGCTGGCGCAATTCAGCGCTGCCGGTCTGGAAGATTGCGTTGCGGTGATCGGTCAGCCGATCAACAACGACGAAGTCTCGATCAGTTTCCATGGCGAGCCGGTCTTCAGCGGCCAGCGCCGTCTGCTGCAACGTCAGTGGGCCGAGACCAGCTACCAGATCCAGCGCCTTCGCGATAACGCTGAATGCGCTGATCAGGAATTCGATGCGCTGCTGGAAGAAGACAATCCGGGCCTGACCGTCAAACTGGGCTTCGACGTTAACGAAGACATCGCTGCGCCGTACATCAAGACGGGCATCCGCCCTCAGGTTGCCGTGCTGCGCGAGCAGGGTGTCAACGGTCAGGTCGAGATGGCGGCAGCCTTTGATCGCGCAGGCTTCAATGCGATTGACGTGCACATGAGCGACATCCTTGCCGGTCGTGTCGACTTGAACGACTTCAAGGGCATGGTTGCCTGTGGCGGCTTCTCCTATGGCGACGTGCTGGGTGCCGGTGAAGGCTGGGCCAAGTCGGCACTGTTCAATAGCCGCGCCCGCGATGCGTTCCAGGGCTTCTTCGAGCGTGCCGACAGCTTCACGCTGGGTGTGTGTAACGGTTGCCAGATGCTGTCCAACCTGCACGAGCTTATTCCGGGCAGCGAGTTCTGGCCCCATTTCGTGCGTAACCGCTCCGAGCAGTTCGAAGCGCGCGTGGCAATGGTTCAGGTTCAGGAGTCGGCATCGATCTTCCTGCAAGGCATGGCCGGTTCGCGCATGCCAATCGCCATCGCTCACGGTGAAGGTCACGCAGAGTTCCGCAATGACGACGCGCTGCTTGAAGCGGATGTGTCCGGTACTGTGGCACTGCGCTTCGTCGATAACCACGGCAAGGTCACTGAAACCTACCCGGCCAACCCGAACGGCTCGCCGCGCGGTATCGGCGGCATGACCACCCTGGACGGTCGCGTGACGATCATGATGCCGCACCCGGAACGCGTGTTCCGCGCGGTGCAGAACTCATGGCGTCCCGAGGACTGGAACGAGGACGCTGCCTGGATGCGCATGTTCCGCAACGCGCGGGCCTGGGTTAACTAAGGCGCGTGTACAAGCTCGCCTTCTTTGTTCCGCCGAGCCATGTGGACGAGGTCAAGAACGCCGTATTCGCTGCTGGTGCAGGGCGAATCGGCGCTTACGATCACTGTTCATGGCAAGTGCTCGGCCAGGGCCAGTTCCGCCCGCTGAATGGCAGTCAGCCATTTGTCGGGCAGAGCGGAGTGGTCGAATCGGTGGAGGAATGGAAGGTCGAGCTGGTCGTGGCTGATGATCTGATTCAGCAAGCAGTGTTGGCGCTTAAGCAGAGCCATCCCTACGAAACGCCTGCTTACGAAGTATGGCGGCTGGAAGAGTTCTGAGGGGCTGTACTGGCCTCTTCGCGAGCAAGCTGGGCGCGTCGCCCGGACGCTCCCACGATGTAAACGATTGACAGCTATCGTGCGATGCTCTGCGTCGACATGCCGTTCTGGACGCTCTGCGTCTGATCTTGGCTGCTCGCTGCAATGATCAAGGCCGAATCTCGATCATCGTCCCGTCTTTCACCAGATCCCATATCTCCCGCATGTCGTTGTTCTTCAGCGCGATGCATCCGTTGGTCCAGTCCAGCGTGTGGAAGTACCATTCCGGGTACTCTTCATCCACCGGCGTGCCGTGAATCATGATCATGCTGCCCGGTTTCACGCCTTCGCGACGTGCCCGTGCCGAGTCCGAAATGTTCGGGTAGGAAATGTGCATCGACAGGTTGTAGTTATTGCTGGGCTTGCGCCAGTCGAGCCAGTAGAAACCTTCTGGCGTGCGTTGGTCGCCTTCCTGCAATTTGGTGCCCTTGGGGTTCTTGCCCAGAGAGATTCGATAGGTCTTCAGCGCCTCGCCACCGCTGATCAGTTGCAACTGGCGAACCGATTTGAGCACCAGCACCTTGTCGATCGGCTTGCTGGCAATACTCTCGGTATTGATGACTTTATTGTTGATGATTTTCTGTTCGCTGCCCTTGGGCACGATGGTCTGGGTAAACGCAGCCTGCGAAAGCGGTACGAATGACATGCAAAAGAAGGCGAACAACCAGCGCATTACGATTTCCCTGAAGGTGCTTCTTTCTATAAAAAGCGCCGATATTGTGTGCGACCCTGACTTTCAGGTGTCCAGCAACGGACGTGACGGGGGAAGGGCGCTGGTATGAACCGGGTAGACCTGCCGACGCCGATCCGCGAAGAAGTATTCTAGGGTACGTCCGACTGTCATGAAAGCCAGGTCCGACCACGGAATGTCGGCTTCGTCGAATAACTGCACTTCAAGACTCTCGATTCCTGCCGCAAACGCCTCAGTCGCCATTTCTGCCCGATAGAACACATGCACCTGATTGATATGCGGAACGTCGATCAACGTGTACAGATGCAGCTCGGTCAGAGTGGCGCAGGCTTCCTCGATGGTTTCGCGCCGCGCGGCCTGTTCGATGGTTTCGCCGTTTTCCATAAAACCTGCCGGCAGTGTCCAGAAGCCCAGGCGCGGTTCTATGGCCCTGCGGCACAGCAGGACCTTGTCGCCCAGCGTCACCAGACAGCCCGCCACGATGTTCGGATTCTGGTAATGAATGGTGTGACAATGCTCGCAGACATACCGCAATCGGCTGTCGCCTTCGGGAATACGCTGGATAACGGGGTTGCCGCACTGGCTGCAAAATTTCATGGGGTCAGTCGATAGTGAACGCAGTCGCTATCTTGGCCTGTCGTGCTGCGGCTCGGCAACCCTCTGTGTGACAGGAGTTGCCTTGCGAGGGGTTGGGCGCAACCTCGCTTTGGTGCATGATGCCAGACAGGCAACAGATCGAGATTTCCCATGCTGGATGAGCTACTTCGCCGTGTAGTCAGTCATACGCCCGAAACCCTCGACTCGGATCGACGATTCCCCGAGGCGGCTGTTCTGGTGCCTGTCACCCGCAGTGAGCAACCCGAGCTGATTTTGACCTTGCGTGCCAGTGGTCTGTCGACACATGGTGGCGAAGTGGCTTTTCCGGGGGGACGACGCGATCCAGGCGACCCGGACCTGATTTTTACTGCCCTGCGCGAGGCCGAGGAAGAAATCGGACTGCCTCCCGGGCTGGTCGAAGTAGTCGGCCCGTTAAGCCCGCTCATCTCCAAACATGGCATCAAAGTCACGCCGTATGTCGGTGTCATACCTGACTTTGTCGAATACCAGCCCAATGACGGCGAGATCGCGGCGGTGTTCAGCGTACCGCTGGAGTTCTTCCGTCAGGACACCCGTGAACATACGCACCGCATCGATTACGAAGGCCGCAGTTGGTACGTGCCCAGTTACCGTTACGGCGGTTACAAGATCTGGGGGCTTACCGCGATCATGATCGTCGAGCTGGTCAATGTGCTGTACGACACCAAAATCAGTCTGCATCATCCGCCCGAACGCTCGACCACCTGAACCTGAGTGGCTTGCTGCAGAAGTGCTGTCGACAGGAAGTGCTGTTCATAACAATCCGTACCCATGAGTACGACCCGCCTGAGGAAGCTGCATGAAATATCGCCTGGGGGAATCCCGTGTTCAGACCGACCCGCAGAGCTGGGTTGCTCCTAATGCGGTGCTGATCGGTAATGTCAGGCTGGAAGCCGGAGCAAGTGTATGGTTCAACGTGGTGTTGCGTGGCGACAACGAGCTGATCCATATCGGCGAAAACAGTAACGTGCAGGATGGCACAGTAATGCACACCGACATGGGCTCGCCCCTGAGCATCGGCAAGAGTGTGACCATTGGGCATAACGCGATGTTGCATGGCTGCAGCGTTGACGATTACAGCCTGATCGGCATCAACGCGGTCATCCTCAACGGGGCGAAAATTGGTAAATACTGCATCATCGGCGCCAATTCGCTGATCGGAGAAAACAAGGTCATTCCCGACGGGTCGCTGGTCATGGGGTCTCCGGGCAAAGTGGTGCGCGAACTCACCGACGTGCAGAAGAAAATGCTGGAAGCCAGCGCCGCCCATTACGTACACAATGCCCAGCGTTACGCCCGTGACCTGGTTGTGCAGGAAGAGTGATGAGCACCGATACCCCGATTGAAAAGCCGGTCCGTTCTCCCTGCGTGAGCATTTGTGCGCTCGATGAGCAGGACATATGCACCGGTTGCCAGCGAACCGTGAACGAGATCACCCGGTGGAGCCGGATGAGCAACGACGAGCGCCGTGTCGTGCTGGGGCTGTGCGACGAGCGCGCCAGGGCCAGCGGGTTGATGTGGACGGTGGGCGGGGCACGCTGACGTTCCCATGGCCTTACAGGAGCGAACTTGCTCGTAAAGAGGCCGGTGCAGTAGAAGAATTTGCTGCGTTTGGAATATAGCCTTCGCGAACAAGTTCGCTCCCACAGGTTATCCGTGGGCGTTGTGGGAGCGAACTTGTTCGCGAAGAGGCCGGTGCAGTCGATGCATTATCTTCGTCAGAAATAGCGCTTTCGCCTATGCCCGGGCACGGTCCTTGCCCGCGTTTGCTATCATTGCCGCTCGCTTGCACAGGCCCAAACCCTCCATGCTTTTCCTGATCGCTTACATCGGCAGTGTCGTGCTGATCAACTTCGCCTTCTCCAGTGCGCCGCATCTGGACATCATCTGGTCTGCCTGGGGCGGGCTGGTGTTTGTGTTGCGCGATATGGTGCAAATTCGCTTTGGTCATGGCGCGATCATCGCCATGCTGGTGGCGCTGGTGCTTTCGTATGTCACCAGCGACCCGACCATTGCCCTGGCCAGCGCCACTGCGTTCGCGGTCTCCGAGTGCATTGACTGGCTGGTGTTCAGCATCACCAGACGCCCGTTGCGTGACCGGTTATGGATCAGCTCGGCACTCAGCATCCCGCTGGATACCTTTATCTTCTTCGGCATGATCGACGCGCTGACTGCACCGGTCGTGCTCACTGCGCTGGCATCGAAGTTCGCCGGCGTGACCCTGGTCTGGATGATCATGGCCTGGCGAGCGCGCAACAACGCTTGTCCGGGCTGAGCGCCCATTTACCGGGGCTTCGTGGTAAATTGCGCGCCTTTCTCCACAGCGGTTGCTTGCATAAGGCAGGCAGCCCTCGATATCTGCTTCACGAGGACCTGAGATGACTCAAATCGGAACTCCACTGTCGCTCACCGCGACTCGCGTACTGTTCTGCGGCAGCGGCGAACTGGGCAAGGAAGTCGTGATCGAGCTGCAGCGCCTTGGCGTTGAAGTGATCGCTGTTGACCGTTATGAGAACGCGCCCGCGATGCAGGTTGCTCATCGCAGCCATGTGATCAACATGCTCGACGGTGCTGCGTTGCGTGCAGTCATCGAGGCCGAGAAGCCGGATTTCATCGTTCCGGAAATCGAAGCCATCGCCACCGCAACCCTGGTTGAGCTTGAGGCCGAAGGCTTTACCGTGATTCCGACCGCGCGCGCCGCGCAACTGACCATGAACCGCGAAGGCATTCGTCGTCTGGCGGCCGAAGAGCTGAAACTGCCGACCTCGCCTTATCACTTTGCCGACACCTTCGAGGCGTACAGCAAGGCTGTCGAAGACCTCGGTTTCCCTTGCGTGGTCAAGCCGGTCATGAGTTCGTCGGGCAAAGGGCAGAGCCTGCTCAAGAGCGCTGATGACGTGCAGAAAGCCTGGGATTACGCGCAGGAAGGCGGTCGCGCTGGCAAGGGCCGCGTCATCGTCGAGGGTTTCATCGACTTTGATTACGAAATCACCCTGCTGACCGTGCGTCACATCGGTGGCACCACGTTCTGCGCGCCGGTTGGCCATCGCCAGGAGAAGGGCGACTATCAGGAATCCTGGCAGCCGCAGGCCATGAGCCCGGTAGCGTTGGCGGAGTCAGAGCGTGTTGCAAGGGCAGTGACCGAGGCATTGGGTGGTCGTGGCATGTTTGGTGTCGAGCTGTTCATCAAGGGCGATCAAGTGTGGTTCAGCGAAGTCTCGCCGCGCCCGCACGACACCGGTCTGGTCACTCTGATTTCTCAGGACTTGTCGCAATTTGCCCTGCACGCTCGCGCAATTCTCGGCCTGCCGATTCCGTTGATCCGCCAGTTCGGGCCATCTGCTTCCGCAGTGATTCTGGTCGAAGGCCAGTCCACTCAGACCGCTTTCGCCAACCTCGGCGCGGCGCTGGCCGAGCCTGACACCGCGTTGCGTCTGTTCGGCAAACCGGAAGTCAACGGTCAACGCCGCATGGGCGTCGCCCTGGCTCGCGACGAGTCCATCGAAGCCGCGCGGGCCAAAGCGACCCGAGCGTCGCAAGCGGTAGACGTAAAGTTGTAAGGGCGCAGCTGCAAGCTACAAGCAGGAGTGTGGTGCTCTTGCTTGCAGCTTGAGGCTTATAGATCCCTATCCCGAGTTTCCTTCAGGCTCAACACCGCCAGCACGCTGATCAGCGCAGCTGCAGATACATACCCGCCCACCCAGCTCAAGCCGCCCATCGCCACCAGTTTCTGGGCGAAGAAGGGGGCAACCGAGGCGCCGACGATTCCGCCCAGGTTGTACGCCGCCGATGCGCCTGTGTAGCGAACCTGTGTCGGGAACAGCTCTGGCAGCAGCGCGCCCATGGGGGCAAACGTAATGCCCATCAGAAACAGCTCGATGCATAGAAACAACGCCACAGCCCAAGTGCTGCCGTGGGTTAACAGTGGTTCCATGGTGAAACCTGACAGAATCGCCAGCACACCGCCAACAATCAGTACCGGCTTGCGCCCGAAGCGGTCGCTTGCCAGTGCAGCCAATGGCGTGGCAGCCGCCATGAACAGCACCGCAAAGCACAACAGCCCCAGAAACGTTTCACGGGTATAGCCCAACGTGGCCACGCCGTAACTCAATGAAAACACCGTCGAGATATAAAACAGCGCATAACAGACGACCATCGACGCTGCACCAAGCAGCATTGGCCTCCAGTGCTGGCTGAAGGTTTCCACGATCGGCAGGCTGACGCGTTGGTGACGGGCCATAGCCTTGGCGAAGACGGGAGTTTCTTCCAGCTTCAGGCGCACATACAGCCCGACCATGACCAGCACGGCGCTGAGCAGAAACGGGATTCGCCAGCCCCACGCGCGAAACTGCTCGTCGCTCAGGGTCATGGCCAGTGCCAGAAACAGGCCATTGGCGGCCAGAAAACCGATTGAAGGTCCCAACTGTGGAAACATGCCGAACCAGGCGCGTTTGCCTTTCGGGGCGTTCTCGGTCGCCAGAAGCGCAGCGCCACCCCATTCCCCGCCCAGGCCAAGCCCCTGACCGAAGCGCAGTACACATAGCAGAATCGGTGCCCACGCGCCGATAGTCGCGTAACCGGGCAATACGCCGATCAGCGTGGTGCAGATACCCATCAGCAGCAGCGACGCCACCAGGGTCGATTTACGCCCGATCCGGTCGCCAAAATGACCGAACAGCGCCGACCCGAGCGGGCGTGCGAGAAAGGCGATACCGAAGGTCAGAAATGACGACAGCATCTGCGCCGTACCTGAGGTCTGCGGGAAAAACACCGGACCTATCACCAGCGCGGCGGCAGTGGCGTAAACGTAAAAGTCGTAGAACTCGATAGCTGTGCCGATAAAACTGGCTGTGGCGACGCGGGTTGCCGAATTCACCGGTTTTACGGACTCGGTGTTATTTTCGCGAGAGAGCGGGGTGCTGGTCATGCGGATTCCCTGGCTGTCGACTCGCCGGGCGGCAAGGACCGTGCTCCGGCTAGCATTCATTATTGTGATTGTGGGTAAAGCGTCGAGCAGAGTAACCCGAATGGGTCGAGAGACAAGGGTGTTGCCGGGATCTATTTGAAGGCAGAAATCTATTTGAAGGTGCGAACGAGGGTGTTCTGCCACATGGCCACGCGCTTGACGCGATTGTCTTCGGTCTCGAGGATTTCCAGCCGGTAAGGCCCTATTTTCAGGCAGACCGGAGCCTCTGGAATGGTTTCCAATGCTTCTGTAACCAACCCGTTAACGGTTTTCGGACCATCCGAAGGCAGGTGCCAGCCAAGGCTTTTATTGAGTTCGCGAATGGATGCAGCACCCTCTACCTCAAGGCGTCCGTCTTCCTGTTGCTTGACGTGGGGATTGTCCAGCCGCTGCTCGCTTTCGAATTCGCCGACGATTTCTTCAAGAATGTCTTCAAGGGTGACGATACCCAGCACTTCCCCGTACTCATCAACCACCACGCCGAGGCGGCGCTGCTGTTTGTGGAAATTCAGCAACTGCAACTGCAACGGAGTGCTTTCCGGAACGAAATAAGGCTCGTAGCAGACTGCCAGCAACTGCTCTTTGGTCAGTGTACCTTTGGGCAGCAGGTGGCTGATGTCGCGTGTATTGATGACGCCTTGAACCTGATTTATGTCGTTGTGATAGACCGGCAGGCGCGTGTGACGTGAAATGATCAGGCGCTCGATGATCAGCTCCATCGGATCATCAAGGTTGACGCCATCCACCTCGTTGCGCGGTATCAGGATGTCATTGACCGTTATGCTGTCCAGTGCGCGGATGCCCGACAGCACGCTGGCGCGCGGATAATGCTCGTGAACAATGTCGTGGCGGTTGGTTTTCTGCACATCGTCTTCAAAGTTCTGCTCCTGTTGCTGCACTTGGCGTGACAAAAACGGGCGCAGCAGCGTCTTGGCGAGCACGTTGAACACGTAGGCCAGCGGCCAGACGATCTTCATTGGAATGCGCAATACGCCATTGCCCAGTAGCAGTGTCGAGACAGGGTGACGGTTCGCCAAGCGGCGCGGTATGTATTCGGCGAACACCAGCATGACGCTCACGGTACCCAGCCATGCCACGGTCGGGCCGTTGTAGAACCAGTAATTGGCAGCAATCAGTGTTGCGATTACGGTGATCAGTACCCTTATCAGCGTATTGCCCAGGATCAGGCTGTTCAGGTTGAACGCCAGCTCGGGAAGCGGCGCGGCCTTGTCCGAACGGCTGGCGGCGCGCATTGCCTTGAGTTGGTGGTGCGCGGCTTCGACTGACGTCAGCAGACCAGCCCAGAGCATAAGGAGGGCGAGGACGCCAAGCAGTGGGCCAAGGGGCAGATTATCCATGATCAGGGCCCGTCAGATGTGCAGGATGAATTCGCGTACCAGCTTGCTGCCGAAGTAGGCGAGCATCAGCAGGCAGAAGCCGCCCAGGGTCCAGCGAATGGCTTTGTGACCTCGCCATCCAAGGCGGTTGCGCCCCCACAGCAGTACGCTGAATACGACCCAGGCCAGGCAAGCCAGCAGGGTCTTGTGCACCAGATGCTGGGCAAACAGGTTTTCAACGAACAGCCAGCCGGAAATCAGCGACAGCGAAAGCAGCGTCCAGCCAGCCCAGAGGAAGCCGAACAAAAGGCTTTCCATGGTTTGCAGCGGCGGGAAGTTCTTGATCAGTCCGGAAGGGTGCTTGTGCTTGAGTCGGTAGTCCTGCAACAGCAACAGCAACGCCTGGAATACGGCAATGGTGAACATTCCGTAAGCCAGCAGCGACAGCAGTATATGGCTCAGGATGCCGGGTTCTTCCATGATCGGCTGTACGGTGCCGCTGGGGGCGAACTGAGCGAGCAGCACGGTCACCATTCCCAATGGGAACAGCAGCACCAGCAGGTTTTCCACCGGAATGCGTGACGTGGCGATCAAGGTCACAACGATCACTGACGCGGCGATCAGGCTGGCCGAGTTGAAAAAGTCCAGACCCAGGCCGACGGAATGCGTCAGTTGGGAAAACAGACCGATGGCGTGTGCGATCACCGCCAGCGTACCGAGCAGGCAAAGCAGCCGCTTGTCGGGCTTGACGGCCTGGCTCAGGCGCAGGCTCTGATAGACGGTCGCAGCGGCGTACAGAACGGCGGCGGCGAGGCTGGGAAGCAGGCTGGGTGGCAAAGGGGACATAGATCCTGATGGACGGGCCTGAAAAGACGTTGAGTTTGGCATATAACCGGCAAATCACGAAAGACCACAGAAGCAGACTGCGTGGTGTCCGTGCGGCGGAGTCTTCGCTATAATCCGCGACCTGCTCAAGCCGCAGGCTCGCCGAGCGCCATTTCTGCATTACGGGCCGGGCCGCATCAACCGGGGTTCGACGAGAGCCTGAAAGGATCGCGCATGTTTGAAAACCTGACTGACCGCCTCTCGCAGACGCTGCGCCATGTTACTGGCAAGGCCAAGCTGAACGAGGACAACATCAAAGATACCTTGCGCGAAGTGCGTATGGCGTTGCTTGAAGCCGACGTCGCCTTGCCGGTGGTCAAAGACTTCGTCAACAACGTCAAGGAACGCGCCGTCGGCACCGAGGTGTCGCGCAGCCTGACGCCAGGCCAGGCGTTCGTGAAGATCGTCCAGGCCGAACTCGAAAGCCTGATGGGCGCTGCCAACGAAGATCTGGTGCTCAATGTCACGCCGCCTGCGGTCATCCTCATGGCGGGCCTGCAGGGTGCGGGTAAAACCACCACCGCTGGCAAGCTGGCGCGCTTCCTTAAAGAGCGCAAGAAGAAGACCGTGATGGTTGTGTCGGTCGACGTCTACCGTCCTGCCGCCATCAAGCAGCTTGAAACCCTGGCCAACGACATCGGTGTGACGTTCTTCGCCTCCGATATCAGCCAGAAGCCGGTCGACATCGCCCTGGCGGCCATTAAAGAAGCCAGGCTCAAGTTCATTGACGTGGTCATCGTCGATACCGCCGGTCGTCTGCACGTCGACGTCGAGATGATGGGCGAGATTCAGGCGCTGCATGCTGCGACCAAGCCAGCTGAAACGCTGTTCGTGGTCGATGCCATGACCGGTCAGGATGCGGCCAACACCGCCAAGGCCTTCGGTGATGCACTGCCGCTGACCGGTGTGATCCTCACCAAGGTCGACGGTGATGCTCGCGGTGGTGCGGCCCTGTCGGTGCGTGCAATTACCGGCAAGCCGATCAAGTTCATCGGTATGGGTGAGAAGAGCGAGGCGCTGGAGCCGTTCCACCCAGATCGTATCGCTTCGCGAATCCTTGGCATGGGCGATGTGCTCAGCCTTATCGAGCAGGCTGAACAGACTCTCGACAAGGATAAAGCCGACAAACTGGCGAAAAAGCTCAAGAAAGGCAAAGGCTTCGATCTCGAAGACTTCCGCGATCAACTGCAACAGATGAAAAACATGGGCGGCCTTGGCGGTCTCATGGACAAGCTGCCAAGTATCGGCGGCGTCAATCTTGCGCAGATGGGCAATGCCCAGGGCGTGGCCGAGAAGCAGTTCAAGCAGATGGAAGCCATCATCAACTCGATGACGCCTGGCGAACGCCGTGACCCGGACCTGATCAGCGGCTCGCGCAAGCGCCGTATTGCAATGGGCTCGGGTACCCAGGTGCAGGACATCGGGCGTCTGATCAAGCAGCATAAACAGATGCAGAAGATGATGAAGAAGTTCTCCGCCAAGGGCGGAATGGCAAAAATGATGCGCGGCATGGGCGGAATGCTCCCCGGCGGCGGCATGCCAAAAATGTAATTGCGTCGCGTGCAAGCTTCTTTGCACGCGTCCCACACGGGGGGCGACCCCCGGTCAGCCCGCGTTATGCGGGCTTTTACCTGCTGTCATACCGACAGCTCCCTCGCAAATCTGGAAGGCATGCCGATAGGCGCCGGAAAAAGACATTTGCAAAAGTCGGGATATTCCTTAGAATATGCGGCCTTTCGGGCACCTATGCCCGCTGTGCATCTTAGATTTGCAGCACCGACTACAGGAACGATGTTCAATGCTAACCATCCGTCTTGCCCTTGGCGGCTCCAAAAAGCGCCCGTTTTACCACTTGACCGTAACCGACAGCCGCAACGCTCGTGACGGTTCCCACAAGGAACAGGTTGGTTTCTTCAACCCGGTTGCCCGTGGTCAGGAAATCCGTCTGTCCGTTAACGAAGAACGCGTCAACTACTGGTTGAGCGTTGGTGCACAAACTTCCGAGCGCGTTGCCCAGCTGCTCAAAGAGCACAACAAGACCAAGGCCGCGGCCTGAGTCTTATGAACGCGACGCCTGCATCTGCCGACGATCTGATCGTCATTGGCAAGATTTACTCGGTTCATGGCGTTCGCGGCGAAGTGAAGGTCTTTTCCTTTACTGATCCGATTGGAAACCTGTTGGACTACAAAACCTGGACGCTTCGGCGCGAAGGCAGCGTTGAGAAACAGGTGGAGCTGGTCAGCGGACGCTTGCAAAGCAAGTTTCTGGTAGCAAAGCTCAAAGGTCTCGATGATCGTGAAGAAGCTCGTCTTCTCTCCGGTTACGAAATCTGCGTGCCGCGTAACCTGTTCCCTGATCTGGACGATGGCGAGTACTACTGGTACCAGCTTGAAGGCCTCAAGGTCATCGACCAACTCGGGCAACTGCTCGGGAAAATCGATCACCTGCTCGAAACCGGTTCGAACGATGTAATGGTTGTAAAGCCCTGCGCGGGTAGCCTGGATGATCGTGAACGCCTGTTGCCCTATACGGAGCAATGTGTGTTGGCAATCGATATGGCTGCTGGCGAGATGAAGGTGGATTGGGACGCGGACTTCTGAATGCCATGGCCAGCCTGCGCATAGAAGTCATCAGTCTGTTTCCCGAGATGTTTTCCGCCATCAGCGAATACGGCATTACCAGCCGTGCGGTGAAACAAGGGCTGTTGCAGCTGACTTGTTGGAATCCGCGGGATTACACCACTGATCGCCATCACACTGTGGATGATCGCCCATTTGGCGGTGGTCCTGGCATGGTGATGAAGATCAAGCCCCTCGAAGATGCTCTGGTTCAGGCCAGGCAAGCGGCAGGGGATGCGGCTAAGGTTATTTACCTGTCGCCACAAGGCCGTCAGCTGAATCAGTCTGCGGTACGCGAACTGGCGCAGGAGGAAGCGATTATCCTCATCGCCGGTCGTTATGAAGGCATTGACGAGCGTTTTATTGATGCTCATGTCGATGAAGAGTGGTCGATTGGTGACTATGTTCTTTCCGGTGGCGAGCTGCCGGCTATGGTCCTGATTGACGCGGTTACGCGGCTGCTGCCTGGAGCTTTAGGGCATGTGGACTCCGCGGAGGAAGATTCCTTCACGGACGGTCTGCTGGATTGCCCGCACTACACCCGACCTGAGGTGTATGCGGATCAGCGTGTTCCCGACGTGTTGCTAAGTGGCAATCACGCGCACATCCGGCGTTGGCGTTTACAGCAGTCCCTTGGGCGGACCTATGAACGACGCGCTGATCTTCTGGAAAGCCGCTCGCTTTCTGGAGAAGAGAAGAAGCTGCTGGCGGAATACATCCGCGAGCGGGACGATAGTTAACGTATCGATGGTCGATCCATACGGATTACCTTAGGAGCACCAGCATGACTAACAAAATCATTCTTGCCCTCGAAGCAGAGCAGATGACCAAAGAGATCCCTACCTTTGCACCAGGCGACACCATCGTCGTTCAGGTTAAAGTGAAGGAAGGCGACCGCGCTCGTCTGCAAGCATTCGAAGGCGTTGTAATCGCCAAGCGTAACCGTGGCGTGAACAGTGCTTTCACTGTTCGTAAAATCTCCAACGGTGTTGGCGTTGAGCGTACTTTCCAGACTTACAGCCCGCAAATCGACAGCATGGCTGTGAAACGTCGCGGTGACGTTCGCAAGGCCAAACTGTACTACCTGCGTGACCTGTCCGGTAAAGCAGCGCGCATCAAGGAAAAACTGTCCTGATACAGTTTTTCGATGCATAAAAAGGCAGCCTTCGGGCTGCCTTTTTGCTATCTGATGTTTGAAAATTCGTTTTTGGCGTACACGCACACATACTGAGTTGAAATGGCTGCCATCGACCACCCGCTGATTGACCGGTTTCTGGATGCGCTCTGGCTTGAAAAGGGGCTGTCCGATAACACTCGCGATTCCTACCGCAGCGACCTGGCGTTGTTCAATGGCTGGCTGCAGGAGCGCAACGTTGATCTGCCCAGTGCCGGACGCGAGGTCATCCTCGATCATCTTGCGTGGCGCGTTGAAAATGCCTACAAACCGCGCTCCACGGCGCGTTTCCTGTCCGGCGCACGTGGCTTCTACCGCTACCTGCTGCGCGAAAAGCTGATTTCCGTCGATCCCACCCTGCAGATCGACATGCCTCAGTTGGGCAAGCCATTGCCCAAGTCACTCTCCGAAGCCGACGTCGAAGCGCTGCTGGCAGCACCCGACCTGAGTGAGGCTATCGGCGAGCGTGACCGTGCCATGCTGGAAGTGCTATATGCCTGCGGCCTGCGGGTGACCGAACTGATCAGCCTGACACTGGAACAGGTCAACCTGCGCCAGGGCGTACTGCGGGTGATGGGCAAAGGCAGCAAGGAACGGCTGGTGCCTATGGGCGAAGAGGCCATCGTCTGGGTCGAGCGCTACCTGCGCGGTGCCCGCGACGAGCTACTGGGCGGGAAACCCAGCGACGTACTGTTCCCCAGCACCCGAGGCGACCAGATGACCCGGCAGACCTTCTGGCACCGCATCAAGCATCAGGCAACGGTTGCGGGCATCGGCAAATCCCTGTCACCGCACACCCTGCGCCATGCCTTCGCCACCCATCTGCTTAATCACGGTGCTGACTTGCGGGTGGTGCAGATGTTGCTGGGACACAGCGATCTTTCGACGACCCAGATTTATACCCATGTGGCACGGGCGCGGTTGCAGGAAATGCATGCCAAGCATCATCCACGCGGTTGACTCACGACGTATTTTGCGAAGCTTCTTACGTCGCTCCGAGTCGGCCCCGCGAGCCTTATGTGGTAGGCTTTGCCGGTTTCGCATATCAAGGCTGGCGCCCCTTTTTTCGACCGCCGCCAGTCTGCCCGTCGTCATAGGAGTTTCCATGCGTTTGCCCCAGATTTTCGCTGCCGCCGCTTTACTGCTGGCCGGCACATTCAGTATGTCTGCCCTGGCTGATGCTGCCCCTGATCAGGCCATCCGCAAGACCCTCGATTCGCTGGAATTGCAGTTGCCGGTCGAGAGCATCTCGCCGAGCCCGCTCAATGGCCTTTATGAAGTGAAGCTCAAGGGCGGTCGCGTGCTTTACGCCAGCGCCGACGGCCAGTTCGTGGTTCAGGGCTACCTGTTTCAGGTGCAGAACGGCAAGCCGGTCAACCTGACCGAGAAGACCGAGCGACTGGCCATTGCCAAGACCATCAACGCCATTCCGCTTTCTGAAATGGTGATCTACCCGGCGGTGGGCGAGACCAAATCGCACATCACGGTATTCACCGACACTACCTGCCCGTATTGCCACAAACTGCACGAAGAAGTCGGGCAGTTGAACAAAATGGGCGTTGAAGTCCGTTACATGGCATTCCCGCGCCAAGGCCTGGGTTCTCCGGGTGACGAGCAGTTGCAGGCCGTGTGGTGTTCCAAGGACCGCAAAAGCGCCATGGACCGCATGGTAGACGGCAAGGACATCAAGGCCGCCAAGTGCGACAATCCGGTGAGCAAGCAATATGAGCTGGGTCAGTCGATCGGCGTCAACGGCACCCCGGCGATTGTCCTCGCCGACGGTCAGGTGATTCCGGGCTATCAGCCTGCTGCTCAGGTTGCCAAACTGGCAATGGGCGCCAAATAACGCTTTGTCACATCAGCATGCTTCATATGAGCATGCGCTACACGAGGCCGTGTTTTTGGCGCCTCTTCACATTTGTAGCCGCATGGCAACATGCGGCGGATTTTACGGCTGATCAAGCATCAGCTGTTTTTCGGGGAGTTCATCAGTGAAACCGGTCAAAGTAGGCATATGTGGGCTGGGTACTGTCGGTGGCGGTACTTTCAATGTACTTCAGCGTAACGCCGAGGAGATCGCCCGCCGTGCCGGGCGAGGAATCGAAGTTGCGCAAATTGCGGTTCGTACACCAAACCCCAACTGCCAGATTGCCGGTACGCCTACTACCAGTGATGTGTTTGCCGTTGCGACCAACCCTGAAATCGACATCGTCGTTGAATTGATCGGTGGCTACAGCATCGCCCGTGATCTGGTGCTCAAGGCCATCGAGCATGGCAAGCACGTAGTGACTGCCAACAAGGCGCTGATCGCGGTTCACGGCAACGAAATTTTCGCCAAAGCGCGTGAAAAGGGCGTAATCGTTGCTTTTGAAGCAGCTGTCGCTGGCGGCATCCCGGTCATCAAAGCCATTCGCGAAGGGCTGTCGGCAAACCGTATCAATTGGGTGGCCGGCATTATCAACGGCACTGGAAACTTCATCCTCACCGAAATGCGCGAGAAGGGCCGTACCTTCCCGGATGTTCTGGCCGAAGCCCAGGCGCTGGGTTATGCCGAGGCCGATCCGACCTTCGACGTTGAGGGTATCGATGCAGCGCACAAGCTGACCATTCTGGCCTCCATTGCCTTCGGCATCCCGTTGCAGTTCGACAAGGCCTACACCGAAGGCATCACCAAACTGACCACCGCCGACGTGAACTACGCTGAAGCGCTGGGCTATCGCATCAAGCACCTGGGCGTTGCACGCAGCACGGCCCAGGGCATCGAGCTACGCGTACACCCGACGCTGATCCCGGCCGATCGCCTGATTGCCAACGTCAACGGCGTGATGAATGCGGTGATGGTCAATGGCGATGCGTCCGGCTCGACGCTGTTCTACGGTGCCGGTGCCGGTATGGAGCCTACGGCGTCCTCCGTGGTGGCCGATCTGGTGGACGTGGTGCGGGCGATGACATCCGATCCGGAAAACCGTGTGCCGCATCTGGCCTTTCAGCCCGATTCGCTGTCCGCGCACCCGATTCTGCCGATCGAAGCCTGTGAAAGTGCCTACTACCTGCGCATCCAGGCAAAGGATCACCCAGGCGTGCTGGCCCAGGTGGCGAGCATCCTGTCCGAGCGCGGCATCAATATAGAGTCGATCATGCAAAAGGAAGTCGAGGAGCACGATGGTCTGGTGCCGATGATCCTGTTGACACACCGTGTTGTGGAGCAGCGCATCAATGACGCCATTCAGGCCCTGGAAGCTCTTCAGGACGTGGTTGGCCCGGTGGTTCGTATTCGCGTAGAACATCTTAATTAACATCAGCTGCGAGCCGTCAGCTGCAAGCTCAAAGTCAGACGCCAGTCGTTTTGAGCTTGAAGCTTGAGGCTTTCAGCTCAAACCAAAGGTTTGATCCCATGCGCTATATCAGTACTCGCGGCCAGGCGCCGGCCCTGAACTTCGAAGATGTGCTGTTGACTGGTCTGGCCAGCGACGGCGGTCTGTATGTGCCGGAAAACCTGCCACGCTTCACTCAGGAAGAGATCGCTTCCTGGGCCGGTTTGCCGTATCACGAACTTGCCTTCCGGGTGATGCGCCCCTTTGTAGCTGGCAGCATCCCGGATGCCGATTTCAAGAAAATTCTTGAAGAGACCTACGGTGTCTTCGCCCACAGTGCGGTAGCACCGTTGCGTCAGTTGAATGGCAACGAGTGGATACTTGAGCTGTTCCACGGTCCTACCCTGGCGTTCAAGGACTTTGCGCTGCAATTGCTCGGCCGCTTGCTGGACTACGTGCTGGCCAAGCGTGGCGAGCGTGTGGTGATCATCGGCGCTACCTCGGGTGACACCGGCTCTGCAGCCATCGAAGGCTGCCGTCGCTGTGACAACGTCGACATTTTCATTCTGCACCCGAACAATCGGGTATCTGATGTCCAGCGCCGGCAGATGACCACCATCTTTGGCGACAACATCCACAACATTGCAGTAGAAGGCAACTTCGACGACTGCCAGGAAATGGTCAAGGCCAGCTTCGCCGATCAGGGCTTCCTGAAGGGCACGCGTCTGGTCGCCGTCAACTCGATCAACTGGGCGCGAATCATGGCCCAGATCGTCTACTACTTCCATGCATCGCTGCAGTTGGGCGGTCCCGCGCGCTCGGTATCGTTCTCGGTTCCGACCGGCAACTTCGGCGATATCTTTGCCGGTTACCTGGCACGCAACATGGGGCTGCCGGTCAATCAACTGATCGTCGCCACCAACCGCAACGATATTCTGCACCGTTTCATGAGCGGCAATCAGTACGTCAAGGAAACCCTGCACGCTACGTTGTCGCCTTCCATGGACATCATGGTGTCGTCGAACTTCGAACGCCTGTTGTTCGATATGCACGGTCGCAACGGTTCTGCCATTGCCGAGTTGATGAGCACGTTCAGGCAGGGCGGCGGTTTCAGTGTCGAAGAAGAGCGCTGGACCGAAACCCGCAAACTGTTCGATTCGCTGGCAGTCAGCGACGAGGACACCTGCACGACCATTGCTGAAGTGTTTGCCAGCACCGGCGAACTGCTTGATCCGCATACCGCTATCGGGGTGAAGGCTGCTCGCGAATGCCGTCGCAGCCTGGACACGCCGATGGTGATTCTGGGTACGGCGCATCCGGTCAAGTTTCCGGAGGCAGTGGAGAAGGCCGGTGTAGGAAAAGCGCTTGAGCTACCTGCACATTTGTCTGATTTGTTCGAGCGTGACGAGCGCTGCACTGTGCTGCCAAATGACCTGAAAGCCATACAGGCATTTGTCAGCCAGCATGGCAATCGCGGCAAACCACTCTGACAGAAGCGTCGTGTAACAACTTTAGGCCCGCCACTTGGCGGGCCTTTCTGTTTCTACGTGCCAAACTTCGCTGGTTTTCGAACCATAGAGTTGGGTCATTTGTAGTGAAGCAGGCAAGCATGCAAAGCGTAGTCAGGGAGGCAGACAGCACATTGAGAGGCCGCGCATGGCGCATGGCATGCATGTTGTTGGCGCTGGTTTTTGTCGGGCCAGCCGATGCGGCGCAAAGCTTGCCGTTTACCCTGACAGCCCCTTTCGTGGCTTCAGCGGATCTGGCCCTCACAGATCAGGATCGTGCATGGCTAGATCAGCGCAAGGTACTTCGGGTCGGCATTGCGATTGCCGACTACGAGCCGATTGATATCACCAGTGACCGCAACCGTTATCAGGGCATCAGTGCCGACTATCTGGGGTTGGTCAGCGACCAGTTGAACATTCCGGTGCAGGTGACCGGGTTTGCCAGGCGTGACGAGGCCATCGAGGCATTGCACGACGGCAAGATAGACCTGCTGACCAGCGCCAATGGCTTTGAGCGGGGCGTGAAAGGGCTGTCGTTCTCAACCGAATACATGCCTGACCGATCTGTTGTCGTCGGTCGTGGCAACGATCTGAGCCCGCCGCCAAGCCTGGCCGGCAAGAAGGTTGTGCTGCTTGATGGCTATGCCGACTCGGACGTCGCTCACCGCGTTTATCCTGACAGCGAGCTGATTATCGCGCCTAACCTCTACAGTGCTCTAGAGGCCTTGAGCCAAGGCGAGGTCGACGCTTTTATCGGCAACGAAGTCATTGTCCGGGCCTACACCGCCCTGCGTCCTTATCTCGGATTGCAGATCAAGTTCGAAAGCCGGTTGCCTCCGGTAGGGTTTTCTTTTGCAGTGCGTGACGATGAGCAGCGCTTGCTGACCTTCATCAATCGTGCGCTGGACAGTATTGAACCGTCGATCGGTCGTGAAGTGCTCGGCCGCTGGACGATGGGGCTGGGCGCTGACGTGGAGGGACAACGCATTCGCCTTACCGGTGCCGAGCGGCGCTGGCTGCTCAAGCACCCGAGCGTGACCATCGCCACCACACAGCATCCGCCGTACATCTACAAAGACAAGAATGGCCAATGGGTGGGGCTGAACGCAGATGTGCTGTCCCGTATCTCACGCATGACCGGGTTGCAGTTTGTCCATCAGGAAGTGCCTTCCACGCAGCAGAGCATTGAAGTGCTGCGTGCCGGTCTTGCCGAGATGAACACCTCGCTTGCAGAAAATGCCGAGCGTCGGCGGTTTCTGGACTTTACCTATTCGTTCGGAGGCAACAGCTGGATGTTCGTGGTGCGCTCCGAGCGCTCATCCCGAGTATCGCTCGACAGTCTGGCCGGTAAAGTGCTGGCACTGCCTGCCCGGCATGCGCTCGAGGACCTGATCAGGCGCGAGCACCCCTTGATCCAGCTGCGTCTGGTGGACACCTACGACCAGGCACGAGCCCTGGTGGAAAGCGGTGTTGCCGACGCGACCATTCAGAATGAAGTAGGTGCCTACCTGTTCCCGGCCGGGCAACTGAAGGTCGCCCGCAGTGTCGATGGCCAATGGTCACCCGACAGGTTTTCGGTGATCAAGACCCAGCCCGAACTGCTGGGCATTCTGAATAAGGCGCTGGAAGAGTTCCCGGTGGCCGAGTTGCGCTCTATCCGCTTGAAGTGGCTGGGCTCGGCACTGCCTCAGCCTTCGCTCTGGGGGCGGATACCGCAGTGGGTATTCTGGGTACTGGCCCTGGCCTTACTGACCGGGCTGGTGTCACTGGTCTGGAGCAGTCGCCTCAAGGTGCAGATTCGCCAGCGCCTCAAGGCTGAAAGGCAGCTCAATGACCAACTGGCCTTCAAACACGCCTTGTTCGATGGTATCCCCAATCCGATTTATGTTCGCGATCTCAAGGGACGACTGATTTCCTGCAACCGTAGCTACGAGCAGAGCCTTGGCATCAGTTTCGAGCAGATGAATGGTCGACGCCTTACGGATGTCAATCTGATACCGCGTGCATTGGCTGAGCAGATGCATACCGACTACCTCAATTTGCTGGAAAATCACCAGCCAGTCTTTTCCGACCGCACCATTGAACTGTCCGGAAAACGCATGGACGTCTGGCAATGGACGGTCCCTTTCTTCGCCGCCGACGGACAGCTGCAGGGGTTGCTGGGCGGCTGGGTCGATATCACCGAGCGCAAGCGGCTTGAGCAGCAGCTCCAGGAAGCAATGCGTCTGGCCGCTCAGGCCAACGAGGCGAAGAGTGTCTTTCTGGCCAGCATGAGTCATGAAATCCGTACCCCAATGGGTGCAATCATCGGTTTGCTGGAGCTGGAATGCGCACACGCTTTACGCAAGGGGCATACACCGTCGCAAGGCTTGCAGGTCGCCCATCGCTCGGCTACGGAGCTGGTGGCACTGATTGGCGAAAGTCTTGATCTGGCCAGAATCGAAGCGGGCGGCATGCAGTTGTCATTGACAGTCACATCCTTGCAGGCTCTTTTCGAGGGCGTAATCGAGCTTTTTTCAGCGCAGGCCCGGGAAAAGGACCTGGAACTGCGGCTGGAATTTTCCGAACAGGCTCAGGGCGATTACTGGCTTGACCCGCTGAGGCTGCGTCAGGTGCTGCACAACGTCCTGGGCAACGCCCTGAAATTCACCCGGCAAGGGTCGGTCGTCTTGAGGGTGGTGGCGCTGGATGACTCATCTCGCCTACGCATCGCTATCCAGGACAGTGGCGAAGGTATCGAGCCAGAGCGTCAACAGCAGATATTCCAGCCCTTCATTCAGGCCAGCGATGACACTGCCGCCCATTACGGCGGGAGCGGGCTGGGACTGAGCATCACCCGGCAACTGGTGGAGTTGATGAAGGGCGACATCAGCCTGCACAGCTCGCCGGGCGAGGGTACGCTGGTCAACATCGATTTGCCGCTGGTCAGGGTGAGCGAGCCGGTTTTGCCCTCCTGCGATGTCCCGGATGCACCTGTGGATACGCGCAGCCTTCGCTTGTTGGTGGTCGATGACATGTCGGCCAACCGGCTGGTGTTGACCCGCCAGCTGGAGTTTCTTGGTCATCAGGTGGTGGCTGTCGAAGACGGCAAGGCTGCGCTGTCGAGGTGGTGCGAAGAGCCGTTCGATGCGGTCATCACCGACTGCAACATGCCGGGTATCAGCGGTTATGCATTGACCGAAGCCATTCGACAGATCGAAGAGAAAGAGCAGCGCCGGCGCTGCCCGGTCATTGGCTGTACCGCTAACGCAATGAGTGACGAGGCTGCACGGTGTGAGCAGGCGGGGATGGACGGTCTGCTGATCAAACCGCTTTCCCTGGCGCGTCTGGCCCAGGAGCTGGCGGATCGGGTACGTGAGCCGACGTTCGACATCAGCACGCTGCAAAACATGACCCGGGCCAACCCGGAACAGATGCAACGGTTGTTGGGCGAGTTGTGGAAGAACCTCAGGCATGAACACGCCTTGCTGGAGCCTGCGGTGCTGGCAAATGACTGGAACGCCTTGAGCGCTTGCCTGCATCGGCTCAAGGGCGCGGCGAGTCTGGTTGACGCAGTGCCGTTGGCCAAGGCGTGCGCGGCGCTCGATGAAAGTGTGCGGCTTGAGTGTGTGGCCAGTGTGCCTGAGCGCTGGCTGGCGCTGGAGGCTGCGATGACCGGCCTGCGCGCTGATATCGAGTTGCAATTGGTGGCAGTGCCCGACATTGCACCGGCTTGCGATTGATGCGTGCTGAAAAAAAACGTTAATCGCTACCGGGTTTAGGACATGTCCTATGGGGCATGCGTGCGGGAGGAGCTACAGTAAGTGTTCCCCTGAGCCGCTGGCTCTGACTCCCGTAGGCGTGACCGTGCACTCACTCAAGGTTCTGATTCTCGAAGACCATCCTTTCCAGCTGATGGCTCTGCACCAGATGCTCAACGCCAATCAGGTGTTCGATGTGCTGGCTGCCGAGAGCGTTGAGGTTGCGAGGCTTTCCCTGCAAAGCCGTGGTCCTGTCGACATTGCTATCTGTGACCTGCAGATGGACGGCCCCGACGGCCTTGAGCTGATCCGCTTTATGGCCGAAAACGGGTTGGCGAGGGCGCTGATCATCGTCAGCAGTTCAGCTGCCTGCGTGCTGGAAGGTGTTGCGCAGCTGGCGCTCAGCCAAGGCTTGGAAGTGTTGGGGTATGTGCAAAAACCTGCTTCGGCCGCTGTACTCCATGACCTGCTTGAGGCGTACGGGCCAGGCCGTGCCGGGAGTGCACCACAGTCACCGGTAAAGCGTGCGTTCGGGGCACTGTCTGCCGTGGAGTTGTTTGATCCGAAAGACAATATGCCCATAGACGTTGCGTCTGTTGCCGAACAGTGGATTGCCTATTTTCAACCCAAGGTGAATCTGCAGGGCAAGTTGCTGGGTGTCGAGGCGCTGGTCCGCTGGCAGCACCCCACACATGGCTTGCTGGCTCCCGGACGATTCATGGACGCCATCGAAGCTGAGGAACTGACCGTTGCGTTGACCTGGCGTATGCTGGATCAGGCCCTGCAGTTCTCTGCACAGTTCATGCGCGAGCAGGGCGAAGTACTCTCGGTTGCGGTCAATATCGACCCGCAAGTGCTGCAACAGGCGGATTTCGCCGGGCAGATCATGCAGGCGCTCACCCGTCACAGCGTGCCGGCAACTGCGCTGACCCTGGAGATTCTCGAACAGGATGCCGCCCGCCCGGAAACCTGGCAGATGGAGGGCCTGTTGAGGTTATGCATGCAGGGCTGCAAATTGTCTATTGATGACTTTGGGATGGGCGCTTCGAACATCGACAGGCTCCTGCAGTTGCCCTTCAGCGAGTTGAAGATACCGACCGAGTTTGTACGTGGCATGGCCGACGATGCGCGCAAGTCTGCAGTGGTGGCTGGAGCCATGCTCATGGCACAGCGGCTGTCCATGTCGGTAGTGGTGGAGGGGGTCGAAACGATTGACGACTTTCACAGCCTGCTGGCATTGGGCAACCCGGCCATTCAGGGTTATTTCATTGCGCGTCCGATGCCTTCATCAGAGTTGGTGCGCTGGGCCGCCGAGCGCGAGTCTCATCTGCAGGCCATGCTGACAGACGGCCGGCCTCAGGACATGCCGCTTTCCTGCAAATAAATGAACAGCGCGGCGTCGTTGGCCAGACCGAGCTTGCGCATGGCTGCGACTTTCTGTGCGCTGACAGTCTGTTTGCTGCGATTGAGCTGCGCAGCGATCTGGCCGACAGTATGACCCGCCGAGAGCAGGCGTAGCACCTCCAGCTCTCTTGGCGACAGCTTTTCTGCTGGCAACAGCGCGTCAGGGCCGTACTGACGGGCTTCCCTCAGCACCCTGCGCACGGAATCAGCGACAAAAAACTCACCGCGCTGCACGCCCCTGATGGCAGCTGGCAGTTCTCCGGCAAGACTGGCCTTGCTCAACAGGCCCCGCACGTTAAGGTCCAGCATGGACTGAAAAAGTCCGGCATTGCTCAGTGTTGTTACAACGATCACCGGCAATGCCGGAAAATCCCGGTGTATGCGCTGCACAAGACGCAAGCCATCGTTCTGCAGTTCGACCGGCATCATGAAATCAGTCACCAGCACATCGCAGGGATGGCGCGCGAGTACCTGTAGCAGTTCATCCGGATTACAGGCTTCGGCGACAACGGTAGCCAGATTGTCCTGTTCCAGTACGACACGCAGGCCGATGAGAAAAATAGGGTGGTCATCAGCCACGATGACGCGCAACGGGCGATCAGTGGAATCGCTCAAGGTGTGGCTCCATCAAAAAGGCTGACTGGTATTACAGACGACAGGGTTGTTTAACGCAGTGATCAATAGCATAGGCACCTTGTAGGAGGCGTAGCGTAATTATGTTGAGTTTTCCTACAAGCCCACTTCCTGTCGCCATCGGCCTCCGGTTTTTTCCTTGTCACATTCAACAGGCATGCTCGAAATGACAGACCGGTGCTGTGATCAGGCGATAGAAAGAACTTTCTGCTGTCGCCGACGGTCATTGGTTAGCACCTTTGCATTCAAACTGTTGAGTGGTGATCCGGATGGAAAATATCAGCTTACTGCTAAGCGAAGCGCTGGCTCCTTATCAGGCCACTATTGGCCCGGCGGGTACTCGGGGCGAACGTCTGGTGACTCTTAAGGATAAAGCGGGCGTCTGTGTGATCGAGCGTACATTCGGCGCTGATCAACTGAGCGACAAGCGTCAGCTCACCGATGTGGTAGACGGCCTGCGCCGGGATTTGATGGTCGCCGAAGGTCGAATCGAACCCTGCGTCATTGCCGCGATGCGTAATGCTGCAATCAGCCGAACGTTTATCGGCACTCCGTCTTTTGCTTAACAGTTGCTAAACAGTCGTCTTGCTTGCGTCAACAAGTTCGGAACCTGACGCGCTCGTTGCACTCCTATCCATTACGTCAGGTTTGATCATTGTGCTCCGGTGATCGAAGGTTGGCGTACTGACCATCATGGTCATGTTTACCCCGGGCAGGTCCCCCTCTGCCCGGGGTTTCTTTTAGGTGGTCAGTTCTTCTCGAACAGCGCTTTGACGTCTTCCAGGTAGCTTGCCCGTTGCTCGGGGTCCAGCCACTGCGCGTAAAAGCCCATCAGGCTGCTTTCGCGCAACGTACGCATCTCGCGGTTGATCTGTGCGAGGGCTTTTTTGCCTTCAGGTGAGTTGCTGCAACTGATATAGACGAATTGGTAGGCGGGGTTGCCCCTGATCGGCAAGAAGGCCAGTTCATCCGGCCTGATACCTTGTTGCATGGCCTGATAGCGTGCTTCCGGCCAGAAACTGATAAAGGCTTGCAGGCGCCCCAGGCGTTCCATTTGCAGAAGGCTGCCGGTGGCATCGTTACCGTAATGGAGCACCAGCGCATCTTCGTCGACACCTTGCAGCGTATGGTCGATCAGTTCGCCATAGCTGCGTTCGGCGACTATGCCCAATTTGATCGCCCGGCTGGCCATGAGCGCCGCGAAGTCGATTTTTCCGCCCTCGACATACGGCTCGAACGTCGACATGTCTTCCTTGCGTACAATCAGGCCGCTGCTGAATATGGCGCCGATCGGTATGGAGAAGAGCAGGGTTCTGGCTCGCTCCTCAGTCCACAGCATGGTGGGATCACAACTCAGAGACGTGGCGTCGTTAAGCATCTGCAGGCCCCTGGCACGATTGACGCGCATTAGCACGTGATCGTATTCGGGCATTCGCGCAGTTAACAAAGGCATGAGCTGATCAATGGCACCTTGCCCGCGCATGACCCCGGAAAAAATCGTCGAAGGTGGTATGTCGCGCATCAGCCAGGTCAATGTCTCCCTTGCCTGGCTGGCGCATGACAGGGCAGCCAGCGACAGGGCGAGCATCAATCGAGCCGTTGTGCAGTACGAGGCAGGAAGGGACATTCGCTGGTTTCATCCTCGAAAAAGATTCAGCAAACTGGAGTAGAGTGGCAGCTCTTTGAGTGGCGCTGCGCCTGTGGCGTCACATTCAGGTGCTTCGGCAGTCCCTTGCCGGGATCCAGGTACTCGGAGCAGATCGTCTATAAAGCCAATCTGTATCAGAATTTTGTTTCAGGCTATCGATTTTTGTATAGCCCGCAAGCAGGAGCAATTGCATCCCCTGCGCGAGCAAGTTCGTTCACAGGCCCGGCATCGGTTAGACTTGCCGTCTTACCTCCAGACTCTAGAAGCCCGTTCATGGCCCAGCCGTCCACGACCTACAAATTCGAACTCAACCTCACCGACCTCGATCGCGGAGTGTATGAGAGCGTCAAACAGACCATTGCCCGCCATCCTTCGGAAACTGAAGAACGCATGACCGTGCGCCTGCTGGCCTATGCCTTCTGGTACAACGAACAATTGTCGTTCGGTCGCGGCCTGTCTGATGTGGACGAACCCGCACTGTGGGAAAAAAGCCTGGATGATCGGGTTCTGCACTGGATTGAAGTCGGACAGCCGGATGCCGACCGCCTGACCTGGTGCTCGCGTCGCACCGAACGCACCAGCCTGCTTGCCTACGGCAGCTTGCGCGTTTGGGAAGGCAAGGTCATCCCGGCGATCAAGAACCTGAAAAACGTCAATATTGCCGCCGTCCCGCAGGACGTGCTGGAAGTGCTGGCCAAGGATATGCCGCGGGTCATCAAGTGGGATGTGATGATCAGTGAAGGAACGGTGTTCGTCACCGACGACCGTGGCCAGCATGAAGTCCAGTTGCAATGGCTTGCGGGCGAACGCGGCTGACAGCCGCCGGTTCCGATCGAAAAAACATTCATCGACACTGCAAAGAGAATCAGCTGACCCGCATGCGCATCGAACCTCGTCTATTGCCCGATACCTTGCCGTTTCTCGGCGACCTGCCGCCCTTGCTCACTCGTCTTTATGCTGCAAGGGGCGTGGCCTGCGAGGCCGAGCTGGACAAAAGCCTGGCGCGGTTGATCCCTTATCAGCAACTCAAGGGAATCGATGCTGCGGTAGATCTGCTGGTAACGGCGCTGCGCGAAGGTCAGCGTATGCTGATTGTCGGTGATTTCGATGCCGACGGTGCGACTGCCAGCACCGTGGGTGTTCTGGGGCTGCGCCTGCTGGGCGCGGCGCACGTCGATTATCTGGTGCCTAACCGCTTTGAGTACGGTTATGGCCTGACGCCGGAAATCGTCGAAGTGGCGTTGCAGCGCGAGCCTCAGCTATTGATCACCGTGGATAACGGCATTTCGAGCGTCGAGGGTGTGGCCGCTGCCAAGGCGGCAGGCTTGCAGGTACTGGTCACCGACCACCATTTGCCGGGTCACGAGCTTCCGGCGGCAGACGCCATCGTCAACCCCAACCAGCCAGGCTGTACCTTTCCCAGCAAATCGCTGGCCGGTGTCGGGGTTATTTTCTATGTGTTGATGGCCTTGCGTGCGCGTTTGCGTGACACCGGCTGGTTCGAGAGCAACCAGCGTGCCCAGCCCAACCTGGGTGAGCTTCTGGACTTGGTCGCGTTGGGCAGCGTGGCCGATGTCGTGCCGCTGGACGCCAACAACCGCATTCTGGTGCACCAAGGCCTGATGCGTATTCGTGCTGGCCGTGCCCGGCCCGGGCTGCGCGCGATTCTTGAGGTTGCACGGCGTGAACCTTCGCGCATCACCTCCACTGACCTGGGGTTCATTCTCGGACCACGCTTGAACGCGGCGGGGCGCCTGGACGATATGAGCCTGGGCATTGAATGCCTGCTCTGCGACGACTCGACACTGGCGCGAGAAATGGCCGTGCAACTGGACGAGTTGAACCAGGATCGCAAATCCATTGAGCAGGGCATGCAGCGTGAAGCGCTCGCGCAGCTCAAGGACCTGCCGCTGGAGTCCATGCCGTTCGGCCTGTGCCTGTTCGATGCCGAATGGCATCAGGGTGTCATCGGTATCCTGGCCTCGCGCCTCAAGGAGCGCTACCACCGACCTACCATCGCGTTCGCCAGTGCCGGGGAGGGCGTGCTCAAAGGCTCGGCTCGCTCGGTGCCGGGGTTTCACATTCGCGATGCGCTGGACGCTGTGGCGGCCAGTCATCCGCATCTGATCAGCAAGTTCGGCGGCCACGCCATGGCGGCAGGTCTCTCGCTGCCTGAAGAGAACTTCCCGGCATTTGCCGAAGCGTTCGATCTTGAAGTGCGTCGTCAGCTCGACGAGCAGGACCTGACCGGACGTCTGCTGTCTGACGGTTCGCTGGCCGTCGAGGAATTCCATCTGGAACTGGCCCGCGCACTGCGCAACGCCGGTCCCTGGGGGCAGCACTTCCCCGAGCCCTTGTTCCACGGCGTATTCCAGCTTGTTGAACAGCGGGTGGTGGGCGAGCGTCACTTGAAGATGGTGCTCAAGACCGAGTGCGGCAGCGTCAAGCTCGATGGCATTGCGTTCGGCGTCGACCGCGACATCTGGCCCAACCCCAACATTCGCTGGGTGGAACTGGCCTACAAACTGGACCTCAACGAGTTTCGTGGCAACGAAACCGTGCAGTTGATGGTGGTGCACATCGCGCCACGCTGACAATCAGCAGGAACCCCTCTCGCTACCGGGTTGTCGACAACAGACTGTCTGCAAAACCTGTTCATTGAATGAACGGGGCCTGGACACCTGATTTTTCATTACGAGAGGTTGCCATGAGCCTGCTGCTTGAACCCTACACCCTGCGCCAATTGACCCTTCGCAACCGTATCGCAGTCTCGCCGATGTGCCAGTATTCCAGTGTCGACGGCCTGGCCAACGACTGGCATCTGGTTCATCTGGGAAGCCGAGCAGTTGGCGGCGCCGGCCTGGTCATCACTGAAGCGATGGCTGTGACGCCGGACGGCCGCATAACCCCCGAAGACCTGGGGCTGTGGAATGATGAACAGATCGAGCCGCTGCAACGCATTACCCGCTTCATCAATGCTCAGGGTGCGGTGGCTGGCATCCAGCTGGCGCACGCCGGTCGCAAGGCCAGCACCTGGCGCCCGTGGCTTGGCAAGCACGGCAGCATTTCCCTCAATGAAGGCGGCTGGACTCCGGTCGGGCCTTCGGCAATTGCTTTTGATCCGCAGCACACGGCGCCTGTGCAACTGAGCGAAACGCAGATTCAGGAACTGATCAAGGCGTTTGTCGATTCCGCACGGCGCGCCCTGACCGCAGGCTTCAAGGTGGTAGAAATTCACGCGGCCCACGGTTATCTGCTGCATCAGTTCCTGTCGCCATTGAGCAACCAGCGCACTGACCAATACGGTGGTTCATTCGAGAACCGCATTCGCCTGACGCTGCAAGTCACCGAAGCGGTGCGCGCAGTGTGGCCTGAAGAGCTGCCGTTGTTCGTTCGCGTGTCCGCCACCGACTGGGTGGAAGACGGCTGGAACGCTGATGAAACGGTAGAGTTGGCGCGCCGTCTGAAGGCGCTGGGTACCGACCTGATCGATGTGTCGTCGGGCGGCACGTCAGCCAACGCAGAAATTCCGGTTGGCCCCGGCTACCAGACGCGTTTTGCCGAACGGGTTCGCAAAGAGTCCGAAATCGCTACAGGGACGGTAGGCATGATTACTGATCCGGCCCAGGCAGAGCATATTCTGCGTACCGGGCAGGCCGATATCATCCTGCTTGCGCGTGAGCTGCTGCGTGATCCGTACTGGCCGCTGCGTGCCGATGAAGACCTGGGCGGGCGTCTGGCGACCTGGCCTGCACAGTACCAACGCGCCACACACCGGGATCAGCCGATTCATGAGTCTGATCTGCGGGATTGATGCCCGTTCGATTTACGCAAGGAAGCAGCCAATAAGTGAGCGCCGCAGGGCGCTCATTTTTATTCGCCTTCCAGCAGTTCGGTGACGCGTCCGATCAGTTCGGCTATGGCAAAAGGCTTGGGCAGTACATGCATGCCAGGTTCAAGCGTATCGTGGGCCAGCGCCGCGTTTTCAGCATAGCCGGTCACAAACAGTATTTTCAGGTCGGGCCGAACATCCCGGGCGGCGTCTGCGACCTGACGACCGTTCATGCCGCCTGGCAGACCGACGTCGGTAATCAACAGGTCGATAGCCGCTTTGGACTGCAGAATGGTCAGAGCATCGGCACCTCGCTCGGCCTGCAAAATGGTATAGCCAAGGTCTTCAAGCAACTCGGCAATCAGCTGGCGCACAGCGGGCTCGTCATCAACGACCAGAATGGTTTCATCGCTGATGCCAGGTGCGGGTACTTGTAGAGGGCTGTCCTCAAGTGCCACCGCTTCAGGCTCACCTTCATGCATCGGCAGCAGGATGCAGACTTTCGAGCCCTCTCCAACGTTTGAGGTGATGTTGACGCCGCCTCCGGACTGCCGTGCAAAGCCGTAAATCATCGACAGCCCCAAGCCCGTCCCCATGCCTAACGGTTTGGTGGTGAAGAATGGATCGAAGGCCCGTGCCATGACATCTTTGTCCATGCCCGTGCCTGTATCGCTGACGCATAACTCCACGTAACGACCTGCGGGCAACTGATACCTCGCCGCTGCGGCTGCATTCAGATGACGGTTGCCGGTCTGAATCAGCAGCTGCCCGCCGTCGGGCATGGCGTCCTTGGCGTTGATACATAAATTGAGCAGCGAGTTTTCCAACTGATGCGGGTCCACCAGGGTCGACCACAGCCCTCGTGAAGCAATGACCTGCATATCGATGGCAGGGCCCACGGTACGCCGGATCAGTTCATCCATGCCCGCCACCAGAAGGTCGATATCCGTCGCCTTGGGGGCCAGTGTCTGACGGCGCGAGAATGCCAGCAGGCGGTGCGTCAGGGAGGCTGCGCGTCTTGAGCCCTCCAGTGCTGCATTGATATAGCGATCCAGCTCCGTGAAGCGCTCCTGTCTGATCCTCGACAGGAGCAACTCCATGTTGCCGGTCACGCCCATCAGCAGGTTGTTGAAGTCATGTGCCAAACCGCCGGTCAACTGCCCGACCGCTTCCATTTTCTGCGCTTGAATCAGTGCTTCTTCGGCAATACGCAATGCTTCGATGCGATCTTTCTCGTGGGTCAGGTGCTTGCCCAGCGCAAAAATGATTCCATTGCCTGGCGCAGCGGTCCAGCCGAACCATTGATAGGTCCCGTCCACATGCCGGTAGCGATTCTCGAACAGCGGCAAAACATGATTGATGGTGTGTTTCAGGGCATCCTCGGTATTACGCACATCATCGGGATGCAGCAGGCTCATGATCGAGCTGCCCAGCAGCTCTTGTTCAGTGTGGCCCAGCAGTACTGTCCAGGCCGGGTTCACCCGCAGGAAAATGCCGTTGAAATCGAGTATCGCCAGCGGATCCGGGGAAATCTCCCAGAATGTATCCAGCTCCAGGGTCCGCTGTGCCAGCCTGGCGGTCTGCCGCCGTTCCAGATTTACCAGATCCTCGATCAGTTTCAGGCGTTCGCGCTCACTGTCCTGCAACGCTTGCTGACTGAGAACATGCTCGGTGGTTTCGTTGGTGATGCAAAACATGCCAACGATCATCCCTTGCTCGTCGATCACCGGCGAGAAGGAGAATGACCACCATGTCTGCTCGACCTCACCATAGCGCGCCATGCTCAGTGGCATGTCCTTGTAATGGCAGGGCTTGCCGGCGTATGCATCAATGACCAGTGGCGCGACCTGATCCCACACATCAGCCCAGAGGTCCGGAATAAGTGCGCCGATGGCGTTATCCTTACGCGGGCCGAGGATGGGGGTATAAGCATCATTATGGAAAAACACCAGCTCCGGTCCCCAGAGCAGATACATCGATTCCGGCGAATTCAGAATCAGATTCAGGGTGTTTTTCAGCGATACCGGCCAATGCTCGA
Source organism: Pseudomonas syringae group sp. 26L6 (assembly GCF_032587815.1). Taxonomy (NCBI): domain Bacteria; kingdom Pseudomonadati; phylum Pseudomonadota; class Gammaproteobacteria; order Pseudomonadales; family Pseudomonadaceae; genus Pseudomonas; species Pseudomonas syringae group sp. 26L6. The sequence continues at coordinate 257,815 of NZ_JAWHPJ010000053.1, forward strand.
TGGGGCCGAGTGGTGTCTGGCTCCAGTCCTTTGATCGGATAATCCCGGCAGCCGTGCCGTTAGCTGTCGGGAAACCAGTGGGCGATATCACTTCAGGCAAGCTCCTGACGGCATGCGTCTTGCGTTCATAGGGGTGTACTTAAGGTTGATCGATCTGGACGAGCAGTCTTTTTAACTGCTTTTCGTACCGGCTGCCCTGATATTGACCCCTTATCAGAGCCGCGCGTTGCACGTGTTTCGCTGATATCGGGAATGATTGGATGAATGGGGCTGGCCGGGAATCGTAACATTCGGAAGCACACCGGTAATCTTGAGTCAGTGACTTCCTGTCAACTTGTTGGTCAATCACTCATCTGACAAACCTTGTAGGAGGCTTTCTGTGAATACGCGTGGCTTACTCGATCAGTTGCTCAAATCCGGACAAAGCATGTTGCAGGACAAGGCTAACGGCAAATCCGCCAAGCAGTCTTCGGGCAGCGACTCATTGATCAATGGTCTGGGCAGTCTGCTCGGCGGCGGTAAAGGCCAAGGGACTTCTCAGAGCGGTCTTGGCGGTCTGCTGTCCGGCGCCGGTGGCGGTGCGCTGGCTGCAGGTGCCATGAGCCTTCTGCGCGGCAAACGCTCGCGCGGTATGGGCGGTAAGGTGCTGACTTACGGAGGCTTGGCGGCATTGGGCGTACTGGCCTATAAGGCCTATAACAACTGGCAGTCCAGTCAGGGCCTCGTCGGTCAGCGTGAGCCGCAAACCATTGATCGCTTGCCCGAGGCTGAAGCCGAGCAGCACAGCCAGGCTATCCTGCGTGCATTGGTCGCCGCTGCAAAAGCCGATGGTCATGTAGATGAGCGTGAGCGAGAACTGATCGAGGGCGAGTTCAGCAAATTGAACAGCGATCAGGCGCTTCAGCAATGGCTTCAGGCCGAGCTGAACAAACCGCTGGACCCGGTAGAAGTGGCTCGCGCTGCGACCACGCCTGAAATGGCAGCAGAAATGTATATCGCCAGTGTCATGCTGGTGGATGAAGAGCATTTCATGGAGCGCGCCTATCTCGATGAGCTGGCGCGGCAGTTGAAACTGGAGCCCGGTCTCAAGGCCGAACTGGAAGCACAGGTGCGGGGCGCCGAGTAAGCTGCCACGTCCGCTGCCGGGCCGCCTGGCGCACTTTGCGTCAGGCGACCCATGCCATCAATGATGCTCCAGCCCCTCGGCGTTGGTCAGCTCCCTTATCAGCACTGTTTGCTGTGCCTTGAAGCTGGCTTCGAATTCCCGAATGCGTCTTTCGTATTCCGGATTGTCCAGGCTGATGTTGCGCTGTTCGAATTCGTCGGTGAGTCGGGTCAGGTCAGTCCTGTAAAGATGTTCGAGTGCATCGAACCGTCCGGCATGGGTTTCGCGCAGATAGTTGATCCAGTAATCCTGCTGCTCGGCGAAGCGCAGGAATGGTTCGCCTTGTTCTCCGGACTGCACGCGAAGCAGGGCTGTCTCGAACTCACCCGGCCTGATGGCGGCGTGGGCCTGATACAACATGCCTTCCGGTGGTACGGGCAGGTCCAGCGCGCTTGCCCAGTGTATGCGATACGCCAGACGAACTTCAGCTTCATCGCGGCCCCCGGTCTGCTCTCGGGCAGCAGCATCCAGTTCGGACAGGCGATAAAGCCGGGTTGTCAGCCTGTACAGCAATGCACCTCGCTGCTCCGGCACAACATCGTGCAGTGACTGACGAATGAACACCATCACCTCCATCTGGTTGAACTCCAGCAGGATGCCGTCCGGGCAAGTGTTGTTGTCACGGAACAGCCTGAGTGGTTCTTCGGCGATAGCACTCAGGGTCATTCCCAGTTGAGGGTCCTGACTCACCGCGCCGAGTACTCGCCAGACGCGTTCCTGCAGTGCTGCCCGGCTGGCGGTATTGCGATAGTCGGCACTGTGGCGCAGCGAACCGATCAGGTCCAATAGCCTTCGGTTGTGGTCGCTGATCTCCAGTTGCTCCCAGAGCGCACGCCGCGTGGCGCTGAGCGGGTTGCTGTCGTCCAGCCAGGGGTCGGCAGTCACTGGCTCTGGAGTCGATGCCCGACTGTCTTCTGACTCGTAGTCTGATATCGATGAGTCCGAATCATGCTGCTCCGTCCAGTCCATCGCTGTGAGTTCGGGTGGCAGGTCCATGTCAAAGGTGAAAGAGCGTCCATAACGTTCTGAAAAATGTGCTCGACGCATGCTGTCTTCGGAAAGCGGGTTGTTCAGCAAACTTATTTCCGTGTGCGCAGATTCGCTGCCGGGATTGGCCAGAATATGCTCCGGCAAGTCAGTAATCAGATTGCCCTCCAGCAGGAGCGTCCCCAGATGTGCTGGAATCATGTCATCCACCCAGGTCGGCCATTCGGTTAATCCGACGTTATTGAGTGATAGCCAGTTGAGCGCGGTATTGTTAAGGGCAGACAGATCGCTGATCGCACCCATCCGGTTGCCATCCAGTTCCAGCCTTGCAAGCGTCGGAATGCGGCTGAAGAAATCGATGTGCTTTTGCTCGATGACCATTCCCTGATCAATCAGCAATAGCGAACGAAGTGATGGAAGCTCAAGCAGCGCCGGAGGCAATTGCAGCAGCGGTGCGACATGCCTGTTCATTACCAGTGAGCTCAGATCAGTCATACGGCGCAGCAGCTGGTCCAGATCAGATCCCGTGGCCGTGACTCTGCTCAGGTGCAGATAGCGTATCTGACGATAGAAAAACTCCGGCAGCTGGCGGGGAAAGTCGGCCAGCGAAAGGTTTTCCAGGCGCAGTGGACGGTGGATTTGCCCCAGGCTGAACGCTCGCCAGTGATCAGTCAGTATCCTGCCGATCTCGCGGCGGGCTTCGATGGTCCGTTCACTCGTAATGGCCAGCGAATTTGAGGCATGTGTCCACTGATCAAGCGCGGCAGATAATTCGGCACCTTCGCGCAATTGCATGTTTATAGCGGCTTGCACAGCGAGCGGCGTGTCTATCAGGAAGCGAAACGAACAGTCGGGTACAGCCTCATTGATGCGTGCGTGCATCACCGTATGCCTGGACAGGCTGTTGCCGCGCAAATCGATCAGGGTCTGATGCTCGGGGTTAAGGGGATTGTCGAGGATCCAGTCCGGCAGTTCGGTCAGGTTGTTATGAGCCACCGAAAGCTCACGAATATTGTTCGGGATTATGTCCGTCAGCCAGGAAGGCCAGCGGTGCATGCCGACTCGTTCCAGTATCAACCGGTCAAGATGCAGCCAGCCAAGGTCCATCGGCAGCAAGCTGACCAGCCGGTTGCCGCTGAGGTTAAGCGACCTGAGATCAGGCATATCGCGCAAGTGCTCCATCTGCGCCTGATCCAGAAAAATGCTCTGGTTTATCAGTCCCAGTTCAGTAAGTTGCGGCAGCACACTGGACACTTGCTGGGGCAGGTTGAGGAAGGCCGATATCTGCGGATCCGTACCGGCGCCGGGTTCGCCGACCAGAATGAGTGAGCGCGTGTGGGGGAAGCGTTGCAGAAAGTGTCCAAGTTCGAAGCTGTTGGTCAACTGTCTGGGCAGATCCGTGGCTACCGGTGTTGAAAGCTCTGCGCCTGGGCGCGCTCGGGGTTCGATCGAGATATTCTCCAGATAGAGTCCGCTCACCCGCGCGTATACAAAATCTGGCAGGTGTCGTGGGAAGTCAGTCAGGGATACCTGCTGCAGGTACAGTGGCTCAAGCGTTCGTCCGATTTCAGGCAGGTTATTGATGCGCCAGTGGTTCCAGATCGCCTCGCTGATACGTGCCCGGCTATCGATATGCGCCTGACTCATGGGGGGCATTGCCACGACTTCAAAGGTCCAGGCGTCAAGACTTTCCCGCAGCATCATTTGCTCGCCCAGCAGGCTGTTGAGTCGTTCATCGATAGCCCGATTATCCCTGCCTGTGTGGCGCAGGCGGCTGAGAATGTCTTCGGGGAACGCGTCTTCCAGTTCCAGCAAACGGATCTTGTCCAGCAGACTTTCATCGGTCATATGCCAGTCGGTTCTGCCGTTACCGCTCAAGGGATAACCAAGGCGCCCATCGGCCAGACGCATGGGAGACTTGGAGCCGGGTTTGAGCGCCTGCATTTTCAGCAGTGGCGCGAGAGTCTGGCGAGGCAGAGGGTTTTCCTGAAGCAGAGCCTCCAGCGCCTGCCCCTGGCCGGTATGGGCAAAACCCAATTGGCTGCGCTCGGCATCGGGCAGGGCGTGAAGTACGGATGAATACAGATCGTCCAGCCCGTGCAGGTGCTGATCTTCAGCGTCACGTGTCTCATAACGATTGCCATCTTTGATCAGCACCTTGCGAACGGGAGCCTCCTGAGCCCCGATACTGTCGAGCAGTTGGCCGCCAAAGAAGCGATTGTGCACCTCCAGCCTGACCTGAGAAGGCCATTGCGCAAGGGCTTCAAGGCTGTGCAGGGCAAGGCAATCGGTATCTGCGCTGGATACCGAGGTCAGGTAAAGGCCCTCATAGGCTCGTGCCAGCCGTACTTGCTGCAAATAGGCACTGGCTTCTTCGGCCATGCGTAAGGGTACGCGGCGCTCTGTAGTGAGTTGTATCCGCTCGGCTGGCGAGGCGTGGCTGGCCAATTCCTCGACAATCAGCGGCGGCAGGCCGGAAAACGCCTGCTGGAGGGTTTGCGCGCCGTCCGTATCAGCGACTTTCAGGGCGCGGTAACGTGATTCGAACAACCAGGCTTTGGTTGTCCGGGCACGCGCCACCAATTGTGCGCGTAAAGCGATCAGCCGCGGTGCGATGCCCGGCTGACCCGCACCGAACTCTTCGTTGAGCAGAGTCCGGATTTCGATGTTGTTCAGTTTTTCCAGGACCTGGCGCAGGGCATCTGGCTGATCGGCACGAATATGGATGTCGAGGGGGGCAGCAGCGCCAGACTGCTGCGCCGCGACGAATTTCTGGAGTGTATTGCCTTGGGCATCCACCAGCACCAGCGCGCGATTGTTCGGCCAGCCAGAGTCTTGGCTCAGCAGTTCAAGTTGAAGAGGCGCTGCTGCGTCTGCATCGTTGGCTTCCATCTGCTCTATGAAACGATCGATTTCCTGGTCCAGCCTGAAGCGGTGCGCTGTGTCTTCAAGCAATGCGGGTGGGCGGCGCTGCTCGGCCAGTGCCTGGCGCATCACGGATTCAGGTGTGTTGCTGACTTTTATGATGCGTCTGGCTGCGCTGTCGGGGAACGCTTCGCTGGAATATCCCAGCCGTCGGAACAACGTCAGGCCTTCCATCTCCAGCGGGCGATCAAGCTCATGCAACCAGGCCCCAGCACCGTTGTGGCGCAAGGCGGGCTGGTAGCTGTCCGGACGGCTTGGGTGCTCCATCAAATAACCATCGCCGGTCGGGGCAGGGCTCACCGAATAGGTGCGTCCTTCAAGTGGCAGCCACTGCTTGCCTTGCCATGTATACAGGCCTGTGGCGTTGGGCAGCAGACCCTTTGGCAGCACGATGTCATGGCTAAAGGGTGTCAGGTCCGGTTTCCAGAGACGAGTCATTCCACTCGGTAATTCCACGGGTTTGAGGCCGTTTACGAACTCGGGCACCTGTATCGCAGGTATGCCTGCTGAGCCCGTCGCCGCAGCGCCAAGGGCCGACATCAGGGCAATATTCTCCACCACGTCGAACAGGTAGGCGAGCGCCTGCTGTTTTTCGTCCTTGGCCCAGCTTTCTATGCCCTCATAGACTTCATGGGCCAACTGAATGGCTGTGACGGCCATCATCACTTCGCCCAATACCGGAACGACAAAAGCGGCGATGTTCAAGACGTCGAAGGCTTTGTCCTTAAAGTACTGCACACGCTCGTCGACAGTTTTCTGGTCCTGCGCCGCCGTTGGCACGCCATGAAACAGCGCATTGTCCTTCAACGCTGCACGTTTGCGATCGTACAGGGCCTCCGGCAAGGGGCCTTGCAGAGGAGTCTCTCTCAGGTCCAGCCGGGCGTTTCGGTCCGCTTCACGTTCCAGCCACTGGCGCTCGAAGAACCCCCCTTTCTTGACTTTGGGGTGCAGACGCTCGGACAGCTTTTCAAACAAGGCACTTCGATGGCGCGCCGGTATGAAACGCATGAAAAAATTCAGATATCCATCGATGAACATCCGGTCGCGCAACGAGTTTATAAACGCCTCGACCGAGTCGTATTCCTTCAATGGCGCAACCGGATCGTCTGGAATATAGACGACAATTTTTTCTGCCTGAGTTGCCATGTCGCGGTCTTTGCCAATAACGAACGGGCCGTCAAGTTCGACATCCCCCAGGCACAGCACGCTGCAGTTGACTGGCCTGTTATCAAGCCGGACGTTTTGCTTGCCGTCGAGAATATCCAGTAACGCGCCCTGCAATGGCGGGCTGACAAGTTCCTGCAGGGAGGCAATCTGCAGTTGAAGCCGGATGGACGATGACTGAAGTTTCAGGAAGTCCTTGCGCAGCCTGGATGCCGCAGCGTCCGCCGTTTCTTCCGGTGTCGAAGGTGCATTGAAGACGGACTCCAGGTGGGTCTGGTATTTACCGCCCAGGTCCAGCTCGCGGCACATCGCTGCGAACCCGGTCGCAGATATCGGCAAGGACTGGCCGGCGATCTGTTGACCGATGATTTCAAAGGCGGAAAACACCTGAGCCTCTATGCCCGAGTCCGAATCCATCGCGCCAGGCGCGGTTTCCCACTTTTCGAAATTCTGCAGCGCAGCCTTGAGCAGGCTCTGACAGGCGGCCCTCAAGGCAATGTTGGCTTGAGTGATGGGGTCTCGGGATGCCGCCAGGAACGACTGGTCGACCTTGGCCCGGCTGGCGTGAAACAGCCAGGTCCGGGCGACGTCGACGTCCAGACCGAAGCGGTCCTTGATCGCCGCCGTCAGAAGAGGGGTCGCGAAGTCTTCCAGTGTCGAGAGGCGATCAAGCGTCGGACGAACCTTTTGTTCATTCTGGCGATGCTCGGCATAGAGCTGCTGAAGTTTATCGACTTGCTCCAGGCTGGACGTGCGCGCGCTCGTCAGCCATTGCAAGAGGCGTCCGGAGGTTTTGCGCAGAGTTGCATGGGTTGACGGTTCTGCGTCAAGCAGCCATCGGGGTGATTTATCTTTTATAAGTTGCACATGCGGGGCGGCAGGTGCCTTGCCCGGCGAAGTTTGGTCCAGCATTGAAGTGCCTTGTCGTGAGTGAGCAGGCGACAAAGCTTACGTTTGAGGTCAGGCCGGCAAGTGCTAACTATTTATCGGCTGCACAGGTTCCTGACGTGTTGTGTTCAAGTAGTGGTGACAAGTGCCGACAAGAAGGCAGGAAAGCGGGTTAATGAGCAGGTGCGATGATTTGGTTTTTCATTCCCCGTGTACCCGTTGACGGCTGGGCTATACTCACGCCGCTTGGACCGCTCGTCGGTCCGCTTCTTGAACACGGCCCGATGCCGTCGTTGAACTCTTGAGGGCTGACTGTGAAGAACTGGACTTTGCGCCAACGGATTCTGGCGAGTTTCGCCGTCATCATCGCAATCATGCTGCTGATGGTCGTTGTATCTTATTCACGGCTGTTGTCCATCGAGTCCAGTGAGGAAGAGGTCCGTCTCGATGCGCTGCCTGGCGTCTACTACAGCACTCTGGTGCGTAGCGCGTGGGGGGAAAGTTATATCCGTACGCTGGAGCTGATTGCCGAAGGCGAAGCGCGTGCGATGACCAAGCAGGAAAAAGACCAGTTTCAGGCTTTTGACGAGAACCTGCAGGCGCAGATGGACGGCTACAAAAAGTCCATTTTCGATAACGCAGACCGCGACAGTTTTGCGCTTTTTGAAAAACGCCGCGAGGCCTACTCGCGCATGCTTGCCGAGGTCCACGCCAAGTATGATCGCGGCGATTATGCCGGTGCGCGCGCCGAGTTCTATGGCGAGGTCAACCCGGTCTGGCTCACGGGCCGCAAGCAGCTCAACGACCTGATTGTCGCCAACAAGCAGTTGGCTGATCAGGCTACCGCCAATATCGTCAATGCCGTGCTGGCTGCCAAGATCAGCATGATCCTGTCGCTGCTGGTGGCAGTGCTGGCGGCTGCGGCCTGCGGGTTGCTGCTGATGCGTTCGATCATGGCACCGATGCAACTGATCGTGCGGATTCTGGACATCATGCGTACCGGAGATCTGAGCACCCGCCTGAACCTGTCCCGCAAGGACGAGTTCAATGCGGTCGAAACCGGCTTCAACGACATGATGACCGAGCTGACTGCGCTGGTTGCGCAGGCCCAGCGTTCTTCGGTGCAGGTAACGACTTCTGTCACTGAAATCGCTGCGACTTCCCGTCAGCAGCAGGCCACCGCTACCGAGACCGCGGCAACCACCACCGAGATCGGCGCAACCTCGCGGGAAATTGCTGCCACCTCGCGCGACCTGGTGCGAACCATGACCGAAGTCACCTCGGCAGCAGATCAGGCGTCGATTCTCGCCGGTTCCGGCCAGCAGGGGCTGGCACGCATGGAAGACACCATGCATCAGGTAATGGGCGCTGCCAACCTGGTCAACGCCAAGCTGGCGATCCTCAACGAGAAGGCCGGCAACATCAATCAGGTCGTCGTTACCATCGTCAAGGTGGCCGACCAGACCAACCTGCTGTCGCTTAACGCAGCCATCGAGGCCGAGAAGGCGGGTGAGTACGGCCGTGGTTTCGCGGTGGTCGCCACCGAAGTGCGGCGCCTCGCCGACCAGACCGCTGTCGCCACCTATGACATTGAACAAATGGTGCGGGAAATCCAGTCGGCGGTTTCCGCAGGCGTTATGGGCATGGACAAGTTTTCCGAAGAAGTGCGCCGTGGCATGTTCGAGGTCACTCAGGTCGGCGAGCAGTTGTCGCAGATCATTCAGCAGGTACAGGCGTTGGCGCCACGTGTGCTGATGGTCAATGAAGGTATGCAGGCTCAGGCTACCGGTGCCGAACAGATCAATCAGGCGCTGGTGCAACTGGCGGATGCCAGCAGCCAGACCGTCGAGTCTCTGCGTCAAGCCAGTTTCGCCATCGACGAGTTGAGTCAGGTCGCGGTCGGGCTGCGCGGTGGCGTTTCGCGATTCAAGGTCTGAACACTCCAATGACGGATCAATCGCCGAGGCGCAACGGCACGCCACTGACCACCAGCAAACTCTTTCTGCTGTTTTGCATCGGCGAAGACCGCTATGCACTGGACGCGACAGAGATTGCCGAGATCCTGCCTCGCGTGAAACTCAAGGCAATTGCCCAGGCTCCGCACTGGGTGTCGGGGATCTTTGCCCATCGCGGCGAGATCGTGCCGGTGATTGACATCAGTGCGCTGAACTCCGGTCAGCCAGCGCGCTCGCGCACCAGCACCCGCATGGTTCTGGTGCATTATCGGCACGACGACGCGCATCCGGCGCAATTACTCGGGCTGATTCTGGAGCAGGCCACCGAAACGCTGCGTTGCCCGGTGTCACAGTTCAAGGCGTACGGGCTGGACAATCGCCTGTCACCTTACCTGGGGCCGGTTCGGGAGGATGAGCAGGGGCTGCTGCAATGGATTCACGTTCAGGAACTGTTGAGCGAGCCGGTTCGCGAGTTGTTGTACCCGGTGCCGCCAATCGACCTTGAACTGCTTGAGGACGCGCCATGAAGGTCGACGATTCACGCTTCTTCAGCTTTCTCAAGGAGCGTATCGGGCTGGATGTGACCTCGGTCGGCGAGGCGATCATCGAGCGTGCCTTGCGTCAGCGTGCGACGGCCGCCCATTGCCCCGACAGTGATGCGTACTGGCATCTTCTGGTGTCATCGCCTCAAGAACAGCAGGCGCTGATCGAGGCGGTGATCGTTCCCGAAACCTGGTTTTTTCGCTACCCGGAATCGTTCGTCACACTGGGCATGCTGGCCCGTGAACGTATAGCCAGCCTTGCCGGTGTGCGCCCGTTGCGTATTCTCAGCCTGCCGTGCTCGACCGGCGAGGAACCCTATTCGATTGCCATGGCGTTATTCGATGCGGGAGTCGATGCCAGGCAGTTCAAGGTTGATGCCATTGATATCAGCCCTGTTTCGATTGCCAAGGCCGAGCACGGCATCTATGGCAAGAACTCGTTCCGGGGCAGCGACACCGGTTTTCGCGAGCGGTATTTCAACCCGGTCGCTGACGGGTTTGAAATCGCCGACAGTGTGCGCGCCTGTGTGAGTTTTCAGGCTGGCAACCTGCTCGATCCGAAACTGGCTTCGCAGGTCGCCTATGACATCGTTTTCTGCCGCAATCTGGTGATCTATTTTGATCGGCAGACCCAGCAACATGTGTTCAAGGTCCTCAAGCAACTGACCCGGGAAGACGGCCTGCTGTTCATCGGGCCGGCGGAGGGCAACCTGCTGGCAGGTATTGGCATGCGCTCGATCGGTATTGCGCAATCATTTGCCTTCCGGCATGCGCCAATCGAACCGACAGCTCCGGCTCCGGCTTGGACCCCGGCTCCGGTAGCCGCCCCGGTTGCACCGCGCCCGGCCCCCGATGCACCTGCCAGAGCGCCTGCGCCACGACCTGTCGCACGAACGTCCGCAGCGTTTGCGCCCATCGTCAAGCCGGTTGCTGTCACTGGCAATAGCGAGGTTTCGGCGCTGCTCGACAGGATTGCCGGCCTGGCCAACGAAGGCAAAAGTGCCGAGGCGCGGGCTGCCTGCGAGCGCTATCTGCAACAGCATGAGCCGGTTGCACAGGTGTTTTACTGGCTGGGCCTGCTCAGCGAAGTAGAAGGCAGCGTGGCGCAGGCTCAGGGTTTCTATCGCAAGGCGTTGTACCTGCAACCGCAGCACTCCGAATCGCTGGCCCAACTGGCTGCGTTGCTGGCCGCCCAGGGCGACAGTGCCGGGGCCCGGCGCTTGCAGGACCGCGCTGCACGTGGCGCGAATAAACAAGGAAACCATTGATGACGGGTGTGTCCGGTTTTTCCAGTCTTACCCATGACCAAGCCCTGGATATCGATGACTGCTGGAACCGTATCGGTATTCACGGTGATCGTTCCTGCCCGTTGCTTGGAGAGCACATCCACTGTCGCAACTGCGCGGTTTATTCTGCGGCGGCCACTCGTCTGCTGGACCGCTACGCACTGGCCCAGGAATCGCATGAGCAGTTTCAGGGCTCTGTATTGCTGCGGGACATACAGACCCGCTCCATCCTGGTATTTCGTCTTGGCGAAGAGTGGCTGGGGCTGGCTTCCCGCTGCCTCTCGGAGGTCGCCCCCAGCCAGACCATCCATTCGCTGCCGCACCAGCGCTCGCGTGCGATGCTGGGTGTCGCCAACGTACGGGGTGCTCTGGTAGCGTGCATATCGCTGGTCGAGCTGCTAGGGCTGGACAGCAATGCAGCGAGTGACCAGTCGGCGCGGGTGGTTCCACGCATGTTGATCGTTGCCGCTGAAGGCGGCCCGGTCGTGGTACCGGTGGACGAGGTAGACGGCATTCACGCCATTGACGAGCGTGAGCTGGAAGCTGCTTCTGCGTCCGGTACTCATGCCAACGCCCGTTTTACTCGCGGCGTTCTGCAATGGAAAGGCCGAAGCCTGCGTTGGCTGGACGAAGAAGAGTTGTTGTCGGCGGTGCACCGGAGCCTTACATGACGCCAGATCAAATGCGTGACGCCTCACTGTTTGAACTGTTCACGCTGGAAGCCGATGCGCAGACCCAGGTATTGAGTGCAGGCCTGCTGGCGCTTGAGCGTAACCCGACCCAGGCGGATCAGCTGGAAGCCTGCATGCGGGCGGCACATTCGCTCAAGGGCGCGGCGCGCATTGTCGGCGTCGATTTCGGGGTGAGCGTTGCGCATGTGATGGAAGACTGTCTGGTCAGCGCGCAAGAAGGCCGTCTATTGCTGCAGGCCGAGCACATTGATGCGCTGCTGTCCGGCACTGACCTGTTGATGCGTATCGCTACGCCAGGCGGTAATAGCGTCGGTCAGCCCGATATCGACAGTTATGTTGAAAGGCTCAACGCGCTGCTGGCCTCCGGTGCTGGCGCAGCGCGCACGGTCAATACGCCGCTGCCTGACCCGGCCTCGGACGCATTGCTGGCCAGCGCGATGCAGCAGCTTGAGTCTTCAGCCCAAGGGGCTGAGCCAGTAATCAACCCTGTCCCTGATCCACTGACAGCAGAGCCGCGTCCGCCATCCAGGTCCGCCGCCAAGCCGGCTCCGGCTCCGGAACCGGAAGCACCTTTTACCCCCTTGCGTGAACGTCGAGTGGCCGAGGGCGGCGAGCGTGTATTGCGGGTCACTGCCGAGCGTTTGAACGGGCTGCTGGACATGTCCAGCAAATCGCTGGTCGAGACCCAGCGACTCAAGCCGCTGTTGGCCGGTATGCAGCGCCTCAAACGCTTGCAAAGCAGCAGCGACCGCGCGCTTGAAGTGCTGGGTGCGAGCTTTGGCGAAGAAGGCCCCCCGGCTGATGTGCAAAAAGCCCTGGAAGATGCACGCAACCTGTTGTCCCAGGCGCAACAGGTGCTGGTCCAGCAAACCGCAGAGCTGGATGAGTTTGGCTGGCAGTCGGCGCAGCGCGCGCAGCTGCTGTATGACACCGCACTGGCCTGCCGCATGCGGCCCTTCGCCGATGTGCTGAACGGTCAGGCGCGCATGGTCCGCGATCTGGGGCGTGAGTTGGGTAAACAGGTACGTCTGCAGATCGAAGGGGAGAAGACCCAGGTCGACCGCGATGTACTGGAAAAGCTTGATGCGCCGCTGACCCATCTGTTGCGCAACGCGGTGGACCACGGCATCGAGTCGCCCGAAAAACGCGCGGCGTCGGGCAAGGACCCTGAAGGTCTGATTCGTCTGCAGGCATCGCATCAGGCTGGTTTGCTGGTCGTTGAGTTGAGTGACGACGGTGGCGGCGTAGACCTGGAGCGTTTGCGCCAGAGCATTGTTGAACGCAAGCTTTCGCCAGCAGAAACCGCCGCGCAGTTGAGCGAGGAGGAACTGCTGAGTTTTCTGTTTCTGCCGGGTTTCAGCATGCGCGACAAGGTCACGCAAATTTCCGGTCGTGGTGTCGGGCTTGATGCTGTGCAGCATATGGTTCGCCAGATGCACGGCAGTGTCGAGCTGCAGCAGTGGACGGGCGAGGGCAGTCGTTTCAGGATTGAAATGCCGCTGACGCTTTCAGTAGTGCGTAGCCTGGTGGTGGAAGTGGGCGGAGAAGCCTATGCCTTCCCTCTGGCCCATATCGAGCGCATGCGCGACTTGCAGCCGGATGATATTTTGCAACTGGAAGGGCGTCAGCACTTCTGGGATGAAGAGCGCCATGTCGGTCTGGTCTCGGCCAGTCAGTTATTGAATCGGCCGCCCGCCCAGAATGCCGGCGAAGCGCTCAAGGTTGTGGTTATTCGCGAGCGTGATGCAGTTTATGGCGTAGCCGTCGAACGCTTCATCGGTGAGCGTACGCTGGTGGTGATGCCGCTCGATGCGCGGCTGGGCAAGGTTCAGGACGTTTCGGCGGGGGCCTTGCTCGATGACGGTTCGGTGGTGTTGATCGTTGATGTAGAAGACATGCTGCGCTCGGTGGAAAAACTCCTGAATACCGGACGCCTGGAGCGTATTGACCGGCGCAACCGTCAGGTCGACCCTGTATCGCGTAAACGGGTTCTCGTGGTCGATGACTCTTTGACTGTTCGCGAGCTGGAACGCAAGCTGCTGGTCGGTCGCGGTTACGAAGTATCGGTTGCCGTGGACGGGATGGACGGCTGGAATGCCCTGCGTGCCGGGGACTTCGATCTGCTCATCACCGACATCGACATGCCGCGCATGGACGGTATAGAACTGGTGACGTTGCTGCGCCGTGATACCCGTTTGCAGTCATTGCCGGTCATGGTTGTTTCCTACAAGGATCGTGAAGAAGACCGACGCCGCGGCCTGGACGCCGGAGCGGATTACTACCTGGCCAAAGCCAGTTTCCACGATGATGCCTTGCTCGACGCTGTTGTCGAATTGATAGGAGACGCGCAAGGATGAAGATTGCCATCGTCAACGACATGCCCATGGCCATCGAAGCCCTGCGTCGCGCGCTGGCCTTCGAGCCCGCGCACCAGATCATATGGGTGGCGTCCAATGGTGCCGATGCCGTGCAGCGCTGCGTCGAGCAGACCCCGGACCTGATCCTGATGGACCTGATCATGCCGGTGATGGATGGCGTAGAGGCCACCCGTCGGATCATGGCCGAAACACCCTGCGCTATTGTCATCGTGACCGTCGACCGCGAGCAGAACATGCGTCGCGTATTCGAAGCGATGGGGCATGGTGCGCTGGATGTGGTGGATACGCCTGCCATCGGCGGTCCTAACCCCAAAGAGGCGGCAGCACCCCTGCTGCGCAAGATACTCAATATCGACTGGCTGATCGGTCAGCGTGTCGGCCGCGAGCATGTGGTGGCTGCGCCGAGATCGGAGCCGGCTAGGCGCGACAGGCTCGTTGCCATCGGCTCCTCGGCGGGCGGCCCCGCGGCGCTGGAGATCCTCCTGAAGGGGCTTCCGGTGAGCTTTCCGGCAGCGATCGTCCTTGTGCAGCATGTTGATCAGGTGTTCGCGGCCGGTATGGCGGAGTGGTTGAGTTCCGCTTCCGGCCTGCCCGTGCGGTTGGCAAAGGAAGGCGAAACGCCGCAGCCAGGGGTGGTGCTGCTGGCCGGAACCAATCATCATATTCGTTTGCTCAAGGACGGTACGCTGGCGTATACCGCAGAGCCAGTGAATGAAGTCTACAGGCCCTCGATCGATGTGTTTTTCGAGAGCGTAACCCGTTATTGGAGTGGTGAGGCAGTCGGCGTTCTACTGACCGGCATGGGGCGCGATGGTGCGCAGGGACTCAAGGCAATGCGGGAGCGAGGTTTTCTGACCATCGCCCAGGATCAGGCCAGTTCTGCTGTGTATGGCATGCCCAAAGCGGCTGCAGCCATTGATGCTGCTGTTGAGATACGTCCGCTGCCCGCCATTGCCCCTCGCTTGGTCGAGGTATTTACTCAATGACTGCTCAGGTGCATTCACCTGTGGTCGGCGATCAGGAGAAACACTATGCATGACCTGCAGACGGATGAGATCAAGACCCCGGATGAGAACACCGCCATGGTGCTTCTGGTTGATGATCAGGCCATGATTGGCGAGGCTGTCCGGCGTGGGCTGGCTGGCCACGAATCGATCGACTTCCACTTTTGCGCCGACCCGCATCAGGCAATTGCCCAGGCCGTGCAGATCAAACCGACCGTGATTCTTCAGGATCTGGTCATGCCGGGCCTGGACGGTCTGACGCTGGTTCGCGAGTACCGCAGCAACCCGTTGACCCGCGATATCCCGATCATCGTGTTGTCCACCAAGGAAGACCCGCTGATCAAGAGCGCCGCGTTCTCGGCCGGGGCCAACGATTATCTGGTCAAACTGCCGGACAACATCGAACTGGTGGCGCGCATTCGCTACCACTCGCGCTCCTATATGACACTGTTGCAGCGTGACGAGGCCTATCGTGCCCTGCGGGTCAGCCAGCAACAGTTGCTTGACACCAACCTGGTGCTGCAACGCCTTATGAACTCCGATGGCCTGACGGGGCTGTCCAATCGCCGCCATTTCGATGAGTACCTCGAGCTGGAGTGGCGACGTGCCATTCGCGATCAGGCGCAGTTGTCGCTGCTGATGATCGATGTCGACTACTTCAAGGCTTACAACGACAACTTCGGGCACCTGGAGGGCGACGAGGCCCTGCGTCAAGTGGCGAAAGCCATCCGCAACAGTTGCAGTCGCCCGTCCGACTTGCCCGCGCGCTACGGCGGCGAGGAGTTTGCCATGGTCCTGCCCAATACCTCTCCGGGCGGGGCGCGTCTGCTGGCTGAAAAACTGCGCCAGAGCGTGTCAGGCATGAACATCCCGCATATCGCTCCAACGCCGGGTTCCAGCCTTACCGTAAGTATTGGCGTCGCTACCGTGACGCCGCAGGTCGGGATGCACAGCCGTCAGCTGATTCTGGATGCCGACAAGGGGCTTTATCTGGCCAAGAACAATGGACGCAATCAGGTTGCGGCAGGCTGACGCCGCCAGTGACCGGTAAAATAGGCCTCACAACGCCTGCTCGACGGGCTGCTTTCGTGGTCTTGCCTGGGGTATACTCGTCGGCTTTGAAAATTTCGCCTGCGAGTGCTGCCTACCATGGAAATCAACCCGATCCTAAACAGCATCAAGGATTTGTCCGAGCGCTCCGAAACCATTCGGGGGTATCTTTGACTACGATCACAAACATGATCGTCTGACCGAAGTCAACCGCGAGCTCGAAGATCCAAACGTCTGGAACAACCCGACCTACGCCCAGGAACTGGGGCGTGAGCGCTCCCTGCTGGCGCAGATCGTAGAAACCCTGGACGAAATGTCCTCGGGTCTGGCCGATGCCAAAGACCTGTTGCTGATGTCTGCCGAAGAAGAAGACCAGGCCGCCGTTGATGACGTCGCTGCCGAAGTCGAGCGCCTGCGCGAATCGCTGGAAAAGCTCGAATTCCGTCGCATGTTCAGTGGCGAGATGGACCCCAACAACGCCTACCTGGATATCCAGGCCGGTTCCGGCGGCACCGAAGCGCAGGACTGGGCCAACATTCTGCTGCGCATGTACCTGCGTTGGGCTGACAAGCGCGGTTTCGACGCCACCATCATGGAGCTGTCTGCCGGTGAAGTCGCTGGTATCAAGGGCGCTACCGTGCACATCAAGGGTGAATACGCCTTTGGCTGGCTGCGTACCGAGATCGGCGTTCACCGTCTGGTGCGCAAGAGCCCGTTCGACTCCGGCAACCGTCGCCACACCTCGTTCTCGGCCGTGTTCGTTTCGCCAGAAATCGATGACAACATCGAAATCGACATCAACCCGTCGGACCTGCGCATCGATACCTACCGCTCCTCCGGGGCCGGTGGTCAGCACGTAAACACCACAGACTCGGCGGTTCGTATCACCCACGTTCCGACCAACACCGTGGTCAGTTGCCAGAACGAACGTTCCCAGCATGCGAACAAGGACACCGCCATGAAAATGCTGCGGGCCCGTTTGTATGAGCAGGAAGTGCAGAAGCGCAATGCAGCGTCCCAGGCGCTCGAAGACACCAAGTCCGATATCGGTTGGGGTCATCAGATTCGTTCCTATGTACTGGACGCCTCGCGTATCAAGGACCTGCGGACCAACATCGAACGCAGCGACTGCGACAAGGTGCTTGATGGCGATATCGACGAATACCTGATCGCGAGCCTCAAGCAAGGGCTGTAAACCGTCAGCCGACACCTCAAGTCCCTCGTCGCAAGACGAGGGCGAACCTGTGATGGAATATTTAAAGACATGAGCGACCAACAACTCGACCCGCAAGCCCTGCAACAGGAAGAAAACACCCTGATCGCTCTGCGCAAGGAAAAGCTTGCTGCAGGCCGTGCCAAGGGTCAGGCCTTCCCCAACGACTTCCGCCGCGACAGCTACTGCAACGACTTGCAGAAACAGTACGTCGACAAGACCAAGGAAGAACTGGCAGAGGCAGCGATTCCGGTCAAGGTCGCCGGTCGCATCATGCTCAACCGTGGCTCTTTCATGGTGATCCAGGACATGACCGGGCGTATTCAGGTCTATGTCAACCGCAAGACCCTGCCTGAAGAAACCCTGGCCGAGGTGAAAACCTGGGACCTGGGCGACATCATTGCTGCCGAAGGCACCCTGGCACGCTCCGGCAAGGGCGACCTGTACGTCGAGATGACCACCGTTCGCCTGCTGACCAAGTCGCTGCGTCCGCTGCCCGACAAGCACCATGGCCTGACCGACACCGAGCAGCGCTATCGCCAGCGTTACGTCGACCTGATCGTTAACGAAGACGTGCGTGAGACCTTCCGCGTGCGCTCGCAGGTTATCGCTCACATCCGCAGCTTCCTGATGAAGCGTGACTTCCTTGAAGTCGAAACGCCGATGCTGCAGACCATTCCCGGCGGTGCGGCAGCCAAGCCGTTCGAAACCCACCACAACGCGCTGGACATGGAAATGTTCCTGCGCATTGCGCCGGAGCTGTACCTCAAGCGTCTGGTGGTCGGTGGTTTCGAGAAAGTTTTCGAGATCAACCGCAACTTCCGTAACGAGGGCGTTTCGACCCGGCACAACCCCGAGTTCACCATGCTCGAGTTCTACCAGGCCTACGCCGATTACGAAGACAACATGGACCTGACCGAGGAGCTGTTCCGCGAACTGGCTCAACTGGTTCTGGGCACCACCGACGTGCCTTACGGCGACAAGGTGTTCCACTTCGGTGAACCGTTTGTGCGCCTTTCGGTGTTCGACTCGATCCTCAAGTACAACCCGGATCTGACCGCTGCCGATCTGCAGGACGTCGACAAGGCTCGTGCCATTGCCAAAAAGGCCGGTGCCAAGGTGCTCGGCTTCGAAGGCCTGGGCAAATTGCAGGTGATGATTTTCGAAGAGCTAGTCGAGCACAAGCTGGAACAGCCGCACTTCATTACTCAGTACCCGTTCGAAGTGTCTCCGCTGGCTCGTCGCAATGACGAAAACCCGAGCGTAACCGACCGTTTCGAGTTGTTCATCGGCGGCCGTGAAATCGCCAACGCCTATTCCGAGCTCAACGACGCCGAAGATCAGGCCGAACGCTTCCAGGCTCAGGTAGCCGACAAGGATGCCGGTGACGACGAAGCCATGCACTACGACGCCGACTTTGTGCGTGCGCTGGAATACGGCATGCCGCCCACTGCGGGTGAAGGGATCGGCATCGATCGGTTGGTGATGCTGCTCACCGACTCGCCTTCGATCCGCGATGTCATTCTGTTCCCGCACATGCGCCCGCAAGCGTAATCAATGAAAAAATAGCCGCCTTCAATGAGCGGCTTTTTTTTAGGTGTTTTTCAGGACGATTCAAAAAGGAAGCTGTCGTGACGATTGCCAGAGAAGGGGCCGCCGGAGTAGCGAGCGCGGTGGCCAAAAGTGTCAAGTATCAAGGCCGCAAGGCGGCCCGCGAAGGCAGTGAGCAACGCAGGCAGGTCATTCTCGATGCCGCCATGCGTATCGTGGTGCGTGACGGCGTACGCGCCGTGCGCCATCGTGCAGTGGCCGCCGAAGCCAGCGTACCGCTGTCGGCAACCACCTATTACTTCAAGGACATCGATGATCTGCTGACCGATGCCTTCGCCCAGTATGTACAGCGCAGTGCCGACTATCTGGCGCGGCTGTGGCAAAACACTGAAGGCATTCTGCGCGAGATGATGAGCCGCAGTTCCGGGAGCCCGACTGACCGGTTTCGTCTGGCTGACGATATTGCGCGTATGGTGATGGAGCATATCCGGCATCAATTGCTGACCCGACGCGACTACCTGATCGCCGAGCAGGCGTTCTACCACGAAGCGCTGATCAACCCGCGTCTGACCCCGCTGGTGATGGCCCATCAGGAAATTCTGCTGCAAGGCAGTTGTCAGTTCTTTCAGGTGATTGGCTCGTTGCAGCCCTATCAGGATGCTCAGGTGTTGACGGGGCTCATCCGGCGCATTGAGTATCAAGGCCTGCTGCATGGCCCACAGCGTCAGGCGGACGAAGAAATGCTCTGTATTCTGACCCGGCAGATGCGTCTGGTTTTGGGGACGCCGCAGCCGGTTCGAGGGTGACTATACTTCGTTCGACGTGCTCTGGGTCGGCGGTTCAGACGGCTTGACGACCCTGCCAATTTCGATATTTTCCAGCGGTGGCGTGTTCTCATGCCGCCGAGCAGTAGCGAAACAGCCAGCCAAGGAGTACCGGTGGACGAGTATCAACAGACTATTCGTGCGTTATCGGATCGGATCGTCGTTGCACAGACGCCGATTCGCATTCTGGATGCAGTTAAATGGGATGAGACAGTTCGCAAGGAGTTTCTGGCCGCCAAGGGCAAGGCGCTTCCTGCCGTGGACCGTGCCTATTACGAAAACCGCCCGCTGGGCTTTGATTCGGTCGCCTTGAAACAAGAGTTTCAGAACATCGAGCGGGATGTCACGCGTCAACTCGGGCAGTTCAACCCGGTCGGGCAGATCATGCGCCGCATGTGCCGTGAGTACCGCATGGTGGTGCGTATGCTTGAAGCGCGTGGCACGCCTGACTTCGGGCTGATCTCGCAGGAGCTGTATGGCGCTGCGTCCGATGCCTTTCACGCCGGTGACCCGACGCTGGCCGATCTGGGCCTGATGCTCTCGGATTACCTGAACAACATCGCCGGGCGTGGTGACCTCAAGGACGAGCCGAAAACCCTCACGGCCAAGGACGCTGTTTCGTTGCTGCAATCGCGTTTGAACCGTGTGTTCGGTGAAGCCGAGGAGACCATTCGGGTTTTCGAATCTGACGGTATCGTCGCCGACGCGGCTGCCGGTGCCGACTACATCAAGATTCGCACCGATGCGATGTTCAACGAGCGGGATGTACGGGCACTGGAGGTTCACGAAGGGCTGGTGCATGTCGGCACCACGTTGAACGGGCAAAACCAGCCTATCTGTACGTTCCTTTCCAAAGGTCCGCCTTCATCGACGGTGACTCAGGAAGGCCTGGCGATTCTCATGGAAGTCATCGCCTTTGCCTCCTACCCCAGCCGTTTGCGCAAACTGACCAATCGCACCCGTGCCATTCACATGGCCGAGCAGGGCGCTGATTTTCTGCAGGTATTCGAGTTCTACCGCGAGCAGGGCTTCGGCATGTCGGAGAGCTATGGTAATGCCAGTCGCGTATTCCGCGGCTCGGTGCCCAACGGCTTGCCGTTCACTAAAGACCTGTCCTATCTGAAGGGTTTCATCATGGTCTACAACTACATTCAGCTGGCCGTGCGCAAGGGCAAGCTTGAACAGGTGCCGCTGCTGTTCTGCGGCAAGACCACGCTGGAAGACATGCGTACCTTGCGCCAACTGGTAGATGAAGGACTGGTAGTGGCACCCAAATACCTGCCTGAGCAGTTCCGTGACATGAACGCGCTGTCGGCCTGGATGTGCTTCTCCAACTTCCTCAACCACCTGAGCCTGGACCGTATCGAAGCGGACTACTCGAATATTTTGTAGGCCGAACTGACTATCGTGCCAATGCTCCGCGTTGGCACGCAGTGGGTGACGCTCGGCGTCACAAATCTGCGCCGCGCTGCACAGTCAGGATCGGACGCAGAGCGTCCAGAACGGCATTCCCACGCTGGAGCGTGAGGAACGATAATCTTGTAACTATCGTGCCATTGCTCTGCGCCAGCACGGCAGTGATGTGGCGATGAAAACAACAAGGAAACCTCATTTGAAACTGCTCGGCATCTTCACCCTGGTCCTCGCGCTCACAGGCTGCAGTTCGATGTTGTTCTATCCCGAGCAAGGTGTTCCGTTCACACCAGACAAGGCTCGTTTACAGTATCAGGACGTGAACCTCACCGCCGCCGACGGTACACGCCTGCATGGCTGGTGGCTGCCCGCGAAAGAGGGTGTGCCGGTCAAGGGTACGGTGCTGCATCTGCATGGCAACGGCGGCAATCTGTCCTGGCACCTTGGTGGCGTCTGGTGGTTGCCCGAGCAGGGTTATCAGGTGCTGATGCTGGATTACCGTGGCTATGGCGAGTCGCAGGGCGAACCGAGCCTGCCGGCGGTCTATCAGGATGTTCAGGCCGCTTTCGACTGGTTGAACACTGCACCGCAAGTGCAAGGCAAACCCCTTGTGGTTCTGGGGCAAAGCATTGGTGGAGCGCTGGCGGTGCATTACTTGTCAGAACACCCGCAGGAGCGCTCGCGGCTCAAGGCGTTGGTGCTGGACAGCGTGCCGGCCAGCTATCGCAGCGTCGCGCGAAACTCGCTGAGCAAGTCGTGGCTGACCTGGCCATTGAAGACGCCCTTGTCCTGGCTGATCCCGGAGGCCGACAGTGCCGTCAACGGCCTGCCACGATTGGCCGGCACACCGATGCTGATCTTTCACAGCATGGACGACACACTGGTGCCGCTCGCCAACGGTATCGAGCTGTACAAGGCCGCGCCTCCACCGCGCGTATTGCAACTGACCCGTGGCGAGCATGTACAGACGTTCGCAGACCCTCTCTGGCGTCAGGTGATGCTGCGCTATCTGGACGACCCGACGCATTTCAATGGCCTGCGTCGTCTTGCGCAAGTGCCCAACTACCCGATCCCCGATACACCGCCAGCGCCATGAGCCGCGACCGTAACGTCAACGGCATGATTCTCAGCGCCGTCGGTGCAGTCATCGGCACCGTCGGCTGTCTGTGGTTTTACGGCTACCTGCACTTCGCAAAGCCTGAGGATGCATTGCTGCTCGGCGAATTCACTCTGCTCAAGACCGTGCCAGGCGAGGACTACAAGATCGCCGCGACGCCAGCTGTCGAGGTGGCGCAATGCGTTGATGGCGTGCTGGTGCTGTTCGACACATCGCGAAAGGGCTTGTCAGGTGTGTTGATCGATGACCACAGGCAAGCGGTGCGGTGCATCGGCCAGCAGACGCCACAGCAATAAACACGGCGATAAATTTTCGGCATTAAAAAGCCCCGCCTGTATGCGCAGGCGGGGCTTCAGTGCAGCCGCTCAGTCGCTTATTTCATCGACGAGCGCGGTGCAACAGGCTGGTTGTCGTTGGAGATGGTGACTTCCACACGACGGTTCATGGCACGGCCCGAGTTGCTGGTGTTGTCAGCAACCGGATATTCCTTGCCGTAACCCATGGTCACAACGCGTGCTGGATCTACACCCATACGTACCAGTGCCATGCGAACCGAATTGGCGCGGCGCTCGGACAGCGACTGGTTGTAGGAAGCAGAACCTGTGCTGTCGGTGTAGCCTTCAACGATCACTTTGCGATCAGGGTTTTCCTGAAGGAAAGCAGCCAGCTTGCCGATGTCGCCTTGAGCGGTCGGCTTCAGATCGGCCTTGTTGTAGTCGAACAGCACGTCACCGAAAGTCACCAGCGTACCGCGTTCGGTCTGCTTGGCGTTCAGGCTGTTCTTCAGCGCAGCGATCTGAGCATCACGAGCTTCCAGACGTGCCTTGGCGCGGTCGGCAGAAGCATTCTGCAGAGCAGCTTCGGAGGTGCGCAGGGCGATGGTCTGCTTGGCCAGCTCTACGCGCTGGTTGGTCAGATAAGACAGTTGGTCAACTTTCTTGACGTCATCATCGTTACGGAAAGCCTGTTCTGCCTTGGCCAGCCATTCGCTGGCGTCTTTGGTTTCAAGCGCCGCGACTTTGGTAGCTTCCGGGTTGGTCTGCAGCGCGGTGAAGTTGCTGCGGGCCTGTTCCAGATTAGGGTTAGGCTTGGTTGCACAGGCTGCCAGGGCAACACTCATGGCCAGCAGAGCAGGGATCATCAATTGTTTACGCATAATATGGTCGTCCTTTAATCAGTTACGAATTCATGAAAACAGAAAGGGTTCAGGGCAATCACTGCACCTGACGCAGGCCTTCTTCACGGAGTTCGTTGACGCCCTGACGAGCATCCTGCACAGCCTTGGCAGCTTTGGCGGCCTGAGATTTGCGCTCTGCTACACGAGCGTCCCACTCGGCTTGTTCAGCCAGGCGGCGAGCTTCGTCGTACTTGTGATCCTGCATGGCCAGATCAGCTTCTTTGAGCTTGTCCTGAGCCGACTTCATTTCCACCGCTGCGAATTCGGTACCGCCAGCGCTGACGGCGCTGTTGACGGCCGATTGCGAGACTGCATATTGCTCGGATGGCGGGTTACCTGCGCAACCGGCGAGAATAAAGGTGCTACCGAGCGCCAGCGCAGCCAGCTTGAGACCGCGCAGGCCTTTGAACTTGGTTTTGGCAGTTAAGGTGTTCATGGTGATCAACTCCATTGTCTGACTCCGAACGTGGTTATCCATGACAGTTGTTGCATCAAGTCCGGGCATGAGGTCGTACAACCGCCTGCTGCCTTTCGGGCTTTCCTGTAATGGTTAAAGGCTCCGACCTGCGCTGTTTTTGAATAGTTCAGATAAATATCTACTGTGTGGTCAGGAATTTTCAGGGGGCTTCAGGAAGCGGTCAGCATGTTGATCGGCATGTGAGCGGACGTCGCTGCAGGATTAATCAGGCGTTGAGGCGCGGCTTTTTGTGGAACCATTTGTCCAATTGCAGGCTTTTGGTGCACTGTTGGCAATGCGGATTCGAATTCACGTACGCCCGCGCTGTTTTGCGGGTACGCAACTGAGCCCAGACAAAAAACGGGAGAGGAACGATGGCCGATATCGATGCGCGTCTGCGCGAAGACGTTCACCTGCTGGGTGAGCTGTTGGGTAACACGATTCGTGAGCAGCGAGGCGCTGAATTCCTCGACAAGATCGAACGTATTCGCAAAGGCGCCAAGGCGGGCAGGCGCGGTTCTGCAGAAGGTGCCGAGCAACTCAGCGCCAGTGTCGACGGGTTGGGTGATGACGAACTCCTGCCTGTGGCCCGTGCGTTCAACCAGTTTCTCAACCTGGCCAATATTGCCGAGCAGTATCAGCTCATGCATCGCCGTGACGATACCCAGCCTCTGCCCTTTGAGTCGCGGGTGTTGCCCGAGCTGCTTGACCGCCTGAAAACGGAAGGTCACACGCCTGATGCCTTGGCGCGCCAACTGAGCAAGCTGGAAATCGAGCTGGTGTTGACGGCTCACCCCACCGAAGTTGCACGCCGTACGCTCATTCAGAAATACGACGCCATCGCTGCGCAGTTGGCCGCGCTCGATCATCGCGACCTCAACAGCACCGAGCGCGCACAGATTACCTCGCGCTTGCAGCGTCTGATCGCCGAGGCCTGGCATACCGAAGAGATACGGCGTATCCGTCCCACGCCGGTTGATGAGGCCAAATGGGGTTTTGCGGTTATCGAGCACTCCCTCTGGCACGCCATTCCGAACTACCTGCGCAAGGCTGACCATGCACTGCACGCAGCGACCGGCTTGCATTTGCCGCTGGAAGCCGCGCCGATCCGCTTTGCCTCCTGGATGGGCGGAGACCGTGACGGCAACCCGAACGTCACGGCCAAAGTTACCCGTGAAGTGTTGTTGCTGGCGCGCTGGATGGCGGCTGACCTGTATCTGCGTGATGTGGACAACCTGGCCGCAGAGCTGTCGATGCAACAGGCCAGCGACGCCTTGCGGGCCAGCGTCGGTGACAGTGCCGAGCCTTATCGGGCAGAACTCAAGCGTCTGCGTGAGCGCTTGCGCGCGACGCGCAATTGGGCCAATGCCTCATTGAGCGAGACCTTGCCTGCGCCTGAAGCGGTGCTGCGAGACAACCGCGAGCTGCTGGACCCGCTGCTGCTGTGCTTCCAGTCGCTGCATGAGTGCGGCATGGGCGTGATTGCCGACGGGCCGCTTCTGGATTGCCTGCGCCGTGCCGTCACGTTCGGCCTGTTTCTGGTGCGTCTGGATGTCCGCCAGGACTCCAGTCGCCACTGTGCGGCGATGACTGAAATTACCGATTATCTGGGGTTGGGTCGCTACGAAGAGTGGGACGAGCAGACCCGCATCGACTTTCTGTTGCGCGAACTGAACAACCGCAGGCCGTTGCTGCCAAGCTACTTCAAACCGGCAGCCGAAACCGCAGAAGTGCTGGCAACCTGCAGGGTAGTGGCAGCAGCTCCGGCAGCGTCGCTGGGCTCTTACGTCATTTCGATGGCAGGTTCGGCATCCGACGTGCTGGCCGTGCAGTTGCTGCTCAAGGAATCCGGGCTGCAACGGCCGATGCGTGTGGTGCCGTTGTTCGAGACCCTGGCTGACCTCGACAACGCCGGGCCGGTGATCGAGACGCTGCTCGGCTTGCCTGGCTATCGTTCGCGTCTGCACGGCCCGCAGGAAGTCATGATCGGTTATTCCGACTCGGCCAAGGACGCGGGCACTACGGCGGCGGCCTGGGCTCAGTACCGCGCGCAGGAAAAGCTGGTGGAGATCTGTCGCGAACAGCAGGTCGAACTGCTGCTGTTTCATGGTCGCGGCGGTACGGTTGGTCGTGGTGGCGGCCCCGCGCATGCGGCGATTCTGTCGCAGCCGCCAGGTTCGGTAGCCGGACGCTTCCGGACCACCGAGCAAGGGGAAATGATTCGTTTCAAATTCGGCCTGCCGGACATCGCCGAACAGAACCTCAATCTCTATCTGGCAGCGGTGCTGGAAGCGACCCTGCTGCCGCCACCACCTCCGCAACCGTCTTGGCGGACGATGATGGACCAGATGGCCGCTGACGGGGTCAGCGCCTATCGCGCGGTAGTGCGCGAGAACCCTGAGTTCGTCGAGTATTTCCGTCAGGCAACGCCCGAGCAGGAACTGGGGCGCCTGCCACTCGGCAGTCGCCCGGCCAAGCGCCGCGAAGGTGGCGTGGAAAGCCTGCGCGCCATTCCGTGGATCTTCGCTTGGACGCAGACGCGTTTGATGCTGCCCGCCTGGTTGGGTTGGGAAGCCGCACTGAGCAAGGCTCTGGAGCGCGGCGAGGGTGCGGTGCTGGCGCAAATGCGCGAACAGTGGCCGTTTTTCAGAACCCGCATCGACATGCTGGAAATGGTCCTCGCCAAAGCTGATTCGGACATTGCCCGACTCTATGACGAACGTCTGGTCAGTGCTGAGCTGCAACATTTGGGCGCACATTTACGCGACCTATTGTCGCAGGCGTGCAAGGTGGTTCTGGGGCTGACCGGGCAGAAGCAACTCCTGGCACACAGCCCTGAAACGCTGGAATTCATCAGTCTGCGCAACACCTATCTCGACCCGTTGCATTTGCTCCAGGCCGAGCTGCTGTCCCGCTCCCGCAGTCGCGAAGCCAGTCTGGACAGCCCTCTGGAACTGGCGCTGCTGGTGTCTGTAGCCGGGATCGCTGCTGGTCTGCGTAACACTGGTTGAGCACGCGCGTTACTTTAATTGCCGGGCCGTTTTGGCCCGGCATTGGCAAGACCGGGTTTGCAGGTTGGCCTGCCGGAAACGTTGATACAGGTCACGCCGCTCGACAATCGGGGCGCGCAAGCCGGTGCGCACGCGGTTAATGCGACTTTTGGCGGCTTGTGCGGCCTCGGTCGGCTGTGTATCTTGATCAGCCTTTCGGCCTGTTGGCCTGATTATTTTTAGATTGGCCCCCGAGGCGAATCCGTTGATTTCACTATAAAAATTTTGAGGAGCATGACGATGCGCGTGATTCTGCTAGGAGCTCCCGGGGCCGGTAAAGGTACTCAGGCAAAATTCATCACTGAAAATTTCGGCATCCCGCAGGTTTCGACAGGCGACATGCTGCGCGCTGCAGTCAAGGCTGAAACCGAGCTTGGCCTGAAGGCCAAGAGCGTCATGGACTCGGGTGGTCTGGTTTCCGATGACCTGATCATTGGTCTGATCAAGGATCGTCTGGCCCAGCCGGATTGTGCGAACGGCGTTCTGTTCGACGGCTTCCCGCGCACCATTCCTCAGGCCGAAGCCCTGTTGAAAGCAGGTCTGGAAATCGACCACGTGCTGGAAATCGCCGTTGATGACGAAGAAATCGTCAAGCGCATGTCGGGCCGCCGGGTTCACGAAGGCTCTGGTCGCATCTATCACACCATTTTCAACCCGCCGAAAGTCGAGGGTATCGATGATGTGACTGGTGAACCGCTGTTGCAGCGCAAGGACGACGTCGAAGAAACCGTGCGTCATCGCCTGTCGGTCTACCATGCCCAGACCAAGCCGCTGGTCGAGTTCTACAGCAAGCTGGAAGCAAAGAACGGCAAGCCCAAGTGCAGCCATATTCCAGGTGTTGGCTCGGTTGAAGAAATCACTGCAAAAGTACTGAAAGCACTGGAGCCTGAAGCACAGAAGTAAGACTCTCAGTCTGAACAATATATGGCCCGCTTGCGGGCCATTTGTCATTTATACTGCTGCACTTTTTCACCTTGACCATGATGGAAACACCGATGACCACCTTGCTGGCCCTGGATACCGCCACTGAAGCCTGCTCGGTCGCTTTGCTGCACGACGGCAAAGTGCTGAGCCACTACGAGGTGATCCCGCGCCTGCATGCCCAGCGGCTGCTGCCGATGATCAAGGACCTGCTGGCCGAGGCGGGTATCGCGATGTCGGCGCTCGATGCCATCGCGTTCGGGCGCGGCCCTGGCGCTTTCACCGGCGTGCGCATTGCCATTGGCGTCGTGCAAGGTCTGGCATTTGCGCTGGAGCGCCCGGTATTGCCTGTTTCCAATCTTGCCGTGCTTGCCCAGCGTGCCTTTCGTGAGCATGGCGTGTCTCAGGTGGCATCGGCCATTGATGCGCGCATGGATGAGGTGTACTGGGGTTGCTATCACGAGACAGCCGGGGAGATGCGTCTGCTCGGCAACGAGGCGGTCATGGCACCCGAATTGGCAACGCTACCTGCGCACGCCAGTGGACAATGGTTTGGTGCCGGTACCGGCTGGGGCTATGCCGAGCGCATTCCGGTGAGTCTTGCCGGGCATGACGCAGGCATGCTGCCCCATGCGCAGGACTTGCTGACGCTGGCGTCCTTCGCCTGGGCGCGTGGCGAAGCCCTGCCGGCAGACGACGCCCAGCCGGTCTACCTGCGCGACAAGGTTGCAACACCCAAAGCGCGTTGATGTGATTGGCTTCAAGGCACGCCACAGTGTTCTGCTGTCGTGCCTGTCCAAGTCATGCTATTCCGTCTATAGCTGGAAAAATATCAATTCGCCAGCTACCGTTTATCGTCTGAATGGTCTTTAATCTCATTTGGCGAAAACAATTTGCAATATGTGTGGTCTAGTTATCGTTAAGCAATTTGCGAACTACAAGGCAGTAACGCTAAATTGCCACTATCGACGCCGAGTATATAATCGATGCGCATAGACGGAACCTCATCACGCTCTTACCCCATCAAGCGCAAGCCGCAGAAAACGCCTTCGACCGTTGAAGGCTCTTTCGAGGAAGTCGTAGTTGATGCCGAGTTGCCGCCGCCTCCGGCGCAGGCTCGTCGCGATGCGGGTGATTCACCGATTGGCAGCACTGCCAATGTGCCTGCGCGTCCGCAAGACATCATTTTCCCGCGCTCCATGAGCTCTCGTGTCGCTCACGCACTGGCCAGCTACCTGACCACCGCCAGCTTTGTCGATTGGGACCTTGAAGTATCGGGGCTCGATCTTCACGTTTGACTGTGTCTCGCCTGCCTTACTACCTCGGTTGTCCGTCATGGAGTGAAAACGCCTGGCGAGACTCGTTGTACCCGGAAGACGCCCGCCCCAATGATTTCCTGAATCTCTACACTCAGGTATTCAACGCTGTCGAAGGCAACACCACATTCTATGCCCGTCCAGCTGCCACAACGGTGCAACGCTGGGCGGAAATAATGCCTGCCGATTTTCGTTTCACTGCGAAATTTCACAAAGACATCAGCCACAACGGCGACCTGCGTGATCAGGTGGGCGCCGCCGAGGAATTCATCCGTCTGCTCGCGCCGTTGGGTGAGCGGATTGCGCCATTCTGGCTTCAGTTGCCCGCCAGCTTCACACCGCAGCGCCTTGCCGAGTTGGTCGGGTTCCTCGATGAACTCAATGTGCCTTTGGCTGTGGAAGTGCGCAACATGGCCTTTTTCATGAAAGGTGACGAAGAACGCATGCTCAATCGCCTGCTGTTGGATCGAGGCATTGAGCGCATCTGTCTCGACTCCCGGGCATTGTTCAGCTGTGTATCGACTGATCCTGCCGTCCTGCACGCGCAATCGAAAAAGCCCAAGGTGCCACCGCGTCCGGCTGCGCTGACGCTGTTTCCCCAGGTCCGTTTCATCGGCGGTCCTGACCTGGAGGCCAATGATCAGTTTTTGGTGCAGTGGGTGGAAAAGGTCGCCGTGTGGATCGAAGAGGGGCGCACGCCTTATGTCTTCCTGCACACCCCGGACAACGTCAGGGCTGCCGAGCAGGCCATGCGCTTTCACCAGCAACTGATGGCGCGATTGCCTGGCTTGCCGGCATTGTTTGAGCTGGATCGTGGGCCTCAAGTGGAACAGTTGGGCTTGCTCTGAGGTCTTCCAGAGGGGGCTGACAGAGCCCGACCTTGTGGAGAGCCCGCTTATGGATTCGCAACTGCGCTATTTGCCACCCACTTACAAACCTTTCGTCAAATCCACCCCTGTTGTATGGAGCATGGGCTTAGCATGCGCGTGATGCTGGTATTCCTGCTGCTCTGTGCAATAGGGGCGTTTGCAGTCTGGCGAGGCTGGGTCGATGTGCCTGCGCGCTGGAACCCCTGGGCGCCTTTGGATGTGCGGGCCGAGCCCAATTTTCTGACGTCTTACAAGCTGTCACGACTGCAGAACGACCCTGCGCTGTGCGACCAGGTGCTGAGTACGTCCGGGCTGCGTTTCAGTCGTCAGGCCGACAGTGAACCTTCTGCTCGCTGCCCTCTGGAAAATACCCTGCGCATTCAGGGCGGCGACGTGGCGCTGAGCAGCAGTTTCCTGGCCAGTTGCCCATTGGCGGTGGCCTATGCGCTGTTCGATGTCCACACCTTGCAGCCCGCTGCCCAAGCGGTTTTCGGCCAGCGGGTAGCGCGAGTAGATCACTTGGGCAGCTTTGCCTGCCGCAACATCTACAACCGGGCCAACGGCCGCCTGAGTCAGCACGCGACCGCCAATGCACTGGATATGGCAGGTTTTCGCCTCGCAGACGGTCAGCGCATCGGGGTTCTCAAGGATTGGGACGACGAAGGGGACAAGGGGCGTTTTCTGAGGCTGTTACGTGACGGCGCCTGCAAAAACTTCAGTACGGTGCTCGGGCCTGAGTACAACGCGGCGCATCGCGATCATTTTCACGTTGATATGGGGCGCTGGTCGGTGTGTAGGTAGCGAGCCTGTAAGCTGCCGGCAAGAGCGTTGGGGCTTATGCCGCCATCCGCAGATTCTGCAGGATCAGCGGGCGAGCCCAGCCGTTCTCGTAGTCGAACTGGCGTTGTTGGGCAGCAATGGTCTGCTCATCCAGGGGCAGGGCAGGCTTGTCGGCCAGTTCCCATTCGAATTCGGCGATTGGCAGGTGCAATGGGCGCGGTTGAGGGCCGGGGCCCGGGTTGACGCTGTCGCTGTACGGGTTCAGAACGGTAGGGCGTACCCAGTGGCTCTCGAATTCCAGATGGCGTTGTTGTTCGATCAGCTCAGCCATGCTGAAGGGCTCGGCAGGCGGCGGCAGCAAGTCAAGGTCGAACTCGGCAATCGGCAGGAACAGCGGCTCAGGTGGTTTGACCTCGGTGTCGGTGACCGGGCAGGCACGTTGCTCGACAATCTTGCTCAGGGTTTTTGCGCCAGCGACCGGTTCGCCTGTTTCAACATCCACTTCAACGGCCGTCGGGTGCACCGGCACGGGAGTGCTTTCACTGACCTGATCCGCCATCGCTCGGGCAAATGCATCCGACCACAGCTGCGTCACACCACCCAGTGTGCGGCTGTTGCGAACGCTAAAGTCGCCTGAGTGCGACAAATAGCCGATGGATGATTGAACAATCTCTGACATAGCGATCAGTACTGGCCTTGGGTCTGGCAAAATGCCGGATACTTGGTTATCGGCAGACTTTGCCGATCATTAACAATTTTTGAGTGTGTGGGCGTAATGATTGAGCAGCAAACAGGCAGTCGTATCCGGGTCGAAGCGCTCGCGGTCGCAGGGCAGGAGCAGGCGGAGCATTGGGCGCAGCGTCTAGGCTTGCCGTTGCACGACGCGGAAGCTGATTTTGCGTTGCAATCGACCGACGATGGCCTGCAATTGCAGCAGTTGGGCGACGATGCGCCTGGCGCTGTGCGAGTTGATTTTGTCGAGGGTGCAGTGGCACATCGTCGTCTGTTTGGCGGTGGCACCGGGCAAATGATTGCCAAGGCCGTCGGTATTCAGCCAGGCGTTCGTCCCAGCGTGCTGGATGCCACGGCAGGTTTGGGCAAGGATGCGTTCGTGCTGGCAAGTCTTGGTTGCGAGCTGAGCCTGATCGAGCGTCAGCCGATTATTGCTGCACTGCTGGAAGACGGTCTGGCGCGCGGACGCGATGATCGTGATGTGGGTTCGATCGTTGCCCGGATGCATTTGTTGACCGGCAACTCCATTGAAATCATTCGTGGCTGGACAGCGGAGCCGCCGCAGGTCATTTACCTCGACCCGATGTTCCCGCATCGGGAAAAAACCGCTCTGGTCAAAAAGGAAATGCGCCTGTTCCGGCCTCTGGTCGGCGATGACATGGATGCGCCTGCATTGCTGGAAGCGGCTCTTGCGCTTGCCACCCACCGTGTTGTGGTCAAACGCCCGCGCAAGGCCCCCTGCATTGACGGGCCAACGCCAGGTTATGCGCTGGATGGAAAATCCAGCCGCTACGACATCTACCCGAAGAAGGCCTTGAAGCCTAAGGCAGTCACAGACGATAGCGGTGCATAGCGCCTGTAGCGTCGACGGCCTGAGCCCGAATCAAACGCAGATGCGCCCGTGAATACAGGCGCTAACCCTGCACTCAAAGCGCGCCAAATACCTTCTTCGCCAGGCCTGTAGCGGCCGCCGCCGGGTTGGCGCGAATACTTTCTTCCTGTTTTGCAATCATCTCGAACAGCCCGTTCAGCGCTTGTTCGGTCACGTAGCTTTCAAGGTTGGCATTTTTGCTGTCCAGCGCGCCAAATGCCGCCGCCTTGCCGGCGAATGCGTTGTATTTCTGTGCCAGACCGACTTGATCGGTAGATTTCTTGACGATAGGCAGGAATTTGGCGCGGATCTGTTCGCGGCTGGTGCTGTTGAGGTACTGGGTGGCCGAGTCCTTCCCGCCGCTTAAAATGGCCTTGGCGTCGGTCACGCTCATCTTTTTCACGGCGTCTACCAACAACGCCTGAGCCTGAGGCACTGCAGCTTCGGCGGCCTGGTTCATGCTGGTTTCCAGCTGATCGACCTGAGCACCCATGCCAAGCATTTTCATTTTTTTCGCGACCTGACCGAGTTTGCCTGGCAGCTCGATACGCACCGCTTCATTCTTGCTGAAACCGCCGGGAACACCGAGCTGTTTGACCGCGACCTGTGCGCCTTGGGTCAGCGCGTCTTTGAGACCACCGGTCGCATCCGATTGCGAGAGGTCGTTCAGCGACAGGGCGAAGACGTTGGCCGACAGCAGCAGCCCGGCGCATAGACCAGCGAAGGTGAACGAAAAGCGAGGCATGAGAGCGTCCTTGTGAGAAGTGGGTACGGGATCAAGCGTATCAGGAACTTGCGGTATCCACCCGAAGCCGGAAAGAAACAGTGCTGTTTAGTGCCGATGGAAATGATGCGGCGTGCAACAACAAAAACAACAACGGCGCGTTGAAAACGCGCCGTTGATGAAAGCCTTTGCAGCGAAGAACAATCAACCGTTCACTTGAATGACCTTGATCTTCAGACCGCTCTGATCCTGCGGCATAGCCCAGTTCAAACGGCAATGGCACTTGCTGGGTAATCTGTGTTTCGCGGGCGTCAATGACAGTGGCTGGCACATCAGCCAGGCTGCTGTCACTCAGGGTGACAATCAACTTGCAGCCAGTTGGCAGAGAGAGGCGTGGCAGGTAATAAACTTCACCCTGAAGACGTACCAGGGGTTCGCTGGACATTTCAATTTCCTTATTGAGTGTGATGAGTACCAGTCATGGGTACAAACCACACCTTGGCAGCGGCCGGGGAGCATAAAACACGTGCCTAAATATCCCCGGCTAATTGCGGAAAAGCCCTACGCTACCCCTTCACCATTTCCCGCATCCTGCTCTTCTTCATTGCTGTGTAACGCCACTTGCCGTATCGACAGACGGATTTCGGCCGGCAACACCCGCTTGGCCGCACCTTCTGCCAGTTCGCCCAGCATCGGGTGATAGCTCAGCTTGCCGGCGCTGTCCTTGCGCAGCACGCCCAGGTCCAGCAAGGTCTGGATGAAGTGCCTGAATAGACTCTTGTCGAAGAACTCTGGTGCATTAAGGCCATGCAGAATAGACAGGCGCTGGGCCATGACCGTACACAGGTCTTCCAGCTGCTCGGCGCTCAACGTGTTCTGTCCACTGTTGAGTAACAAGGCGATTGCCATGTAGAAGCGCTGCAGGGTCTGCGCGATGGCCCGTGACAACAGGGTCAGCAGCACGAACTCGCGGGAGCTGGGCTCCGGACGCACATAGACGTCCTTTTTAAAGCGCAGCAAGCCTTGCTCGACGAACGCAGCCAGCCATTGATCGACCACCTCATCCAGCTCGCTCAGCGGCCAGCGAATGAACAATTCAGATTGCAGGAACGGGTACAGCGCACGCGTGTAGCGCAGGATCTGTTCGCGGCTCATGCGCGACGAGCTCTGGAAAAAGCTGGCCAGCAATGCGGGCAGGGCAAAGATGTGCAAGACGTTGTTGCGGTAGTACGTCATCAGGACTGCATTCTGTTCGTTGAGGTACAGAATTTTGCCCAATGCATCTTTTTGTTCGGCGAGCAGGTCCATGCCTTTGACGTGCTCGATCAGCGAGCGCCCGTCGCCTTCCGGCAACGTGGTGTGCGGCGAGTAAGGTACGGCGCGCAGCAGCGTCAGGTAAAGGTCGAGAACACGCTCCATGGCCTGATCGTCCAGCGCCAGCCTTTGCGTTGACAGCAAGGCCACAGCAACCAGGTTCATCGGGTTGACGGCGGCGGCTTCATTCAGGTGCTGGGCCACACGTTCACCCAGCCGATGAGTGGTTTCGCTCAGCCATTCCGGGCGAAATTGCGGTGCCAGCGCCTGCTCGCGCCAGTCCGGTTGTTCGCCGTCAAGGAATTCGGCCAGCTTGATGGGGGCACCGAAGTTCACCGATACCTGGCCGAAACGCTGCTTCAGCGCACCGATGACTTTGAAGATGTCGAAGATCGACTCTTTCTTCTTGGTCGCTCCGCGCAATTCGCCCAGATAGGTACGGCCTTCCAGCACGCGCTCATAGCCGATGTACACCGGGACGAACACAATCGGCATCCGCGAGTTGCGCAGGAAGCTGCGCAGGGTGATGGCAAGCATGCCGGTTTTCGGTTGCAACATGCGCCCGGTCCGCGAGCGACCGCCTTCGACAAAGTATTCGACCGGGAATCCTTTGATGAACAGCGTGTGCAGGTACTCAGTGAAAACCGCTGTATACAGCGGGTTGCCCTTGAATGTGCGGCGCATGAAAAACGCCCCGCCACGGCGCAGCAGGCTGCCGACGACCGGCATGTTCAGGTTGATGCCGGCAGCGATGTGCGGCGGCGTGAGCCCGTTGCGAAACAACAGATAGGACAGCAGCAGGTAATCGATATGGCTGCGGTGGCAAGGGACGTAAATGACTTCATGCCCTGGCGCCACTTCCTGCACGCCTTCGATGTGGCTGACTTTGATGCCGTCGTAAATCTTGTTCCAGAACCAGCTGAGGACGACTTCCATGAAGCGGATGACGGAATAGGTGTAGTCCGAGGCGATCTCGTTGCCGTAGCTCAGCGCCCGGTCCCGTGCCTTGTCCTGGGTGATGTTCTCCCGTTCGGCTTCTTCGATGATCGCCTGCTTGACCAGCGGCTCGTCCAGCAGCCCTTTGACCACGGTGCGCCGGTGCGAAACGTCCGGGCCGATGACCGCGCTTTTCAGGTTGCGAAAGTGCACGCGCAGCAGACGCTGGGTCATGCGCAGGGTCAGTTCGTAACCTTTGTTTTCACCCACCAGCTCGCGCATGTGAATGGGCGCGGAAAACTGTACACGGGTCTTGCGACCCAGAATCAGAATGCTGACCAGACGACGCAAGCGACCGGTCACTGCCCAGCTGTCGGCGAACAGCAGTTTCCAGGCGCTGGACTCGCGGTCAGGTGACTGGCCCCAGAACACGCTGACCGGGATGATCTGCGCATCTTCGCCGGGGTTCTGGCTCACGGCTGCGACCAGACGCTCCAGTGTCGGCGGTGCGCCGCGCTTGTCCTGGCGGCCAAGCCAGTCAGGTGCCGGAGTCAGGTAAAAGAATGCAGCTGGCTCTATCAGGTTGCCGACCGCTACCGACAATACGGGGCGAGGCAGGCCAGCCTTGCGACATTCTGTGTCGATCACCGCCAGATCGCTGATCGACGGCGACTGCAGGGCATAGAACACCGGACGGCTACGGTCCAGGTTGAGCGTAAAAGACGACTGATTGATGGTTTCCGAGCGCACCCAGAGATACAACAATCGGCGCAGGGTGCCGAACACAAGACGACGGAACGGAGAACGGGTCATACGGCTTCTGCTGAGTCAGGGACGGGCGACTGCCCGAGATGGGCGTCAGTGTGACGTATCCCGAAGCGATCGGCAAAAAGCCTGGTGTTTGTAGAAGAGTAAATACTGAGCGGCCACCTTCGAGAGCCACGACGGCACATCCTGATGCCGTCGCTGCAAAAGGCTTACGAGGTGCGCCAGGTGATTTCTTCCTCGCCATCGGCGCTGACGCGTATCCAGCGGTCGGCGGTTTCATCGCTTTCTTCTTCAACCCAGGTGCCGGGTGCGCAGCGCACTTCGACGTTCAAGGCTTTGAATGCCGCACGGGCGCAGGCGATGTCGTCTTCCCACGGGGTCTGATCGCTGTCCAGATGCAGACTGTTCCATTTACCGACTGCTTTGGGCAGCCAGGTTACGGTCACATTGCCGGCCTTGCACTTCCAGGTCTGGCCTTTCTGGTTCCAGTCACTGCACGGGCCCAGGGCGACGCTCAACCATTGAGCGATGGCCTTGTGGTCGACGTCTTCGTCTTTCAGGTAAATCTCGATATCGGGTTGGCGCATGGGTGCCTCTGTTGAATGCTTATTGCAGCACGAAATAATCGTAGCGCATGGAAACGGTGACCTTGAAAGGTCCTGATTGCTCAATGACGGCAGTCCGGCGCTCGGCGCTGGCGCGCCACCCGTGAGGCGTCATGGCCAGCAGATCGGCACGGGACTGGCCGTCGATCAGCTTCAGCGTATAGCGCAGGGTCTCGCTGTGTTGCAACTGCATGCCGGGTGGCACCAGAGACAGGTGCTTGTCGTCGGCATAATCGCGGACCTCATCATAAAGCTGCTGACGCAGTTCCATGAGATGTTCGCTGGTCGGGCCGACCCGCATTAGTCCGCCGCCAGGCGTCAGCAAGCGCTTGGCTTCAAGCCAGTCCAGCGGGCTGAACACACTGGCCAGAAACTGACAGCTGGCATCCGGCAAGGGAACACGGGCCATGCTGGCAACCATCCAGGTCAGCCCGGGGTCACGACGGCAGGCGCGTTTCACGGCTTCGCGGGAGATGTCCAGCGCATAGCCGTCGGCATGGGGCAGGGCCTCGGCTATTTGCGCGGTGTAATAACCTTCGCCGCAGCCGATGTCCAGCCAGTGCGCGGGGGAGCGCTCGACGGCCAGTTCAGCCAGCCGCCGGGCTACCGGGGCGTAATGCCCGGCGTTGAGGAAGTCCCGCCGTGCTTCAACCATGGCCTGATTGTCGCCGGGGTCGCGGCTGTTCTTGTGCTGCACCGGCAACAGGTTCAGATACCCCTGACGTGCACGGTCGAAGCGGTGGTTGGCCGGGCATACCACGCCGTTGTCGGCGGTACTGAGCGGCGCAGAGCAGATCGGGCAGGTCAGCATCAGGCGAGCAACTTGACCAGGGTCTGGTAGTAGATCTCGGTCAGCACGTCGAGATCGCTGGCCAGAATCCGCTCGTTGACCTGGTGAATCGTCGCGTTGACCGGCCCCAGTTCAACCACTTGCGTACCCAGGGTCGCTATGAAACGGCCGTCGGAGGTTCCGCCGCTGGTCGAGGCTTTGGTGTCACGGCCCGTGACGCTTTTGATGCTGGACGACACGGCGTCCAGCAATGCGCCCGGCTCGGTCAGGAACGGCAGGCCGGACAACGCCCAGTTCACATGCCAGTCCAGCTCATGCTTGTCGAGGATGGCGGCGACACGCTGCTGCAAGCCTTCGACGGTCGACTCGGTCGAAAAACGGAAGTTGAACACTGCTACCAGATCACCCGGGATGACATTGGTTGCACCCGTGCCGGCGTTCAGGTTGGAGATCTGGAAGCTGGTTGGCGGGAAGAAATCGTTGCCATGGTCCCAGTGCTCTGCAGCCAGTTCGGCAAGTGCCGGAACTGCAAGGTGAATAGGGTTCTTCGCCAGATGCGGGTAAGCCACATGGCCCTGTTTGCCGCGCACGGTGAGGGTGGCGCCCAGCGAGCCACGACGCCCGTTCTTGACCACATCGCCCACCAGCGTGGTGCTCGAAGGCTCGCCGACGATGCACCAGTCCAGACGCTCCTTGCGCGCTGCCAGACGTTCGACGACAGCCTTGGTGCCGTGGTGCGCCGGGCCTTCTTCGTCACTGGTGATCAGGAATGCCACCGAACCCTTGTGATTCGGGTGATCGGCTACAAAGCGCTCGGCGGCCACGAGCATGGCTGCCAGGCTGCCTTTCATGTCCGCTGCACCGCGTCCGCAGAGCATGCCGTGCTCGTCGATCAACGCATCGAACGGGTCGTTCTGCCAGTTCTCCACCGGGCCGGTAGGGACCACGTCCGTATGACCTGCGAAGCACAGTACCGGGCCGTCGGTAGTGCCGTGTGTGGCCCAGAAGTTATCGACGTCTTCGATACGCATGGGCTCCAGCTTGAAGCCGGCATTGCCCAGGCGTTGCATCATCACTGCCTGACAGTCGGCATCGACCGGCGTCACTGACGGGCGGCGGATCAGATCGCAGGCAAGTTGA
Source organism: Pseudomonas syringae group sp. 26L6 (assembly GCF_032587815.1). Classification (NCBI taxonomy): domain Bacteria; kingdom Pseudomonadati; phylum Pseudomonadota; class Gammaproteobacteria; order Pseudomonadales; family Pseudomonadaceae; genus Pseudomonas; species Pseudomonas syringae group sp. 26L6. The sequence goes on from NZ_JAWHPJ010000053.1 coordinate 296,419, forward strand.
AGGGTGGGCGACAGGTCGGTAGGGGCAGTCATGTACAGAACTCCGGTAGCAAGACTTTGGGCGCGAAAAGGCGGATATCTTAAAGCAAAACGACGACCTGGGGCCGTCGTTTATTGTGTGCTGTGGATATGTCAAGCAGTCGACAGCGCAGGGCGGGTCGCGTGAGCAGACAGGACGGCCATAATGATGGCTGCCAGATAAGGGAGGGATTGTGCGAACAGTATGGCTATCCAGAATCTCGGGCCCGGACCGGAAGTCTCGTCTCTTATTTGCTCGCGGGTCGGACAAATATGTTTGTAGAGGCTTTGTGCGGAGCGAAAGGGGTTATATGAGAGGTCCGAGATAGCTTTTGCCCCTTCAGCCCTGATTTCGACGGGGCGACAAGCCGGGTGCCTTAACCTCCCACAAACCCCTATAATGCGCGCCGGTTTTTGAGGTATTGATCATGAGCGCAGAAGATCCACGTTTCGCTGGCATCGCCCGTTTGTACGGCATTGAAGGCCTGGCGCGCCTGCGCGCGGCTCATGTGGCAGTGGTCGGTATCGGCGGCGTGGGCTCGTGGGCGGCGGAAGCCATGGCACGCAGTGGCGTGGGCGAGATTTCGCTGTTTGACATGGACGACGTCTGTGTCAGCAACAGCAACCGCCAATTGCATGCACTGGACAGCACAGTCGGTCGGCCGAAGGTCGAAGTGATGGCCGAGCGGATTCGCGCGATCAATCCTGATTGCATCGTGCATGCGGTTTCTGATTTCGTGACCCGCGACACGATGGCTGAGTGCATCACCCCGGACATGGATTTCGTGATCGACTGTATCGACAGCGTCAACGCCAAGGCAGCACTGATTTCGTGGTGTAAGCGGCGCAAGATCCAGATGGTCACCACCGGTGGTGCCGGTGGGCAGATTGATCCGACCCTGATTCAGATCGCCGACTTGAACCGCACGTTCAACGACCCGCTGGCCTCCAAGGTACGTTCCACCCTGCGTCGCGACTATGGCTTTTCACGCACGCCTAACCGCCACTACAGCGTGCCTTGCGTGTTCTCCAGCGAACAGCTGCGCTATCCCAAGCCTGATGGCAGTATTTGCCTGGAAAAGAAGTTCGTCGGTGAGGGTGTAAAGCTCGACTGTGCAGGCGGCTTCGGCGCGGTGATGATGGTCACTGCCACGTTCGGCATGGTCGCCGCCACGCGTGCAGTGGACAAGCTGGTTGCAGGTGCGCGACGGCCTTCGGAGCGGGTCAAGCCAGCGGTTGCAACGCCCGATCAGGCTTGAGTCAGCTGGCGCATCTTCTGTAGCACGGCATTCAGGCCGTTGCTGCGTGACGGTGAGAGCTGGCGACCAAGGCCCAACTGACCGAACCAGTCAGACAAGTCCACGGCTTCCAGCTCCGGCGCCGACAGACCGTTAACGCGGGCCAGCAGTAGCGCCACCAGACCTCGAATCAGCCGGGCGTCGCTGCTGGCTCTGAACAGCCAGGCTCCTGCGCTGACTTCGCCCGTCAGCCAGACCTTGCTTTCACAGCCGTGTACCAGATTGTCGTCCGTCTTTTCTTCGTCGCGCAACGAGGGGAGGCGATCCCCCCATTGCATGAGCAGGCGTGCGCGCTGTTCCCAGCTCTGTGGCTGGGAAAAGCTGTCGAGCGCGGTCTGCGCCAATGCGGGGAGGGTCATCGAAGCAGCTCCAGTGCCTGATCCAGTGCGCTGAAAAACCGCAGCAAGTCATCTGAATCATTGTAGAGCGCAAGTGAAACACGAATTGAGCTGGGCAGACCGAGTGTATCGAACAGTGGCATCGCGCAGTGACGACCAGCGCGCACGGCAATACCCTGTTCGGTCAGCAAATGAGCCAGATCGGCGTTGTGTATGCCGTCCACGACGAAACTGGCCAGTGCCAGGTCCGGTGAGCCCAATACCTGAATACCTTCACGCCTTTGCAGGCCTTCAAGCAGGCGACGGTGCAGATTTGCTTCGTGTTCCGCGACCGCCTGATGATCAAGGCTTTCCAGGTAAGCCAGCGTAGCGCCCAGACCGATCACGCTGGCGATGGGCGGGGTGCCCGCTTCAAAGCCCAGCGGTGCCGGGCGAAATTTCGCGTGTTGATAATCGGCGGTCAGCACCATCTCGCCGCCGAACTGCCAGTGCGTCAGGTTCGGTAGCGCGTCGTTGCGTCCGTACAGCACACCTAGCCCTTCCGGACCATAAAGCTTGTGGCTGGAAAACACATAAAAGTCGCAGCCCAGTGCCTGTACATCGTGGCGTCCATGCACCACACCTTGTGATCCGTCCACGACCGTGAGCGCACCTTGCGCTTTCGCCAGTGCGATAAGGCGGGCGAGCGGCTGCCAGGTGCCGAGCACGTTGGACAACTGACTGACTGCGAGCAGACGCGTGCGAGGGCCGATCAGACTGGCCGCAGCATGGCAGTCGATTACACCATCGGGATCGAGCGGCAGTATCACCAGTTTCAGGCCGCGGCGCTGAGCCAGTTGCTGCCACGGCAGCAGGTTGGCGTGATGTTCCAGTGCGCTAATGGCGATCTCGTCGCCCGCAGTGAAACTATGCTCCAACCCATAGGCCAGCAGGTTGAGCGCAGAAGTGGCCCCGTGGGTAAAGATGATTTGTCCGCTCTCGCCGGCATTCAGCCAGTGCGCGGCCTTGCCACGGCTGGCTTCAAACGCCTGGGTGGCGTGTGCGCCCGGCAGATGCTGGGCACGATGCACGTTGGCCGCACCGTTGACGTAGTAATGAGTCAGGGCATCGATCAGCGCCTGGGGTTTTTGCGTGGTGGCGGCGTTGTCCAGATAGGTCTGGCCTTGCCGTTGCAGGGCGGCGATAGCGGGGAAGTCGCCACGCCAAGGAGAAATGAGGGGCATTGTTCGTCCAGCATGTGGAGGCGGGTTCAAGGCCGCAGCCTTGAACCCGCACACAGCATCAGTTATGAGCGTGCAGTGCTTCGTTCAGCTCGATGGCCGACTTGTGGGTTTTGCATTCCACTGCGCCGGTCTGCGAGTTGCGACGGAACAACAGGTCGTTCTGGCCTGCCAGCTCGCGTGCCTTGACGATCTTGACCAGTTCGTTGTTCTCATCGAGCAGCGCGACCTTGGTGCCGGCGGTCACATACAGACCCGATTCCACGGTATTGCGATCGCCCAGCGGAATACCGATGCCGGCGTTGGCACCGATCAGGCAGCCTTCGCCAACCTTGATGATGATGTTGCCGCCACCCGACAGCGTACCCATGGTCGAGCAGCCTCCACCCAGATCCGAGCCCTTGCCGACGAATACGCCTGCAGAAACGCGGCCTTCGATCATGCCTGGGCCTTCGGTGCCGCCATTGAAGTTGACGAAGCCTTCGTGCATGACGGTGGTGCCTTCGCCGATGTAAGCGCCCAGACGTACGCGAGCACTGTCAGCGATACGAACGCCACTCGGGACGACGTAGTCAGTCATTTTCGGGAATTTGTCGACCGAGAACACTTCCAGCAGTTCGCCTTTAAGGCGCGCTTCAAGCTGACGTTCGGCCAGTTCGGCGAGATCGACCGCGCCCTGGCTGGTCCAGGCTACGTTTGGCAGCAACGGGAAGATACCTGCCAGGTTCAGGCCGTGTGGCTTGACCAGGCGATGCGACAGCAGGTGCAGCTTGAGGTAAGCCTCTGGAGTCGACGTCAGGGTTGCGTCTTCAGCCAGCAGGGTGGCAACCAGCGGCTTCTGGCTTTCCGCCAGACGAGTCAGCAGCGCGGCCTGGGTCGCGTCCACGGATTTGACCGCCTCGGCCAGCTTGTATGCCAGGTCTACATTGAAGGTGATTGCCTGATTGCCGTTGGTGTAACCCAGAACAGGCGCGATGGCCGCGACCAGTTCTACGGAAGGATTGATCAGCGGCTGAGCGTAAAATACTTCGAGCCATGAGCCTTGACGATTTTGAGTGCCGACGCCGAAGGCCAGGCTGAACAGGGTAGTGGACATGTAAATACCTCTTGGCTTTATCAAGGGGCTTTCAGTAGCGCTCTGGCTTACTGTAAAGCCGCTGCATACAGGTCGGGCTTGAAGCCGATCAGGGTTTTATTGCCCAGATCAAGCACCGGACGCTTGATCATGGACGGCTGCGCGAGCATCAGTTCTATGGCTTTCGCCTGATCGAGATCGGCCTTTTGTCCGTCATCGAGCTTGCGAAAGGTGGTGCCTGCGCGGTTCAGCACGACCTGCCAGCCGTGTTCATTGCACCACTGCGCGAGGTGTCCCCGGTCGATGCCCTGTGTCTTGTAGTCATGAAAATCGTAGCTCACGGAATTATCGTCGAGCCAGGTGCGGGCCTTCTTCATGGTGTCGCAGGCTTTGATGCCAAATAGAGTGTAAGTCATCGTTTTGGGGTGGGGTGGCTGATCTTGCTCGATACTCCCCACTTTCTCTCCTCGCAATTTAGCCGGGTATTATGCCACGTCAGACCGCATCGTGTTGTGACAGCGCTGGTACAAAGACTGAACAAAAACTAGATAATAACCCTAACTGTCATTAAGAAAACTTCACCCTTCCACGCTTGAGTGGCAAGCCCGGGCGGGCAATTATTGCTTTCCATTTAAAGGCTGGGTGCGTTATGTCTGAACAAGAGAAGAAGCGTCAAGAAGCGCTTGTCCGGCAACGTTATTACAGGGAACGTCAACGTGCCGAGGGATTCAAGCAAAGTACGATCTGGATTCATGGTGAGGCTGAGACGCAAGGCAGGCTGGCCGCACGTGAAGGAAAACCGTTGCTGCCCATGCAGTCCCATGACCCGGTAAGCTGGGCGGTCGGGTGGGTTGCGGAAAAACTGCGAACACGACAGTGACCGGTAGCGCTCTAAAGCCCTCGCGCCACACGGGTGAAGTACGTGGCGCGATCTCTCAAATGCGGTTGCTGGCTAATTCGGCAGGGTAGCGGCCAGCGCATTGCAGGCACTGCTTGCGCATTACTGCCTGACGATCAGTATTTTCTTTACGATGCCTTGTCAGTTCGCCTCGAACTTTGAGTTTTTCCGGTCCCCGTATATGGAACCCATCACTTTGATGTCGTTAGGGCTGAGCGTTTTACCAGTGTTGATGATTTCGAAGTCGCCAAGGGTCAGGCCGTTGGGAATGTCGTAATGCATGACGGAATCACGGTCGTAAGCCGAATGGTAGAAATCAGCAGCTTCGTACTTGTCGAAAAAATTGGTATTGATTTCTTCGTCAGTCAATCCGGATTGTAAAAGCAGGGGGCGTAGAAGCGGTTCGTTCCAGGGGATGTTTGCCTGAGGATGCTGGTGCTCGTGAACTGCTCCCAAGGCGTGCCCGAATTCATGGAGCACGATGCGCGTCAAGTCCGGCATGGGTTTCAGGTCTGCCGTGAACAGCTCCTTGACGTTGAATTCCATGGTGGCTTCATTCTGCTCGGCCAACAGGGCATCAGTCCCTATGGCGCTCCAGTTCAGATGCTCGTTGAAACCGATTCGGATATCGCTGGCCCCGCCTGTCACAAACTCGAATTTCAGATTTATGTGAGGCAGCCATTTCTTTGCAGCTTCGACAACGGGGGTTGTCAGAATGGCAGGAGGGTCTTTCTGAAAAAGCATTTTCAGGGTCCGCCCACGTGCCCAGTATTTGCTGAACGAAACCAGAAGACGCGCCATGTGCGTTGATTCTTCGCAGCCATGGCGTGCTCCTGATTCGTAGGCAGGAGTGATTGCTGCGTTGGCGGGGTTTTCGCGAATGGCGGTTTCGTACGAGGCCTGATGATTCGTTGCGCTGCGCATGGCGCAGGATGCAGGCAGCTTCAGGCTCTTTGTGGTGGGGGCGGACATGTGATCGACCTTCATCGTAGTTCGCTTCCTTTCAGGAAGGCTGGAAAATGAAGGTTGAAGGTACGTTTGTGCAAGGTGTAGCAGGTGGTAACTAATTACCCCCGCCACACATCAAAGGCGGCGGGGCTGTCTTCCTGAAGTTTCGCTGTTTATTTGCTCAGGAATGCGCGGATACGTTCGGCGGCTTCGACGCACTCGGCCAGAGGTGCAACGAGCGCCAGGCGAACCCGGCCGGCACCCGGGTTGACGCCATCCACCTCGCGGGAAAGGTACGAACCCGGTACTGCAGTCACATGCTGATCGATGAACAGGTCTCGGCAAAATGCAGCATCATCGGTGCCTACATTCGGCCACAGGTAAAACCCCCCGTCCGGGCGCTGGACGTCGAGCACTGGCGCGAGGATGTCGAGCACAGCATCGAATTTTTCACGGTACAAGTCACGGTTCGCGCGTACGTGCTCCTCGTCATTCCAGGCAGCAATGCTCGCCAGCTGAGTCTGTACCGGCATGGCGCAGCCGTGATACGTGCGATACAGCAGGAAGGCCTTGAGAATGTCGGCATCACCTGCCACAAAACCTGAACGCAGGCCCGGCAGGTTGGAGCGCTTTGACAGGCTGTGGAACACCACGCAACGCTTGAAATCCTGGCGACCCAGCTCGACACAGGCGCTGAGCAAGCCAGGTGGTGGAGCCTGCTCATCGAAGTACAGCTCGCTGTAGCATTCGTCCGCAGCAATGACAAAGTCATGTTCGTCGGCCAGGGCGATGAGTTTTTTCAGGGTTTCAACAGGAATCAGTGCTCCGGTCGGGTTACCCGGCGAGCACAAGAACAGGATCTGGCAGCGCTTCCAGGTGTCCGCGCTGACTGCGTTGAAATCGGGATTGAAACCGTTGTCGCTCAGGCATGGCAGATAGTGAGGCTGGGCTCCGGCCAGAAAGGCGGCACCTTCATAGATCTGATAAAACGGGTTCGGGCTGATCACCAGGCCGTCATCGCTACGATTGACTACTGTCTGGGTGAAGGCGAACAGCGCTTCGCGTGTGCCATTGACCGGCAATACATTGCGCGCCGGATCAATCCAGCCCTGTGGTACGCCGAATCGACGGTTGCACCAGCCGGCAATGGCTTCGCGCAGCGCCGGGATACCCAGCGTGGTCGGGTAAACCGCCATCTGATCGAGGTTGTCTGCGAGTGTCTTGGCGACGAAATCGGGTGAGCGGTGTTTCGGCTCACCAATCGACAATGCAACAGGGCGCTTTTCCGGGTTGGGCGTTACGCCGGCCAGCAAGGCGCGCAGCTTCTCAAAAGGGTAAGGCTGAAGCAGTTGCATGGCGTTATTCATGGGGAGTGTTCCTCAATGGACTGCGTTGAGTCGATTCGTTTGGCCGAGTGCTCATATGCTGATTCGCAAATCATGGCCGGGCTCTGAGTTGACGCTCAGTTGCTTGACGATTGCGTCCTGCAGCTGGCTGCACAGCTGTGGGTCGGACAGCGGATGATTATTCGCGTCGGTGATGAAGAACACGTCTTCCACGCGTTCGCCCAGGGTCGCAATCTTGGCATTCTGCAACGACAGATCGAACTCCAGGAATATCTTGCCAATGCGCGCCAGCAGGCCGGGGCGGTCAGGTGCCAGCAGTTCAAGTACCGTCACAGGGCGCTGGGCGTCGTTGTGAATGGTGACTTGCGGTGCGAACGCAAAGTGCTTGAGCTGACGAGGCACGCGGCGCTTGATGATCGTCGGGTAATCATCCGGGTTGCGCAGCGCTTCGGTCAGGCCGTTGCGGATTTCCTGAACGCGTTCCGGGTTGTCGCCGATCGAACCGCCTTCGTTATCGAGGACGATATAGGTGTCGAGTGTGAATTTGCTGCTGGACGTGATAATGCGCGCGTCATGAATGTTCAGGTTCAACTGGTCCATCGCCGCCACGGTCACAGCGAAGAAATCATGCTGGTCAGGGGCGTAAATGAATATTTGCGTCCCGCCCTCAAATTCCCGCTGAGTGGTTTCCTTGATCAGCACCAGCGGGCCGCCGTCGGCTGGCTGCTGCAGGATGGCATCGCTGTGCCAGGCAACATCGCCAGCGGTGTGACGCAGGAAATAATCGTCTCCCAGCGCTGACCAGAGTTGCTCGACATCGTCAGGGTCGGTGCCGTTGCGTACCAGGATGTCCAGCGCTGCAGTCTGGGTGCGACGAATCTGCTCCTCGCGATCAACCGGGTTTTCCAGGCCGCGGCGCAAGGCGCGTTTGGTTTCGGTGTACAACTGGCGCAGCAGGCTGGCGCGCCACGAATTCCAGAGGGTCGGGTTGGTTGCGTTGATGTCGGCAACGGTCAGCACATACAGATAGTCCAGGTGCACTTCGTCGCCGACGAACTGGGCGAAATCGTGGATGACCTGGGGATCTGAAAGGTCCTTGCGCTGTGCGGTGGTCGACATGACCAGATGGTTGCTCACCAGCCAGACAATAAGACGGGTGTCCCAGTCAGGCAGATGATGGCGCGTACCGAACGCCTGTGCATCTATTGCGCCCAGCTCCGAGTGATCGCCGCCACGGCCCTTGCCAATGTCGTGGTACAGCCCGGCCAGGTAGATCAGCTCCGGCTTTGGCAGTCGAGCCATTATTTTGCTTGCCAGCGGAAATTTTTCGGACACTTCTGTGTATTGCAGCTTGCGCAGGTGCTTGATCAGATTCAGCGTGTGCGCATCGACGGTATAGATGTGGAACAGGTCATGCTGCATCTGCCCGACGATGTGGCCGAATTCCGGCAGATACAGCCCGAGAATGCCATAGCGGTTCATCCGGCGCAGGTTGCGATGAATGCCTGTCTCGCACTTGAACAGCTCTATGAACAGGCTGGTGTTACGGATATCGTTACGGAAATCATCGTTGATCAGGTGCCGGTGTTCACGCAGCAAACGAATGGTGTCGGCGCGCACGCCCTTTATCTCGGGATGTTGGGCCATGAGCACGAAAATCTCGATCATGGCAAACGGGGTGCGCTTGAAAACGTTCGGGTTGGTGGCTTCTATATAGCCGTCGTGCAGCTGGAAGCGCGAATTGATCGGCTGCGCTGTGCCGCTGTCGTCGGAAAGAATCACTTCTTCGAAATGCTGGATGATCAGATCGCTGAGTTCGGCGATGCTCATGACCACGCGGTAATACTTCTGCATGAAGCGCTCGATGGCGAGCTTGGCGTCACTGTCTTCATAGCCCAGCAAGCCTGCGATGCGGACCTGATAATCGAACAGAAGCCGATCTTCTGATCGTCCGGCCAGCATGTGCAGCGCATAGCGCACTTTCCAGAGAAACTCCTGGGAGGAGGCCAGCAGGGCGTTTTCACTGCCCAGCAGGAAGCCTTCGCCTGCCAGTGCATGCAGATTCAACGTGCCGTACTGGCGTCGCGCAACCCACAGAATGGTCTGAATGTCGCGCAGGCCGCCGGGCGAGCCCTTGACGTTGGGTTCCAGGTTGTATTCGGTATCGTTGTACTTGTGATGACGCTTTTTCTGTTCGGCGTGCTTGGCAAGAAAGAACTCCTTGCTCGGCCACATATGCTGCGTACTGGTGACTTCCAGCATGCGTTGGCGCAGATGCTCGGGACCTGCGATGGTGCGGCTTTCCATCAGGTTGGTGATGACAGTCAGGTCGGCCAGGCCTTCCTGTGCACATTCATTGACAGAGCGCACGCTTTGCCCGACCTCCAGACCGATGTCCCAGAGCAGCGTCAGAAACCGCTCGATAGGTTCGCGAAAAATTTCGTGGTCATCACTGTCCAGCAGGATCAGCAGGTCAATGTCCGAGTACGGATGCAGCTCGCCGCGCCCGTAGCCGCCCACTGCAAGCAGGGCGATATCGGCATCTTCGCTCCATTCGAACTGATCCCAGGCCTTCTGCAGGATGTTATCTACAAACCATGCCCGGTCTTCTATCAGTCGCCGAATGTCGCGCCCTGACCTGAAGCGATCATCAAGGACGTCTTTCGCCCTGCGGATAGCCTTCTTGAACGCAGCGATGGGGCTGGCTTTCAAGGCCAGTTCGGCCTGGAACTGGCCACGATCGAACAAGTCTGGATCTACTTGCGGCATGGAGCAGTATTCCTCATGTCGGGTCGGGTGTTCAGTCGTGCAGCCTCCGGTCAGGGGGCTTTTTGTGCAATAGTGTCGTCGCTGCGTAAAGTGAAGATTTCGTAACCGTCAGCGGTTACCAGCAGCGTGTGCTCCCATTGCGCCGAGAGCTTGCGGTCCTTGGTGATCGCCGTCCAGCCATCGCCAAGGATCTTGGTTTCAGGGCGTCCCTGGTTGATCATCGGCTCAATGGTGAAGGTCATGCCTTCCTGCAGTTCGATACCGGTTCCAGCCTCGCCGAAGTGCATGACCTGCGGCTCTTCATGAAACACCTTGCCGATGCCGTGACCACAGAACTCCCGAACCACAGAGAAACCATTCTTTTCAGCGTGTTTCTGAATAACGGCGCCGATGTCGCCCAGGCGAGTGCCGGGTTTGACGATTTCGATAGCCTTATACAGACACTCTTGAGTTACTTTCGACAGACGCTCGGCCCATACCGGAACGGTGCCGACATGGAACATCCTGCTGGTGTCCCCGTGGTACCCGTCCTTTATGACGGTAACGTCAATGTTGAGCGAGTCGCCGTTCTTCAGCTTCTTGTCGCTCGGGATGCCGTGGCAGACTACCTGATTGATCGAGGTGCAGATCGACTTGGGGAAGCCTTTGTAGTTCAGCGGGGCAGGGATCGCCTGTTGCTCGTTGACGATGTAATCGTGGCAGAGGCGGTCCAGCTCTTCCGTGGTTACACCGGGCTTTACGTGAGGCGCTATCATTTCCAGAACATCGGCGGCCAGGCGACCGGCGATGCGCATCTTTTCGATGTCTTCCGGGGTTTTGAGGGTGATGGTCATACAGAATCTCTCGGCGTGGCTGGCACGCGGTTGGTGCGCAAAGGCGCAATTCTATCAGACCGCCGGTGCCGGGTAATCATCGCTTCCTTCTATAGGCAGCGGATGCGGCTTTAAAAGCACCGCAAAACAAGAACTTGATGGGAGTTCCGTTCTCTTCCCTTTTGTGATATAAAATGCGCCGCTTTCCAAGGTCCGTCCTTGAAGCACAAACCCACACACGTGTCGACACGATGACCTGGGTGCCCTTGGCAGATGCCATTGGTTGGTCATTGGGATACGTGGAGGCCTAACCCGACTTATCAAGGAACTATCATGTCCCAAGTCAATATGCGCGATATGCTGAAGGCCGGTGTGCACTTCGGTCACCAAACCCGTTACTGGAACCCGAAAATGGGTAAGTACATTTTCGGCGCGCGTAACAAGATTCACATCATCAACCTTGAAAAAACCCTGCCTATGTTCAACGAAGCTCTGACTTTCGTTGAGCGCCTGGCTTCGGGCAAAAACAAGATTCTGTTCGTCGGCACCAAGCGTTCCGCTGGCAAAATCGTTGCTGAAGAAGCAGCACGTTGCGGTTCGCCGTACGTCGACCATCGCTGGTTGGGTGGCATGCTGACCAACTTCAAGACCATCCGTCAGTCGATCAAACGTCTGCGCGAGCTGGAAGTACAGTCCGAAGACGGTACTTTCGCCAAGCTGACCAAGAAAGAAGCCCTGATGCGCACCCGTGATCTGGAAAAACTGGATCGCAGCCTGGGTGGTATCAAGGACATGGGCGGTCTGCCAGACGCACTGTTCGTTATCGACGTTGATCACGAGCGCATCGCGATCACCGAAGCCAACAAGCTGGGCATCCCGGTTATCGGCGTTGTCGATACCAACAGCAGCCCGGAAGGCGTTGACTACATCATCCCGGGCAACGATGACGCCATTCGCGCCATCCAGCTGTACATGGGTTCGATGGCTGACGCTGTTATCCGTGGTCGTAACAATGTTGCTGGCGGCACCGACGTATTCGTCGAAGAAGCTCCAGCTGCAGCTGCTGTAGAAGGCTGAGTACAAACGCCTGGCGTTTACTCAGTACGCGAAAAGGGGGCTTAGCCCCCTTTTTGCCACCTAGGAAATGATTTGTCGGTCTGTAGCCATGACCTTGCTGTCATGTGTTGCTGCCACCCTGATTTTTCAAGAATTGCACGCCCGGCGAGCCGGGTGGAATGGTTGAAGACCTATCCAAGAGGATTTTGAAATGGCAGAGATTACTGCAGCGTTGGTCAAAGAACTGCGCGAGCGTACCGGCGAAGGCATGATGGACTGCAAAAAGGCCTTGACCAAGGCTGGCGGCGACATCGAAAAAGCAATCGACGATATGCGTGCTTCCGGCGCGATCAAGGCCGCCAAGAAAGCAGGCAACGTTGCTGCTGAAGGCGCTATCGCCATCAAGGACGACGGTAAAGCCGCTGTCATCATCGAAGTCAACTCGCAGACCGACTTCCTGGCCCTGCAAGACGACTTCAAGGCTTTCGTTGCTGCAAGCGTCGAAAAAGCCTTCGCTGAGAAGATGACTGATGCCGCTCCGTTGATCGAAGCTCAGGAAGCTGCACGTCTGGTACTGGTCGGCAAGGTTGGCGAAAACGTCAACATCCGTCGCCTGAAGCGTATCGAAGGTGATGTTGTAGGTACTTACCTGCACGGCAACAAGATCGGCGTAGTTGTTACCCTCAAGGGTGGCGACGTCGAGCTGGCCAAAGATATCGCCATGCACGTAGCCGCAAGCAACCCCGAGTTCCTGTTCCCTTCGGAAGTGTCTGCTGAAGCGATCGAGCGCGAGAAAAACGTCTTCCTGCAACTGAACGAAGACAAGATCAAAGGCAAGCCGGCTGACATCGTTGAGAAAATGGTTGGCGGTCGTATCACCAAGTTCCTGGCAGAAGCCAGCCTGGTCGAGCAAGCCTTCGTCAAGAACCCGGAAGTCAAGGTCGGTGATCTGGCCAAGAAAGCCGGCGCTGAAATCGTTTCCTTCACCTACTTCAAAGTAGGCGACGGCATCGAGAAGCCAGTTGATAACTTCGCTGACGAAGTGGCTGCACAGCTGGCTGCTGCCAAGCAGTAAGACGGTTTTTCAACTGTCGCCCCAAAGAGGCTGCCCGCTCACGCGTGCGGCCTCTTTGTCGAAAGAGAAAAGGAAATTTTCCTTGGAGATTGTGCTCACAAGGCTGCATTCTCCCGACGCTCGCAGAGCGTCAAGCTAAAGTAAGCGCAGGCTTGAAATAGCCAGCACAGATTTTTTTCAGAAAACGCCGCAGGAGAGATTCGCAATGGCTCAGCAGGGCAGTGGTTATCAGGCTCGCTATAAACGCATTCTACTCAAGCTCAGCGGTGAGGCCCTCATGGGCTCGGAAGAGTTCGGCATTGACCCCAAGGTGCTGGACCGTATGGCGCTGGAAGTCGGCCAGCTGGTCGGTATCGGTGTTCAGGTCGGTCTGGTGATCGGCGGCGGTAACCTTTTCCGTGGCGCAGCCTTGAGTGCTGCGGGTATGGATCGGGTAACAGGCGACCACATGGGCATGCTGGCCACTGTGATGAACGCCCTGGCAATGCGCGATGCACTGGAGCGCGCTAATATCACGGCCATCGTGATGTCGGCCATTTCCATGCTGGGTGTGACCGATCATTATGATCGCCGCAAGGCCATGCGCCATCTCAGCGCCAAGGAAGTGGTGATTTTTGCTGCGGGTACGGGTAATCCGTTCTTTACGACCGATTCGGCTGCCTGCCTGCGCGCGATCGAGATCGACGCCGATGTAGTGCTCAAGGCCACCAAGGTGGATGGCGTGTATACCGCAGATCCGTTCAAGGACCCGAATGCCGAGAAGTTCGATCATCTGACTTACGATGAAGTGCTGGATCGCAAGTTGGGCGTGATGGATCTGACCGCAATCTGCCTGTGTCGCGATCACAAGATGCCATTGCGCGTCTTCAACATGAACAAGCCGGGTGCCCTTCTGAATATCGTCCATGGTGGCGCTGAAGGGACCCTGATCGAGGAAGCCCAACAATGATCAACGAAATCAAGAAAGACGCTCAGACCCGCATGCAGAAGAGTCTGGAGTCGCTGACCCACGCGTTCACCCGAATCCGCACCGGCAAGGCGCACCCGAGCATTCTGGGTGGTGTCATGGTCCCTTATTATGGTGCCGATACGCCGCTGAGTCAGGTTGCCAACGTGACCGTCAAGGACTCGCGCACTCTTCAGGTCGTGGCGTTCGAGCGTAATATGCTTGCTGCTGTCGACAAGGCTATCCAGAGCTCCGGTCTGGGCTTTAACCCGACCAACCTGGGTGAGCTGCTGCTGATCTCCATGCCTGCTCTGACCGAGGAAACCCGCAAGGGCTTCACCAAGCAGGCACGCGACGCCGCTGAAGACGCTCGTGTTGCTGTACGCAACATTCGTCGTGACGCTCTGAGCCAGTTGAAAGATCTGGTCAAGGAGAAGGAAATCAGCGAAGACGAAGAGCGTCGCGCGGCGGACGACGTGCAAAAGCTGACTGACAAATTCGTTGCTGAAATCGAAGTTGCGGTCAAGCAGAAAGAAGCTGATCTGATGGCTGTTTAAGGTTTCGGACGCTTTCATGGAAAAGACAAAACCGGCCGTGCCGTCTTCGGTACCGCGCCATGTCGCGATTATCATGGACGGTAATAATCGCTGGGCCAAGAAGCGCCTGCTGCCAGGCGTTGCTGGCCATAAGGCGGGCGTCGACGCTGTGCGGGCCGTTATCGAGGTGTGTGCCGAAGCCAAGGTCGAGGTGCTGACACTGTTCGCGTTCTCCAGTGAAAACTGGCAGCGCCCGGCCGAAGAGGTTGGTGCGCTGATGGAGCTTTTCTTCACGGCGCTACGCCGTGAAACCAAGCGCCTGAACGAGAACGACATCAGCCTGCGGATCATTGGCGACCGCTCGCGCTTTCATCCCGAGCTGCAGGCTGCAATGCGCGAGGCGGAAGTGCGTACGTCCGGCAATAGCCGTTTCGTGCTGCAGATCGCTGCCAACTACGGTGGGCAATGGGACATCGCACAGGCTGCCCAGCGGCTGGCGCGCGAGGTTCAGGCCGGGCATCTGCAACCGGAGGATATAACCCCCGAGCTGCTGCAGACCTGTCTGGCAACGGGCGATCTGCCGTTGCCGGACCTGTGCATTCGCACCGGTGGCGAGCACCGTATCAGTAACTTCCTGCTTTGGCAGCTGGCCTATGCCGAGCTGTACTTCTCCGACCTGTTCTGGCCGGACTTCAAACACGATGCCATGCGCGCCGCGCTGGCAGATTTCGCTTCTCGCCAACGTCGCTTCGGTAAAACCAGCGAACAGGTAGAAGCTGGAGCCCGGGCTTAATGCTGAAACAACGGATCATCACGGCACTCATTCTGTTGCCGATCGCCTTGTGTGGTTTTTTTCTGCTGACCGGCATGTACTTCGCCCTGTTCATCGGGGTTGTTGTCGTGTTGGGTGCCTGGGAATGGGCGCGGCTCGCAGGTTTTGCTGCGCAGTCGATGCGCATCGGTTATGCGGCTGTGGTCGCAATTCTGCTATTTCTCATGTACCTGCTGCCAGGGTTGGAGCCCTGGGTGCTCGTCGCTGCAGTCATCTGGTGGGGCGTGGCGACCTTTCTGGTTCTTACTTATCCGGACTCCAGTAGCCACTGGGCAAGCGCGGCCTGCAAGCTGGTGATCGGTCTTTTGATTCTGCTGCCTGCCTGGCAGGGGTTGGTGCTGATCAAGCAGTGGCCGCTGGGTAACTGGCTGATTCTGTCAGTGATGGTGCTGGTCTGGGCTGCCGACATTGGCGCCTATTTCTCCGGCAAGGCGTTCGGCAAGCGCAAACTGGCCCCCAAGGTAAGTCCGGGCAAGAGCTGGGAAGGCGTATACGGCGGTCTTGCGGTCAGTCTGGGCATCACGGCCGCTGTGGGCGTTTCTCGTGACTGGACGGTTGCTCAGTTCATCGCCGGGCTTCTTGGCGCTGCTGTGATTGTGTTCATCTCCGTAATTGGCGACCTGACTGAAAGCATGTTCAAGCGCCAGTCAGGGGTCAAGGACAGCAGCAACCTGCTGCCTGGACACGGCGGTGTGCTGGACCGTATCGACAGCCTTACTGCGGCCATTCCGGTATTTGCGGTTCTGCTCTGGGCCGCCGACTGGGGTGTCATGTGAGTGGGCCGCAACACATCACCATTCTGGGTGCAACAGGCTCTATCGGTCTGAGCACTCTGGATGTCGTCGCACGTCATCCTTCGCTTTATCAGGTGTTCGCGCTTACGGGCTTCAGTCGTCTCGATGAGTTGCTGGCCCTGTGCGTCCGGCATACCCCGCAATACGCCGTGGTTCCCGATCAGGTCGTCGCCCGTAAATTGCAGGACGACCTTGCTGCGGCCGGGCTCGACACCCGGGTTCTGGTGGGCGAGGGCGGTCTGTGTGAAGTGGCTGCGCACCCGCGCGTGGACGCTGTCATGGCCGCCATTGTCGGCGCTGCCGGTCTGCGCCCAACACTGGCTGCGGTCGAGGCGGGCAAGAAGGTCTTGCTGGCCAACAAGGAAGCGCTGGTCATGTCCGGCGACCTGTTTATGCAGGCTGTTCGGCAGAGCGGCGCAGTGCTGCTGCCCATCGACAGTGAGCACAATGCGATTTTCCAGTGCCTGCCTGGCGATTTTGCTCGCGGGCTTGGTGCTGTGGGTGTCAGGCGGATCATGTTGACGGCCTCGGGCGGGCCTTTCCGCGAAACCCCGCTCGAACAGTTGCAGAATGTAACGCCCGAACAGGCCTGCGCGCATCCTGTCTGGTCGATGGGGCGCAAGATTTCCGTTGATTCGGCGACCATGATGAACAAGGGGCTCGAGCTGATCGAAGCCTGCTGGTTGTTCGATGCACGTCCGGATCAGGTCGAGGTGGTCATCCATCCACAGAGCGTGATCCACTCGCTGGTCGATTATGTTGATGGCTCTGTACTGGCTCAATTGGGCAATCCCGACATGCGCACGCCCATCGCCAATGCATTGGCCTGGCCTGCACGTGTAGACTCTGGCGTTGCGCCTCTGGATCTGTTCCGTATCGGCCAGCTTGATTTTCAAAAGCCGGACGAGGAGCGTTTCCCCTGCCTGCGGCTAGCGCGTCATGCGGCAGAGGCTGGAGGCAGTGCGCCTGCCATGCTTAACGCAGCCAATGAAGTGGCTGTCGCTGCATTCCTCGATGGGCGTATCCGTTACCTGGAAATCGCCGGTATTATCGAGGAGGTTCTGAATCATGAGCCTGTGACTGCGGTCGAAGGGCTCGACGCGGTGTTTGCCGCGGATGCAAAGGCGCGTTTGCTCGCGGGCCAATGGCTTGAAAGAAACGCGCGATAGCGATCTGATGACCCGTCAGGATTTGAATGAAAGGGTCGATGTGGTGCGTCAACGGCAGGCTTTGAAGTCTGCGATGATTAACACGCTGGCCGACCAGTCGGTACCCGGAGAAGGCTGATGAGCGCTTTATACATGATTCTCGGCACCCTGATTGCGTTGGGCGTGCTGGTGACCTTCCACGAATTCGGCCACTTCTGGGTGGCCAGGCGTTGCGGCGTCAAGGTGCTGCGTTTTTCGGTGGGCTTCGGCACGCCTCTTCTGCGTTGGAGTGATCGTCAGGGTACCGAGTACGTGGTCGCTGCAATTCCGCTGGGTGGCTATGTCAAAATGCTCGACGAGCGCGAAGGCAATGTCCCGCCCGAGCTTGCCGATCAGTCGTTCAACCGCAAGACCGTCGGGCAGCGTATCGCAATCGTGATCGCAGGCCCGACAGCCAATTTCCTGTTGGCCATCGCGTTTTTCTGGGTGCTGGCGATGATGGGCAGCGAGCAGGTTCGTCCGGTTATCGGTGCCGTGGAGTCCGGAAGCATCGCTCAGCAGGCGGGTCTGACTGCCGGGCAGGAAATCGTCGCAGTCGATGGCGAGCCGACGTCGGGCTGGGCGGGGGTCAATCTGCAACTGGTCCGCCGTCTGGGTGAGAGCGGCACCATCGCTTTGAAGCTCAGGGATCAGGGTTCGACGGGCGACACGTCTCGTGAACTGGTGCTCAATGACTGGCTCCGGGGGGCTGAAGAGCCTGATCCGATCAAGTCGCTGGGTATTCGTCCGTGGCGCCCGGCCTTGCTGCCGGTGCTGGCAGAGATCGACCCGAAAGGTCCGGCGCAGAGTGCCGGGCTTAAAACCGGAGATCGCCTGATTTCGATGGACGGTCAGCCGCTCAATGAGTGGCAGCAGGTTGTTGACCGGGTACGCGAGCGCCCTGAAGCAAAAGTATCGCTGCGCATCGAGCGTGACGGTGTACAAATGGACGTCCCTGTAACCCTCGCCGCGAAAGGCGAAGGCAAGGCGGCCGCAGGTTATCTGGGGGCTGGCGTTAAAGCTGTCGATTGGCCACCGGAAATGCTGCGCGAGGTCAGCTACGGTCCTTTCGCCGCGATGGGCGAGGGGATAAAGCGCACGTGGAACATGAGCGTGCTGACCCTGGACTCACTGAAGAAAATGTTGTTCGGCGAGCTCTCGGTAAAAAACTTGAGTGGACCGATAACCATTGCTAAAGTGGCGGGCGCTTCGGCCCAGTCGGGCATCGGAGATTTTCTGAACTTCCTCGCTTATCTGAGTATTAGCCTGGGTGTTCTGAATTTGCTGCCCATTCCCGTCCTGGACGGGGGGCATTTGCTGTTTTATCTGATCGAGTGGGCGCGTGGTCGTCCCCTTTCGGAAAAGGTTCAAGGTTGGGGGGCGCAGATCGGTATCAGTCTGGTAGTGGGCGTAATGTTGCTCGCGCTGGTCAACGATCTGGGCCGACTGTAACGCTTTGCCGAGTTGCGAATCTGCCGCATTTTGCGGCAGTTTGTTTATTGCCAGTTGGAATAAGAAAGGACTTCATGAAACGTCTGCTGCTAACTGCGGTTCTTTCCGCACTGATGATCGCTGAAGTTCACGCCGAGTCCTTCACCATCTCCGATATTCGTGTCAATGGCCTCCAGCGGGTATCCGCCGGCAGTGTCTTTGGCGCGTTGCCGCTGAACGTAGGCGAGCAGGCGGACGATGGTCGTTTGGTCGATGCTACCCGTTCGCTGTTCAAAACCGGTTTCTTTCAAGATATCCAGCTGGGTCGCGATGGCAACGTACTCGTCATCAACGTCGTCGAGCGTCCTTCGGTTGCAAGTATCGAAATCGAAGGCAACAAGGCCATCTCCACCGAAGACCTGATGAAGGGGCTGAAACAGTCCGGTCTGGCCGAGGGTGAAATTTTCCAGCGTGCAACCCTTGAAGGTGTGCGTAACGAGCTGCAACGCCAATACGTTGCCCAAGGCCGTTACTCTGCCGAGGTTGACGCCGAGGTCGTTCCACAGCCGCGCAACCGCGTAGGCCTGAAAATCAACATCAATGAAGGCACCGTTGCCTCCATTCAGCATATCAACGTGGTGGGCAACACGGTCTTCTCCGACGAAGACCTGACCGACCTGTTCGAGCTCAAGACCAGCAACTGGCTGTCGTTCTTCAAGAATGATGACAAGTACGCCCGTGAAAAGCTGTCGGGTGACCTTGAGCGTCTGCGTTCGTACTACCTCGATCGCGGCTATATCAACATGGATATCGCCTCGACCCAGGTCTCGATCACGCCGGACAAGAAGAACGTGTACATCACGGTCAATATCAACGAAGGCGAGAAATACAGCGTCAAGTCGGTCAAGCTCAGCGGTGATCTGAAGGTTCCTGAAGACCAGGTCAAGTCTCTGCTGCTGGTACAGCCGGGTCAGGTGTTCTCGCGTAAGGTCATGACTACCACGTCCGAACTGATCACCCGTCGTCTGGGTAACGAAGGCTACACCTTCGCCAACGTCAACGGCGTGCCGACCCCGAACAACGAAGACCACACGGTCGACATCACCTTCGTGGTCGATCCTGGCAAGCGTGCCTACGTCAACCGCATCAACTACCGCGGTAACACCAAGTCGGAAGATGAAGTGCTGCGTCGCGAAATGCGTCAGATGGAAGGCGGCTGGGCTTCGACCTACCTGATCGACCAGTCGAAAACACGTCTGGATCGTCTGGGCTTCTTCAAGGAAGTCAACGTCGAGACGCCGCCTGTTCCGGGCACCGACGATCAGGTTGACGTGAACTACGCGGTTGAAGAGCAGGCGTCCGGCTCGATCACCGCCAGCGTCGGCTTCGCGCAAAGCGCCGGTCTGATCCTCGGTGGTTCGATCAGCCAGAACAACTTCCTCGGTACCGGTAACAAGGTCAGCATTGGCCTGACCCGCAGCGAATATCAGAGCCGTTACAACTTCAGCTACGTCGATCCGTACTATACGCCGGACGGTGTCAGCCTGGGTTACAGCGCCTTCTACCGCACCACCAACTACGATGACCTCGACGTTGATGTTGCAAGCTACGCGGTAGACAGCCTGGGTGCCGGTATCAACCTTGGCTACCCGATCAGCGAAACCTCGCGCCTGACCTACGGCCTGACCGTGCAGCAGGATGAGATCAAGACCGGCAAGTACACCGTTGACGAGATCTTCGACTTTGTTGAAAAAGAAGGCGACAAGTACCTGAACTTCAAGGGCTCGGTCGGCTGGTCTGAATCGACTCTAAACAAAGGCGTGCTGGCGACCCGTGGTCACTCGCAAAGCCTGGTGTTCGAATCTACCTTACCGGGCAGCGACCTGTCGTTCTTCAAGCTGGATTACCGTGCGCAGTACTTCCACCCGATCACCGATAACTACACTCTGCGTCTGCACACAGAGCTGGGTTATGGCGACGGCTACGGTTCGACCTCGGGTCTGCCGTTCTACGAGAACTACTATGCCGGTGGTTTCAACTCGGTTCGTGGCTTCAAGGACAGCACGCTCGGTCCGCGCAGCACGCCTAGTAATGGTTCCAAACCCGGTACGTTGGCCGATCCGGACCAGGATCCACTGCCGTTCGGTGGTAATGCTCTGGTGCAGGGTGGCGTAGAAGTCATGTTCCCGCTGCCATTCGTCAAGGACCAGCGTTCCCTGCGCACCTCCGTGTTCTGGGATGTCGGCAACGTATTTGATACAAACTGCGATTCCAGCAGGAAGACAGCCAGTGGCAAAAACGTCGAATGCAACAACATCGACCTTTCCGGCATGGCCAGCTCTGTGGGTATCGGTGTCACCTGGATCACTGCGCTCGGCCCTCTGAGCTTCGCCTTGGCGATGCCGATCAAGAAGCCGGACGACGAAGCAGAAACTCAGGTCTTCCAATTCTCCCTGGGTCAGACTTTCTAAGCGTCTGATCTTTGATAACGCAACGAATTTTGTAGGAGTTGTATTGTGCGTAAGTTGACTCAATTGGTACTGCTGGCAACCGTTCTGGTCGCAAGCCCTGCATTTGCCGACATGAAAATTGCCGTACTGAACTATCAGATGGCCTTGCTGGAATCTGATGCTGCCAAGAAATACGCTGTTGATGCCGAGAAAAAATTCGGTCCGCAACTGACCAAGCTGAAGAGCCTGGAAAGCAGCGCCAAGGGTATTCAGGACCGTCTGGTCAGCGGCGGCGACAAGATGGCTCAGCCTGAGCGCGAGCGTCTGGAGCTTGAATTCAAGCAAAAGGCTCGTGACTTCCAGTTCCAGTCCAAGGAACTGAACGAAGCCAAGGCCGTTGCTGACCGTGAAATGCTCAAGCAGTTGAAGCCAAAACTGGATCAGGCTGTTGAAGAAGTCATCAAGAAAGGTGGTTTCGACCTGGTTTTCGAGCGCGGTGCGGTGATCGACGTCAAGCCACAGTATGACGTGACTCGCCAGGTCATCGAGCGCATGAACCAGCTGAAGTAACCATGAGCATAACCATCAAGCTCGGCCAATTGGCCGAGTTCCTTGGCGCTACGCTACGTGGCGACAAGGACAAGGACATCACCGGGCTGGCTGCTTTACAAGAGGCCGGCCCTGGTCAAATCAGTTTCCTGGCAAAATCTCAATACCGTAAATTTCTGGTCGATGCCCAGGCTGCTGCCGTGCTGCTCAAGCCTGCAGATGCCGACAGCTACACCGGAGATGCGCTATTGGTCCCGGATCCTTACCTGGCCTATGCGCGCATTTCGCACTTTTTTGACCCCAAGCCCAAAAGCGTGGCGGGCGTTCATCCGACGGCAGTGATTGCCGACGATGCTCAGGTTGATTCTGCCGCCAGTATTGGCGCTTTCGTCGTTATCGAGAGCGGTGCCCGTATTGCAGCCGATGTCACCATTGGTGCGCACAGCTTCATCGGTGCTCGTTGCGAAATCGGTGAAGGTGGCTGGCTGGCTCCGCGGGTAACGCTTTATCACGATGTGCGCATCGGCAAACGTGTGGTCATTCAGTCGGGCGCGGTGCTGGGCGGTGAAGGTTTCGGCTTTGCCAATGAGAAGGGTGTCTGGCAGAAAATTGCACAAATCGGTGGCGTCACTTTGGGTGATGACGTCGAGATCGGCGTTAACACGGCGATCGATCGCGGTGCTCTGGCCGATACGCGAATTGGCAACGGCGTGAAGCTGGACAACCAGATTCAGATTGCCCACAACGTACAGGTTGGCGATCACACAGCGATGGCTGCGTGTGTTGGCATCTCCGGAAGCACCATAATCGGCAAGCACTGCATGCTGGCCGGCGGTGTCGGCCTGGTAGGGCATATCGAAATCTGTGATGGTGTTTTCATCACCGGCATGACGATGGTGACGCATTCCATTACCGAGCCGGGTTCGTACTCGTCCGGTACTGCCATGCAGCCGGCCGCCGAGTGGCGCAAGAGTGCAGCTCGTCTGCGCAAGATCGATGATATGGCGCGACGTCTGCAAAAGCTTGAAAAGGCTGTAGAGACGGTGACCTGCGCCGATAATCGCTCATCTGATGGCTGATACCTTTTTAATATCAAGCGTGCACAGTCGATAAACTGCCTCCTTGATGTAGAGGGGTGCTGCGCAGTCGCGACGCACCCCTAATCTTTACTACAGGCTTCCCCTCGAAATGATGGACATCAAAGAAATTCGCGAATACCTGCCTCATCGTTACCCGTTCCTGCTGGTGGACCGCGTGACCGAGCTGGATATCGAGAACAAGAACATTCGCGCCTACAAGAATGTCAGCGTCAACGAGCCTTTTTTCAACGGCCACTTCCCTGAGCATCCCATCATGCCGGGTGTGCTGATCATCGAAGCTATGGCGCAGGCTGCCGGTATTCTTGCGTTCAAGATGCTCGACTCCAAGCCGTCAGACGGTACGCTCTATTATTTCGTGGGCTCGGACAAACTGCGTTTCCGTCAACCGGTTCTGCCGGGCGACCAGCTGGTTCTTGAAGCGAAGTTCCTGAGCAGCAAGCGTCAGATCTGGAAGTTCGAATGCAAGGCTACAGTTGATGGCAAGGCGGTATGCTCTGCCGAAATCATCTGTGCGGAACGTAAGCTATGAGTTTGATTGACCCTCGCGCAATCATCGATCCGACGGCCATTCTGGCCGACAACGTTGAGGTTGGCCCCTGGTCGATCATCGGAGCCGGTGTGGAAATTGGCGAGGGTACAGTCGTCGGTCCTCATGTTGTCCTTAAGGGACCCACCAGGATCGGCAAGCACAATCGCATCTACCAGTTCTCATCGGTGGGCGAAGACACGCCTGATCTGAAATACAAGGGCGAGGAAACCCGTCTTGTCATCGGTGATCACAACGTGATCCGTGAAGGTGTGACCATCCACCGCGGGACTGTTCAGGACCGTGCCGAAACCACGCTGGGCGATCACAACCTGATCATGGCTTATGCACACATCGGCCATGACAGTGTGATCGGTAACCACGTGATACTGGTCAACAACACCGCGCTGGCAGGCCACGTTCATGTCGATGACTGGGCCATCCTGTCCGGTTTTACTCTTGTGCATCAGTTCTGCCATATCGGTGCTCACAGCTTTTCCGGCATGGGTACGGCCATCGGCAAGGACGTTCCGGCGTTCGTGACGGTGTTTGGCAACCCGGCCGAAGCGCGCAGCATGAATTTCGAGGGCATGCGCCGTCGCGGTTTTTCCGAAGAAGCCATTCATGCGCTGCGCAGAGCCTACAAGACAGTCTATCGTCAGGGGCTGACCATCGCTCAGGCGGCGGCCGACCTTGCCGAGCCGGCGGCGCAGTTCCCTGAAGTGGCCGTATTCCTTCAGTCTATTCAGACGTCGACCCGCGGTATCATTCGCTAATCATGACCAAGCCATTATGTATCGCTCTGGTCGCTGGTGAAGCATCCGGCGATATCCTCGGGTCCGGCCTGATGCGTGCCCTCAAGGTGCGCCATCCCGATATCCGTTTCATTGGCGTGGGTGGCCCGCTGATGGAGGCTGAGGGCATGCAGTCCTACTTCCCGATGGAGCGCCTGTCGGTGATGGGGCTGGTCGAGGTGCTTGGCAGGCTGCGTGAGCTGCTGGCCCGGCGCAAGCTGCTGGTACAGACCCTCATCAATGAAAAGCCGGACGTCTTCATCGGCATTGACGCCCCCGACTTCACACTCAATATCGAACTTCAGCTACGCCGCGCGGGCATCAAAACCGTGCACTATGTCAGCCCGTCAGTCTGGGCCTGGCGTCAGAAGCGTGTGCTGAAGATTCGTGAAGGCTGTGATCTGATGCTGACATTGTTGCCATTCGAAGCCCGTTTCTATGAAGAGAAGGGCGTACCGGTACGCTTTGTCGGTCACCCGCTGGCAGACACCATCCCTCTGGAGTCAGATCGCGCCGCAGCCCGCGCAGGGCTTGGCCTTGCTCAGGAAGCGCCCGTTGTTGCGTTGATGCCGGGCAGCCGGGGCGGCGAAGTAGGGCGTCTGGGCGGTTTGTTTTTCGATGCTGCCGAGCTTCTTCTCGCCCAGCGCCCTGGCTTGCGCTTCGTACTGCCCTGCGCCAGTCCTCAACGACGGGCTCAGGTAGAGCAGCTGTTACAAGGCCGCAATCTGCCAGTCACGCTGCTCGACGGGCAGTCGCATGTGGCGCTGGCAGCATGCGATGCGGTACTGATCGCCTCCGGCACCGCGACTCTGGAAGCCCTGCTTTACAAGCGACCTATGGTGGTGACCTACCGTCTGGCACCGCTGACCTTCTGGATACTCAAGCGGATGGTCAAAAGCCCTTACGTATCGCTGCCTAACCTGCTTGCCCAGCGCCTGCTGGTGCCAGAACTGCTGCAGGATGACGCCACCCCCGAAGCGTTGGCGCGGACGCTGCTGCCGCTGATCGACGACGGTCAGGCGCAAACCGCAGGCTTTGATGCCATTCACCGTATTCTGCGCCGAGATGCGTCCAATCAGGCCGCCGACGCGGTGTTGAGCCTGCTCGGCCAGTCGTCTTCACAGTGAGGTCGCCCATCATGCAAACAGGTCTGGATTTCACACTCGTCGAGGATCTGGTAGCAGGTGTTGATGAAGTAGGCCGTGGCCCGCTGTGCGGCGCGGTTGTAACGGCGGCAGTCATTCTCGACCCTGCCCGACCTATTCTCGGGCTCAACGACTCAAAGAAGCTGACTGAAGCCCGGCGCGAAAAACTCTACGTCGAAATTCAGGAGAAGGCCCTGTGCTGGTTCATTGCCCGGGCTGAAGTTGAAGAAATCGACCAATTGAATATTTTGCACGCCACGATGCTGGCTATGAAACGTGCCGTCGAGGGGCTGAGTATCACGCCGAAGCTGGCGCTCATCGACGGTAACCGTTGCCCGCAGTTGTCAGTGCCTTCTGCGCCGGTTGTAAAGGGCGACTCCAAGGTGCCTGCCATCGCGGCCGCGTCGATTCTCGCCAAGGTCAGCCGGGATCGGGAAATGGCAGCGTTCGAGCTCATCTATCCGGGTTATGGCATCGGTGGGCACAAGGGTTATCCTACGCCGGTGCACCTGGAGGCATTGGCCCGGCTCGGACCTACGCCCATTCACCGACGCTCCTTTGCACCTGTGCGTGCAGCCCACGAGGCGCGAGCATCCATAATGATCGGCGGGTCGATCCCGCTACCAGTCGGTTTATTGCAGGACTGACGTTTCATCCCGGGCCCGTTACAATCCTGCCCTTCGTTTTTTGTATTTTCGCGTTTTATAGGATCACCATGCCGGCTTCTTTCGTTCATCTACGCCTGCACACCGAATACTCGCTGGTTGACGGTCTGGTCCGGGTCAAACCGTTGATCAAGGCGCTGACCGGCATGAACATGCCTGCCGTGGCGGTGACCGACCAGAACAACATGTGTTCGCTGGTCAAGTTCTACAAGGCCGCGCAAGGCTCGGGCATCAAGCCGATCTGTGGCGTCGACTTGTGGCTGGCGGGCAGGGATGAAGACGCTGCGCTCAGTCGCATCAGCCTGTTGGCCATGAATGCCCAGGGCTACCGCAACCTGACCGAACTGATTTCCCGTGGTTTTATCGAAGGCCAGCGCAACGGCCAGATCGTCATCCAGCGCCAGTGGGTCGCGCAGGCCAGTGAAGGCGTAATTGCGCTTTCCGCTGCAAAGGAAGGCGAGATCGGCATGGCGTTGCTCGGCGGCAACCCCGGCGAGGCGGACGAACTGCTGCGCGAATGGATGGCGGTATTTCCCGAGCGTTTCTATATCGAAGTACAGCGCACCAATCGCAACAATGACGAAGAGCATTTGCATGCCGCTGTTGCCTTGGCCGAACGCCATGGCGCGCCGCTGGTTGCGACCAACGATGTGCGTTTCATCAAGCAGACTGATTTCGAAGCCCACGAAACCCGCGTATGCATCGGTGAAGGCCGTGCGCTGGACGACCCGCGTCGCTCGCACAACTACAGCGATCAGCAATACCTGAAAAGCCCGGAAGAAATGGCCGAGCTGTTCAGCGATTTGCCTGAGGCGCTGGAAAACACCGTCGAGATCGCCAAGCGCTGCAACATCGACGTCAAGCTGGGCACGCACTTCCTGCCCAACTTCCCGATTCCTGATGGCATGACCATCGATGAGTATTTCCGCAAGGTCTCGTTCGATGGTCTCGAAGAGCGTCTTGCCGTCCTGTTGCCCAAGGACACCACTGAAGATTACGAAGCCAAGCGTCAGGTGTATGTCGACCGGCTGAATTTCGAGCTGGATATCATCATCCAGATGGGCTTTCCTGGCTACTTCCTGATCGTTATGGACTTCATCCAGTGGGCCAAGAGCAATGGCGTACCGGTGGGGCCGGGTCGTGGTTCGGGTGCCGGTTCGCTGGTCGCCTACGTACAGAAGATCACCGACCTCGACCCGCTGGAATACGACCTGCTGTTCGAACGCTTTTTGAACCCGGAACGGGTTTCCATGCCCGACTTCGACGTCGACTTCTGCATGGACGGCCGTGATCGGGTGATCGAATATGTGGCCGAGAAGTACGGTCGCAACGCGGTGAGCCAGATCATCACCTTCGGTTCCATGGCGGCCAAGGCGGTGGTGCGTGACGTGGCGCGGGTGCAGGGCAAGTCTTACGGGCTGGCGGATCGTCTGTCGAAGATGATCCCGTTCGAAGTCGGCATGACCCTCGAAAAAGCCTACGAGCAGGAAGAGATTCTTCGCGATTTCCTCAAGGTGGATGAGGAAGCTGCGGAAATCTGGGAGATGGCGCTCAAGCTCGAAGGCATTGTGCGTAACGTCGGTAAGCACGCCGGTGGTGTGGTGATTGCCCCGACCAAGCTGACCGACTTTTCGCCGATCTATTGCGACGAGGCCGGTGACGGCCTGGTAACCCAGTTCGACAAGGACGATGTCGAGGCGGCGGGGCTGGTGAAGTTCGACTTCCTCGGTCTGCGCACCCTGACCATCATCGACTGGGCGCTCAAGACCATCAACCGCGACCGCGCCAAGGTCAACGAAGAGCCGCTGGACATCGCGTTCATCCCGCTCGATGACATGCCGACCTATCAGCTGCTGCAGCGCGCCGAAACCACGGCTGTGTTCCAGCTAGAGTCGCGCGGCATGAAAGAGCTGATCAAAAAGCTCAAGCCCGACTGTCTGGAAGACTTGATCGCACTGGTGGCGCTGTTCCGCCCCGGCCCGCTGCAATCGGGCATGGTTGACGACTTCATCAACCGTAAGCACGGTCGCGCCGAGCTGTCCTACCCGCACGTCGATTATCAGTACGAAGGACTGAAGCCGGTACTGGCACCGACCTACGGCATCATTCTGTATCAGGAACAGGTGATGCAGATCGCCCAGGTCATGGCCGGTTACACCCTCGGCGGTGCGGACATGCTGCGTCGCGCAATGGGCAAGAAAAAGCCCGAGGAAATGGCCAAGCAGCGCGGTGGTTTCATCGAGGGTTGCAAGACCAATAACATCGACCCGGACCTGGCCGGTAACATCTTCGACCTGGTGGAAAAATTCGCCGGTTACGGCTTCAACAAATCCCACTCGGCTGCCTACGGACTTGTGTCATATCAGACCGCCTGGCTGAAGACTCACTACCCGGCACCGTTCATGGCTGCCGTGTTGTCGGCGGATATGCACAACACCGACAAGGTCGTGACCTTGATCGAAGAAGTGCGCACGATGAAGCTGCGCCTCGACGCGCCGGACGTGAACACATCGGAGTTCAAATTCACGGTAAGCGATGATGGCCGCATTCTTTACGGGCTTGGCGCTATCAAGGGGGTGGGCGAGGGCCCGGTCGAGGCGATTACCGATGCGCGTCAGAACGGGCCGTTCAAGGATCTGTTCGATTTCTGCGCCCGCGTCGACCTCAAGCGGGTCAACAAGCGAACGCTTGATGGCCTGATTCGCAGCGGTGCGCTGGATCGTCTCGGGCCGTACTTCGAACTGGAGCCCAAGGCCTATCAGGCCAACATTGACCGTAACCGCTCGGTGCTGCTTGCCGCGCTGGAAGAAGCCATTCAGGCGGCAGAGCAGACCGCGCGCAGTCACGACAGTGGTCACGCGGACCTGTTTGGCGGCCTGTTCGTTGAAGCGGACGCCGATGTTTACGCCAATCATCGCAAGACTCGCGAGCTGAGCCTCAAAGACCGTCTGCGCGGTGAAAAGGAAACCCTGGGGCTGTACCTGACCGGGCACCCGATCGATGAGTATGAAGGCGAGATTCGTCGCTTCGCTCGTCAGCGGATCATCGATCTAAAGCCCGCCAGAGACACCCAGACGGTGGCCGGCCTGATCATTGCCTTGCGCGTGATGAAGAACAAGAAGGGCGACAAGATGGGGTTCATTACCCTGGACGACCGCTCTGCACGCATTGAAGCATCCCTGTTTGCCGAAGCGTTTCATTCGGCTCAATCACTGTTGCAGACCGATGCTATGGTGGTGGTCGAAGGCGAAGTCAGTAATGATGACTTCTCCGGGGGGCTGCGGTTGCGCGCCAAGCGGGTCATGAGTATCGAAGATGCGCGCACCAATCTGGCCGAGAGCCTGCGAGTGACGGTACGCGCCGAAGCACTCAAGGGCGACCGGCTGCGCTGGCTGGGTGATCTGTGCAAGCGCCATCGCGGTGCCTGCCCGATCACGGTGGACTACACGGGGCAGGACGCCCGTGCATTGCTGCAATTGGGAGAAGCATGGCGCATTGATCCCGCTGACAGCTTGATTCAAGCTCTGCGTGACCAGTTCGGACGTGAGAACGTCTTTCTCCAGTATCGTTGAACGTCGCAGGCTCGACTTGCGCTCAACCCTGAATTTTAATTTCGACCTGACCGCGCCTGTTCCGAACAGGAAAGGCGCAGACGGATCAACCGGCCGGCCTCTTGGCCGTCGACCCAAGACGGATGCCTATGAACCCGAATTTTCTTGATTTCGAACAGCCTATCGCTGACTTGCAGGCCAAAATCGAAGAACTGCGCTTGGTGGGTAACGACAACTCGCTGAACATCGGCGACGAGATCTCCCGGCTGCAAGACAAGAGCAAGACGCTCACCGAAAGCATCTTCGGCAACCTGACCAGCTGGCAGATCGCGCGCATGGCACGCCATCCGCGTCGTCCCTACACGCTGGACTACATCGAAAATATCTTTACCGAGTTCGATGAGCTGCACGGTGATCGTCATTTCTCCGATGACGCAGCAATCGTCGGCGGTATTGCCCGTCTCGACGGCCAGCCGGTCATGGTTATCGGTCACCAGAAAGGTCGTGAGGTGCGCGAGAAGGTTCGTCGCAACTTCGGCATGCCGCGCCCCGAGGGCTATCGCAAGGCTTGCCGTCTGATGGAGATGGCCGAACGCTTCAAGATGCCGATCCTGACCTTTATCGATACGCCGGGCGCTTATCCTGGTATCGATGCGGAAGAGCGCAACCAGAGCGAGGCAATTGCCTGGAACCTGCGTGTGATGGCCCGTCTCAAGACCCCGATCATCGCTACTGTTATCGGTGAAGGTGGTTCCGGTGGTGCGCTGGCGATTGGCGTATGCGACCAGTTGAACATGCTGCAGTATTCGACCTACGCGGTAATCTCTCCGGAAGGCTGCGCGTCGATTCTGTGGAAAACCGCCGAGAAGGCACCGGATGCTGCCGAAGCCATGGGTATCACCGCTGACCGCCTGAAAGGCTTGGGTATCGTCGACAAGGTCATCGCCGAACCACTGGGTGGCGCGCATCGTGATCCGGTCGCCGCCGCCGCCTTGATTCGCGAAGAGTTGAGCAGTCAGCTGGCGATGCTCAAGGAGTTCGATAACGATGAGCTGCTGGCCCGCCGTTATGACCGCTTGATGAGCTACGGTCTGTAAGCTGCGTCGCCACGATCGTTCCCACGTCTTGCGGGCTTCTGCCCGAAAGGCGTGGGAGCGAACCGCGCGACACTTCGTTTGTTCGCGAAAGGGCTGGCTTGAGCATTGAACCGTTCAGTGCGTGAATAAGCGAAGTTCGGTGAGAAACACCAATGACCACCTTCACACACAGCGGTCATGACCTTCCTGCCAGGCTCCTTCAGGCTTTGGCTCCCTGGCGCAACGCGCCAACCTGGCATATCGGCTTTTCCGGTGGCCTCGATTCCACGGTGCTGTTGCATCTTCTGGCTAAGCTCGCCAAGTGCGAAAGCCTGCCTGTCTTACACGCCATTCATGTTCATCACGGCCTGCAGGCCGCAGCCAATGCGTGGCCTGAACATTGTCGGCGGGTTTGTCAGGCGCTGGGTGTGGCATTTGAGCTGGTTCGGGTAAACGTCGATCCTGGTGCGAGCATCGAGCAGGCTGCCCGGCAGGCGCGTTACACCGCGTTCACTGACAGGCTGGCTGAGGGGGATGTGTTGCTCACCGGCCAGCACCGTGACGATCAGGCCGAGACCCTGCTGTTCCGTCTGCTGCGCGGCGCTGGTGTACGCGGTCTGGCTGCCATGCCCGATCAGCGAATTCTGGGGCGTGGGCATTTGGTGCGACCACTGTTGGCAGTGTCTCGTGTCGAACTTGAAGGCTACGCACATCAGCACGGTCTGCATTGGGTCGAAGACCCGAGCAACGACGACTCCCGGTTCTCGCGCAACTTCTTGCGCAGTGACGTGCTGCCATTGCTGACCTCAAGATGGCCTCAGGCATCGATCAGTCTGGCGCGCACGGCGTGCCACCTCGGCGAAGCACAGCAATTGCTGGACGAGCTTGCGGTGCAGGATCTGGCCGGTGCCCAGGTCACGACACCATTTGCCTGGCTTGGTTTGCCGGTGCTGAGCATTGGCCCGCTTGCCGTGCTGTCCGCAGCAAGGCAGCGCAATGCACTGCGCCACTGGCTTGCGCCGCTGACGCGTCTGCCGGATACCGATCACTGGGCTGGCTGGGAGGCATTGCGCGACGCAGCGCAGGATGCCCGTCCGCTGTGGCGGCTTGCCGATGGCGAGCTGCACAGGGCGCAGGGCTGCATCTGGTGGGTGCCCGCTGACTGGGAGCATGTCCGTCACCCGGTAACAGACTGGCCCGACTGCCGCACACCGTTGCACTTGCCGGGCAATGGCTGGGTAAGCCTTGAAGGTGATGTGCCGTGTGGCGCTCTGCAAATCCGCTACCGGCGGGGAGGTGAGGTGATGCACCTCGGCGGACGCGGCAGTCGTGATCTGAAACGGTTGCTCAACGAACAGGCTGTACCGGTTTTTCTGCGCGGCAGATTGCCGCTGCTCTACTGCGATAATGACTTGCTGGCCGTCGCCAACCTGCCTGGACTGGACGGTTCGCCCAATGAAAGCTGGCGTTTGCACTGGGTTGTACCGACCAGCGACCAAAGTTTGAGCTGAAAGGCCCTTTCAGGTAGACTACGCTCCCTTCTTGATACAACTTCTGTTGGTTCTTTTGAAACAACGCAAGTTGCCGGTTACCAACCAGTGTTTGCTGGGTAATTCTTAAAATGTAGCGCACACCACACTGGCTTCGGCCGGTCGGTTTCAACGCAGCAGTTTCGGGAGTGCACCGTGAATTTTGTCGGTAATCGGGGGCTTCGGCCTTCCTTCGCTATCCCCGGCGGCTCTGACCGCTTTAACGCAGACTTCTAGGGTTTTTCATGACGCGCTACATCTTCGTCACGGGCGGTGTTGTTTCTTCATTGGGGAAAGGCATTGCCTCGGCTTCATTGGCGGCCATCCTGGAGGCGCGGGGACTCAAGGTCACCATGCTCAAACTGGATCCCTATATCAACGTGGACCCAGGCACCATGAGCCCGTTCCAGCACGGTGAGGTGTTCGTTACTCACGACGGCGCCGAGACCGACCTGGACCTTGGTCACTACGAGCGGTTCATCCGCACCACCATGACCCAGAACAACAACTTCACCACCGGCCGTGTGTACGAACACGTCCTGCGCAAAGAGCGCCGTGGTGATTATCTGGGGGCGACCATTCAGGTCATTCCGCATATCACCGACGAAATCAAGCGCCGCATCATCAAGGGTGCAGGCGATGCCGATGTGGCGCTGGTCGAAATCGGCGGCACGGTGGGTGACATCGAGTCGCAGCCGTTCCTCGAGGCCATCCGCCAGTTGCGTTTCGAAGTGGGCGCACGCCGCGCGATGCTGATGCACCTGACGCTGGTGCCGTACATCGCTACTGCCGGCGAGACCAAGACCAAGCCGACTCAGCATTCGGTGAAGGAATTACGCTCCATCGGTCTGCAGCCTGATGTGCTGGTCTGCCGCTCCGACCACCCGATCGACGTGTCGTCGCGTCGCAAGATCGCTCAGTTCACCAACGTTGAAGAGCGTGCGGTTATCGCCCTTGAAGACGCGGACACCATTTACAAGATCCCGGGCATCCTGCATTCGCAAGGCCTGGACGATTTTGTGGTCGAGCGCTTCGGCCTGCAATGTGAGGGTGCCGATCTGTCCGAGTGGGACAAGGTCGTCGACGCCAAGCTCAACCCCGAGCACGAAGTCACCATCGCGATGGTCGGCAAATACATGGAACTGCTCGACGCCTACAAGTCGTTGATCGAAGCCATGAGCCACGCCGGCATCACCAACCGTACCAAGGTGAACCTGCGTTATATCGATTCCGAAGACATCGAAAACCAGGGCACCGGCCTGCTTGAAGGCGTGGATGCGATTCTGGTTCCAGGCGGCTTTGGCCTGCGTGGGGTCGAGGGCAAGATCACTGCCGTCCAGTTTGCACGGGAAAACAAGGTTCCGTATCTGGGCATCTGCCTGGGCATGCAAGTGGCGGTCATCGAGTTCGCACGTAACGTGCTGGGCTGGAAAGACGCCAACTCCACCGAGTTCAACCGTACCAGCGCGCACGCCGTGGTGGGTCTCATCACTGAGTGGGAAGATGCCACTGGTGCAGTCGAAACCCGTACCGAAAGTTCCGATCTGGGCGGCACCATGCGTCTTGGGGCGCAGGATTGCCAGCTTGAAGCCGGTTCGCTGGTACACGACTGCTACCGCAAGGACGTAATTGTCGAGCGTCATCGTCATCGCTATGAAGTGAACAACAATCTGCTGCCACAACTGATCGAGGCTGGCCTGAAGATCTCCGGTCGCTCCGGCGACGGTGCGCTGGTTGAAGTGGTCGAAGCACCGGATCATCCATGGTTCGTCGCTTGCCAGTTCCACCCGGAATTCACTTCCACGCCCCGTGACGGTCATCCGCTGTTCAGCGGTTTCGTCAAGGCGGCACTGGCTCAACATCAGAAAAACTCCTGACAAGGACTTCACACATGGCTCAGAAAACAATTCGCGTAGGTTCGATCGAGATCGCCAACGATAAGCCAATGGTGCTGTTCGGCGGCATGAACGTACTCGAATCCCGGGATATGGCCATGCAGGTCTGTGAAGAGTACGTAAGGGTGACCGAAAAGCTCGGTATCCCTTATGTGTTCAAGGCCAGCTTCGACAAGGCCAACCGCTCTTCGGTGAATTCCTACCGCGGGCCGGGCCTTGAAGAGGGCATGCGCATTTTCGAAGAGATCAAGCGCACCTTCAACGTGCCGTTGATCACCGACGTGCACGAGCCTCATCAGGCGGCCGTGGTTGCCGAAGTGTGCGACATCATCCAGTTGCCAGCCTTCCTGTCGCGTCAGACAGATCTGGTCGTTGCGATGGCGAAGACCGGCGCAGTCATCAACATCAAGAAAGCCCAGTTTCTCGCACCTCAGGAAATGAAACACATCCTGACCAAGTGCGAAGAGGCGGGTAATGATCAGTTGATTCTCTGCGAGCGGGGTTCCAGCTTCGGTTACAACAATCTGGTGGTGGACATGCTCGGCTTCGGCGTCATGAAGCAGTTCGAATACCCGATCCTGTTCGATGTGACACACGCCCTGCAAATGCCGGGTGGTCGCTCCGATTCTGCCGGTGGCCGCCGCGCTCAGGTCCTGGATCTGGCCAAGGCAGGCATCAGCCAGAATCTGGCCGGCCTGTTCCTTGAAGCGCATCCGGACCCTGACAACGCCAAATGCGACGGCCCGTGTGCCCTGCGTCTGGACAAGCTGGAGCCGTTCCTGGCCCAGCTCAAGTCACTGGATGAACTTGTCAAAAGTTTTCCGATCGTAGAGACCGCTTGAACAGGGTTCTCCGGTAAAGTGCCGTTCCCCGTCATTCGTGACGGGGTTGTCGCATTCAGACCTGCCTTTTTTTGCGTCTGACTGCGAGCATTGTTTTCCCAGCTGCGTCGTTTTCGTCAATCTTGGAGTGTTTACAACAATGGCAAAAATCGTCGACATCAAAGGTCGTGAAGTTCTCGACTCCCGTGGCAATCCCACTGTAGAAGCAGATGTGGTCCTCGATAACGGCATCGTTGGCAGCGCCTGCGCGCCGTCTGGTGCTTCAACCGGCT
The DNA here is from genome assembly GCF_032587815.1 of Pseudomonas syringae group sp. 26L6. Taxonomy (NCBI): domain Bacteria; kingdom Pseudomonadati; phylum Pseudomonadota; class Gammaproteobacteria; order Pseudomonadales; family Pseudomonadaceae; genus Pseudomonas; species Pseudomonas syringae group sp. 26L6. Next base: position 331,391 of record NZ_JAWHPJ010000053.1, read on the forward strand.
CGCGCGAAGCGCTGGAGCTGCGTGATGGCGACAAGAGCCGTTACATGGGCAAGGGCGTTCTGAAGGCTGTAGCCAACATCAACGGCCCTATCCGTGACCTGCTTCTGGGCAAGGACCCGGTTGACCAGAAGGCTCTGGATCACGCGATGATCAAGCTGGACGGCACCGAGAACAAGGCAAGCCTGGGTGCAAACGCAATTCTTGCGGTCTCCCTGGCAGCTGCCAAGGCGGCGGCTCAGGATCAGGATCTGCCGTTGTACGCGCACATCGCCAACCTCAATGGCACACCGGGCGTGTACTCCATGCCGGTGCCGATGATGAACATCATCAACGGTGGCGAGCATGCTGATAACAACATCGACATCCAGGAATTCATGATCCAGCCTGTCGGCGCCAAAACCTTCGCTGAAGGCCTGCGCTGGGGAACCGAGATTTTCCATCACCTCAAGGCAGTGCTCAAGGCGCGTGGCCTGAACACCGCGGTTGGCGACGAAGGCGGTTTCGCGCCTAACCTGGCGTCCAACAAGGAAGCGCTCGACGCTATTGCCGAAGCCGTCGCCAATGCGGGTTACACGCTGGGCACCGACGTGACCCTGGCGCTGGACTGCGCGGCGAGCGAGTTCTACAAGAACGGCAAGTACAAACTCAGCGAAGAGGGCGAGTACAGCTCCGCCGAGTTTGCCGAATACCTTGCCGAGCTGACGCGCAAGCACCCGATCATTTCCATTGAAGACGGTCTGGACGAGTCCGACTGGGATGGCTGGAAAGTTCTCACCGACAAGATCGGCGAGAAAGTCCAACTGGTCGGTGACGACCTGTTCGTAACCAACACCAAGATCCTGAAAGAAGGCATCGACAAGAAGATCGCCAACTCGATTCTGATCAAGTTCAACCAGATCGGCTCCCTGACCGAAACGCTGGAAGCCATTCAGATGGCCAAGGCTGCCGGTTACACTGCGATCATCTCTCACCGTTCCGGCGAAACCGAAGACTCGACCATTGCCGACCTGGCTGTGGGCACGTCTGCCGGTCAGATCAAAACCGGTTCGCTGTGCCGCTCCGACCGCGTTTCCAAGTACAACCAACTGCTGCGCATCGAGGAGCAATTGGGCTCCAAGGCCGCGTATCGTGGTCGTGCCGAGTTTCGCGGTTGAGCCATAGATGGTAAAAAGACGCAGAGTGCTGCACAGACTCGAGTCACCTGACTTGCCTGTGCAGCTCTGATGCTGACGCTCCGCGGTAATCTGGAGTGATTGAGCCTGGCTTATGTCAGGCTCAATGCCCTCAGTCGTTTGTTGTTCACGTTGGCTCTGCTGTCTTTTTTACTGGGTACCTGATATTTCAATGCGCAGTCCTAACTGGTTGTTCCTCGTCCTGCTCCTGTTGCTGGCTGGCTTGCAGTACCGCCTTTGGGTCGGTAACGGAAGCCTTGCGCAAGTGGCCAGCCTGACTCAGCAGATTGCCGACCAGCACGCTGAGAATGAGGTGCTGCTGGAGCGCAACCGCGTGCTTGATGCCGAGGTCATGGAGTTGAAAAAGGGTCTGGAAACCGTCGAAGAACGTGCCCGACATGAACTCGGCATGGTCAAGGACGGCGAAACCCTTTACCAGCTCGCGCAATAATCAAGTTGGTGCCATGAAAGACTTTCTTCCTGCCTTCTGGGCAGTGATACCTGCAGCGGGCATTGGTGCTCGCATGGCAGCTGACCGTCCCAAGCAATATTTGCAACTGGGCGGCCTGACAATTCTTGAACACAGCCTGCTTTGCTTTCTCGATCACCCTCGGCTCAAGGGCCTGGTGATCAGTCTGGCTGTGGACGACCCTTACTGGGCTGCATTGCCCTGCGCTAAAGATGCCCGCATTCAGCGAGTGGATGGCGGCAGCGAGCGTTCAGGCTCGGTGCTCAATGCGCTTCTGCATCTGCATGCTCAGGGCGCGAGCGACAATGACTGGGTGCTTGTGCATGACGCTGCGCGCCCTAATCTGGCGCGTAGTGATCTGGATAATCTGCTCGGCGAGCTGGCTGACGACCCGGTTGGCGGCCTGCTGGCCGTACCGGCCCGGGATACCCTCAAACGTGCCGACAGCAGTGGTCGCGTGCTTGAAACCGTGGACCGGAGCCTGATCTGGCAAGCATTCACGCCGCAGATGTTTCGTCTTGGGGCCCTGCATCGCGCCTTGGCGGACAGTCTGGTGTCGAATGTGAGCATCACCGATGAAGCATCGGCGATCGAGTGGGCAGGGCAGTCGCCGCGACTGGTCGAAGGGCGGTCCGATAACATCAAGGTCACTCGCCCCGAGGATCTTGAATGGTTGCGTCAACGCCGCACTGAGTTCGGTCGCTGACTACTGGCGGTACTCATCGCGCATCGCCAAGCCTTCTTTAAGATAGTCCACCAGCTTGCGCACCTTGGGCGACAGGTGCCTTTGCTGAGGATAAAGCGCCCAGACGGCAGTATTGGGCGGTTGATGGGCTTCCAGCAATGAAACCAGCGTTCCATCGTTGAGGTGTTTCTGCACGTAATAGTCCGGCAACTGACACAGGCCGACCCCATGCAACGCGGCATCCAGCACCGCCTGGCCGCTGTTGCAGCGCCAGTTGCCTTGCACTCTCTGAGAGAACTCGCGGCCATTCTGCTGAAGCTGCCAGGTATCGCTGCCCCCGACCAGACAGTTGTGGCGATTCAGCTCCGACAGGCTGTGAGGTCGTCCATAGCGTTCAATGTAGGAAGGCGAAGCACACAGATACATTTGCCGTGGCGCGAGGCGAGTTGCAACCATGCGCGAATCCTGTAGCCGGCCAAGGCGAATCGCCAGATCCATCCCTTCATGCACCAGATCGAGCGTCTCATTGCTCAGCTCGATGTCGACCCGCAAGTGCGGATACAGGTCCATGAAGCGTGTCACCAGGGGCGTGATGAAGCGCTCGCCATAAGCCACAGCGCAGGTCATGCGCAGCAACCCTTTCGGCTCGCTGGCCAGATCGCCTACAGCGCGCAGTGCTTCTTCGCGGCCGTCCTGCAAACGTTGGCAGTGATGCAAAAAAGTTTGACCAGCCTCGGTCAGCGCGACCTTGCGCGTGCTGCGATAAAGCAAACGGGTTTGCAGTCGTTCTTCAAGGCGCACGATCTGACGGCTGATATGTGACGAGGAAACCCCAAGCCTTTGTGCAGCCGCTGTGAACTGGCCGCATTCAGCGACCGCAACGAATTCGTCCAGACCTTCCCAGCGATTGATGTGCATGGATTATCCCTGTACAGCATTAATGTTTTGCTTTTGGCCGTATTACTCGCCAATTGGCACTGTACTACACTGCATACCTTGTTTTTACCCGTCGGAGAAGTTTGATGATCAAGTCGCGCGCTGCTGTCGCTTTTGAAGCCAAAAAGCCATTGGAGATCGTTGAAGTCGATGTCGCCATGCCCAAGGCGGGAGAAGTGCTGCTCAGAGTAGTGGCCTCCGGCGTCTGCCATACCGATGCCTACACACTTTCAGGTGCCGATCCCGAGGGGATTTTCCCGTCGATTCTCGGTCATGAAGGCGGTGCGATTGTCGAAGCCATTGGCGAAGGTGTCACCTCTGTCGCGGTCGGTGATCACGTTATTCCGCTGTACACCCCGGAATGCCGCCAGTGCAAATTCTGCCGTTCGGGCAAGACCAACCTGTGTCAGGCGATTCGTGCCACGCAGGGTAAAGGCCTGATGCCGGATGGCACCACGCGTTTTTCCTACAAGGGCGAGCCGATTTTCCACTACATGGGCACTTCGACCTTCTCCGAATACACCGTACTGCCGGAAATCTCGGTGGCCAAAATCGACAAGCAGGCACCGCTGGAAAAAGTCTGCCTGCTGGGTTGTGGTGTCACCACCGGTATCGGTGCGGTGCTCAACACTGCCAAGGTCAAGCCTGGCGATACAGTAGCGATCTTCGGTCTGGGCGGTATCGGTCTCTCAGCGTTGATCGGCGCGGTCAAAGCCAAAGCGTCTCGAATCATCGCCATCGATATCAACCCGGCCAAGTTCGAGATCGCCAAACAGTTGGGCGCGACTGACTGCGTCAATCCGAAAGATTTCGACCGTCCTATTCAGGAAGTCATTGTTGACATGACCGATGGCGGCGTCGACTTCTCGTTTGAGTGCATCGGTAATGTGCAACTGATGCGTGCAGCACTGGAATCCTGCCACAAGGGCTGGGGCGAGTCGGTCATCATCGGCGTGGCCGGTGCCGGTCAGGAAATCTCTACCCGTCCGTTCCAGCTGGTGACAGGACGCGTATGGCGCGGTTCGGCATTTGGTGGCGTGCGTGGCCGCACCGAACTGCCAAGCTATGTCGACATGGCGCAGACCGGTGAAATCCCACTGGACACGTTCATCACCCATACCATGGGCCTGGAAGACATCAACAAGGCGTTCGACCTGATGCATGAAGGCAAAAGCATCCGCACCGTCATTCATTTTTGAGGAGCAGCGGCAAGCGGCAAGCACGAAGATTTGTTACATGCTTGTAGCTTGCCGCTTGCAACTGGAGGAAGCGACATGCCTTTGGAAAATATTTCCTGCCAGAAAAGCTTCGGCGGCTGGCACAAGCGTTACAAACACCACTCTCAAGTACTGGGTTGTGACATGGTGTTTGCGGTCTATCTGCCGCCCCAGGCAGAGCAGGGCAGCAAGCTCCCGGTGCTGTACTGGTTGTCCGGTCTGACCTGCACCGACGAGAACTTCATGCAGAAAGCCGCAGCTCACCGGCTTGCGGCCGAGCTGGGCATTATTATCGTGGCACCTGACACCAGCCCGCGCGGTGCCGACGTAGCAGACGACCCTGAAGGTGCCTGGGACTTCGGTCAAGGGGCGGGCTTCTATCTCAATGCCACCGAACAGCCATATGCGCGGCATTACCAGATGCATGATTACGTCGTCAGGGAGCTGCCAGCCCTTATCGAAGAGCACTTCCCGGCGTCAGAGGCGCGCAGTATCAGCGGGCACTCGATGGGCGGGCATGGGGCGCTGGTCTGCGCACTGCGCAATCCCGGTCGCTACAGGTCGGTATCGGCGTTCTCGCCGATCAGCAATCCGATTGACTGCCCGTGGGGGCAAAAGGCGTTCTCCCGTTATCTGGGTGAAGACCGTTCGCGTTGGCGCGAGTGGGATGCCAGTGTGTTGATTGGGCAAGCGTCGGAAAAACTGCCGACGCTGGTGGATCAGGGTGATCGTGATGACTTTCTGGTCAATCAGCTCAAGCCTGAAGTTCTGGTTCAGGCCGCCAAGGCTGCGAACTATCCGCTGACCTTGCGGATGCAGCCAGGTTATGACCACAGCTATTTCTTCATCGCCAGCTTCATCGAAGACCATCTAAGGCATCACGCTGAAGCCTTGAACAGCTAACGAGCGCCAAAGCAGGTAGAATCACGCCCTGACTTTTTTCAGGGCGTTTTTTATGCGTATTGGCCATGGCTATGATGTGCACCGTTTCGCTGAAGGCGACTTCATTACCTTGGGCGGCGTGCGGATTGCACACGGGTTCGGCCTGCTGGCCCATTCCGATGGCGATGTCCTGCTGCATGCCCTGAGCGATGCGCTCCTGGGGGCCGCGGCACTGGGTGATATCGGCAAGCACTTTCCTGACACCGATCCGCAGTTCAAAGGTGCCGACAGCCGCGTGCTGCTGCGTCATGTCCTCAAGCAGATCCACGGCAAAGGCTGGAAAGTCGGTAATGTCGACGCCACCATTGTTGCCCAGGCACCGAAAATGGCACCGCATATCGATGCCATGCGTGCCTTGATCGCTGAAGATCTACAGGTTGAGCTGGACCAGGTGAACGTGAAAGCGACAACGACAGAAAAACTCGGCTTTACCGGACGTGAAGAAGGCATCGCGGTGCATGCCGTTGCGTTGTTGCTGCGCGCATGAATGAACTTGAACTGCTTGGCCCCAGGGCCTACGGCGATGCACTGGGTCGTGCAGCCCTCAAGGCGACTGCCGAAGACTTTCAGGTCGACGAGGTGCTGGACATTCCGCTTTCAGGCGATGGCGAGCATTTATGGCTGTGGGTCGAAAAACGCGGCCTGAATACCGAAGAGGCGGCACGTCGGCTGGCCCGGGCCGCGGGGGTGCAGTTGCGTACGGTCAGCTATGCCGGTCTCAAGGACCGCCAGGCACTGACCCGCCAGTGGTTCAGCATTCAACTGCCGGGCAAGGCCGATCCTGATCTGTCGGCCGCGCAGGACGATACGCTGCAAATTCTCAAAAGCACTCGACACAAGCGCAAGCTACAACGCGGTGCTCACGCAGCGAATGGCTTTACGCTGCGGCTGACGCAACTGGACGCTGATACGGACGCTTTGAACCAGCGCCTTGAAATAATTGCCCGGCAGGGCATCCCCAACTACTTTGGTACGCAGCGTTTCGGTTATCAGGGCGGAAATCTTGGCGAGGCACGCGATTACGCTGCCCGCAAAGCGCTGCCTGAGCAACGTGCGGTGCGTTCGCGACTGTTATCAACGGCGCGCAGCTACCTGTTCAATCGGGTTCTGGCAGCCCGCGTTGCCGATGGCAGCTGGGAAAAGGCTCAGGTAGGGGATTTGCTCGCTTTCACCGACAGCCGCAGCTTTTTTCCGGCGGGTGTTGATGAGTGCAGCGATCCTCGGCTGGCGATTCTCGATCTGCACCCTACCGGGCCGCAGTGGGGTGAAGGCCCTTCGCCAGCCGGAGGCGCGACGGCAGAACTGGAAAATGCCATCGCCAATGATGAGTCTGCGTTGCGTGACTGGCTGGTCAGAGCGGGCATGGAGCACGAACGACGCATCCTGCGACTGCCCATTGGGCGGCTGACGTGGCATTATCCCGAGTCTGACATTCTGCAACTGGAATTCGTCCTTCCGCCCGGATGCTTCGCCACCGTTTTAGTGCGCGAACTCATTGATCTGGTGCCGGTTGGGCAGACGGACAGCCCATGCGTATTCTGATATCAAATGATGACGGGGTGAACGCGCCCGGTCTTGTCGCGCTCCATGCGGCGCTGGCGGACTATGCCGAGTGCGTGGTGATCGCCCCTGATCAGGACAAAAGCGGTGCCAGCAGTTCCCTGACACTCGACCGGCCCTTACACCCACATGCACTGGCCAACGGCTTCATCAGTCTCAATGGTACGCCGACCGACTGCGTGCATCTGGGGATTCATGGGTTATTGGAGCATCAACCGGACATGGTGGTTTCAGGTATCAACCTGGGTGCCAATCTGGGCGACGATGTACTGTATTCCGGAACGGTCGCTGCAGCGCTCGAAGGGCGTTTTCTGCAGCGTCCGTCGTTTGCCTTTTCGTTTTTGTCACGTCAGCCGGATAATCTGGCGACGGCGGCGCATTATGCGCGTTTGCTGGTTGAGGCCCATGAGCAACTCGACCTGCCACCCCGCACGGTACTGAACGTGAATATTCCGAACCTGCCGCTTGAGCATATCCGCGGCATTCAACTGACCCGACTGGGGCACCGTGCCCGTGCTGCGGCGCCGGTAAAGGTTGTCGACCCGCGTGGTCGTGCCGGCTACTGGATTGCCGCTGCCGGCGATGTCGAGGACGGCGGTGCTGGCACCGACTTCCATGCGGTCATACAGGGTTATGTATCGATTACGCCGTTGCAGCTGGATCGAACTTATCAGGACGGATTCAGCAGCCTGAATACCTGGCTGGAGGGTCTTCGTTGATGTCGCGCGAGCAGGATGATCTATTGCGTCGCGGGATCGGGATGACCTCGCAGCGCACCCGTGAACGTCTGATCCAGCGCCTCTGCGAAGAGGGTATTTCCAACCAGCGGGTGCTGGACGTCATTCGCAAGACGCCCCGGCATCTGTTTGTCGATGAAGCGCTGGCGCATCGCGCTTATGAAGACACAGCGCTGCCCATCGGCCACAACCAGACGATTTCCCAGCCTTACATGGTCGCGCGGATGAGCGAGCTGCTATTGGCAGCAGGTCCGCTGGACAAGGTCATGGAGATCGGTACAGGGTCGGGCTACCAAACCGCGGTGCTGGCGCAGCTGGTGGAGCGTGTATTTTCGGTCGAGCGTATCAAAGTCCTTCAGGACCGCGCCAAGGAGCGTCTGGTCGAGCTCAATCTGCGTAATGTGGTTTTCCGCTGGGGCGACGGCTGGGAAGGCTGGCCTGCTCTGGCACCTTATAACGGCATCATCGTCACGGCAGTGGCAACCGACGTACCGCAGGCGCTGCTTGATCAACTGGCACCTGGAGGTCGGCTGGTCATACCGGTGGGTTCGGGAGAGGTTCAGCAATTGATGCTGATCATCCGTGAAGAAAACGGTTTTTCCCGGCACGTACTGGGGGCTGTGCGCTTCGTGCCACTGCTCAACGGGCCAATCGCGTGAAGATTGTCTGCGGTAAACAGTGAATTCTGGCTTCAGTCATTGGTCTACAGCGCGCGGCCCGGAATGTTGAATGGCCTGATGGCATCATTCCATGTAGCTGATTGATACATAACAACGTTTTTTCAACGGTTAATCACTGGCTGCCCGTCGCTATTACGGCACAATAGGCATCTTTTTTGAATTCAGTCACCAGTAAAGGGAGTGGCGGGTGAGTCTCACAGTCATTCAGCAGCTCAGGTCTTCAAGAAGTTATCAGCGTCTGGTGATTGGCATTGCTCTCAGTGTCCTTTTGGTCGGCTGCTCCAGCACGCCTTCAGGCGGTGTTCGTGTCGTTGATCGTAACGGTAATGCCGTTGCCCAGCGCCCGACGGTAACCACCGGCCAATACGTGGTCAGGCGCGGCGACACGCTTTTTTCTATTGCATTCCGTTACGGCTGGGACTGGAAAGCGCTGGCTGCCCGTAATCAGATCCCCGAGCCGTTTACCATCAAGCCAGGTCAGACAATTCGCTTTGACGGGCGCTCCTCTTCAACGCAGGACGTAGCGTCGACTTCTGGCGCAGGACGTCCGGTGACCTCTACATCAACCAGCACCAGCAGTTCCGGGTCCGTCAAAACTACGGTTATTTCCAAGCCTGTTGCGGTTGTACCTGTGGTAATACCTCCTTCTGCGACCACCGGTACAGGCCCAGCGGGCAAGTCTCCGACGGGTTGGACCTGGCCTTCAAGTGGCATTTTGATAGGAAAATTTTCCTCAAACGGCAGTTTGAATAAAGGAATTGATATCGCTGGTGATTTGGGACAGCCTGTTTTGGCAGCGTCTGATGGTTCAGTTGTTTACGCCGGAAGTGGATTACGGGGCTACGGCGAATTGATCATCATCAAACACAGCGATACCTACGTCAGTGCCTACGGTCATAATCGCAGGCTTTTGGTACGGGAAGGTCAACAGGTCAAGGCAGGGCAAACGATTGCCGAGATGGGGTCAACAGGAACTGACCGGGTGAAACTTCATTTTGAGATTCGCCGCCAAGGGAAACCTGTAGATCCATTGGGATTTTTGCCACGTCGTTGATAGTTGCCAGCCTGTTCCGGGCGTATTAGGAACAGGCTCAAGTGTTGCCATGGAATCAGGCGATACTGGAGCTTGAGGTCGAACTCACCAAAGGACTAAAACAATGGCTCTTGGCAACGAAGCGCCGGAGTTTGACATCGATGATGAAGTGCTCCTTATGGAAGCCGGCATTGTCCTGAAGGAAGCGTCAAACGAGAAGCAGCCACCCGCTGCCTCCGGACGCACCAAGGTCAAGCATTCAACATCGCTCAAACAACACAAGTACATTGACTACACGCGGGCGCTTGATGCTACCCAGCTGTACCTCAATGAAATCGGTTTTTCTCCTCTGCTGTCCCCGGAAGAAGAAGTTCATTTTGCGCGTCTGTCGCAAAGTGGAGACCCGGCCGGGCGCAAGCGCATGATTGAAAGCAATCTGCGTCTGGTAGTGAAAATTGCCAGACGCTATGTCAATCGTGGGCTGTCATTGCTTGACCTGATCGAGGAGGGCAACCTGGGGTTGATTCGGGCGGTTGAAAAATTCGACCCTGAACGAGGCTTTCGTTTTTCTACCTACGCCACCTGGTGGATTCGTCAGACCATCGAACGCGCGATCATGAATCAGACCCGGACCATCCGGCTGCCGATTCACGTCGTCAAGGAGCTGAACGTTTATCTACGCGCGGCCCGAGAGCTCACCCAGAAGCTGGATCACGAACCTTCTCCCGAAGAAATTGCCAATCTGCTGGAAAAACCGGTAGGTGAAGTCAAGCGCATGCTCGGCCTCAACGAGCGTGTCTCTTCGGTGGACGTCTCGCTGGGGCCTGATTCGGACAAGACCCTGCTCGACACCTTGACCGACGATCGTCCGACCGACCCCTGTGAGTTACTGCAGGACGATGACCTGTCCCAGAGCATCGATCAATGGTTGTCTGAGTTGACCGAGAAGCAGCGCGAGGTTGTCATCCGCCGCTTTGGCTTGCGCGGGCATGAAAGCAGCACACTTGAAGATGTAGGGCTTGAGATCGGTCTGACGCGTGAGCGGGTCAGGCAGATCCAGGTTGAAGGGCTCAAGCGCCTGCGTGAGATCCTTGAAAAGAACGGGCTGTCCAGCGAGTCTCTCTTCCAGTAACCATCTCTTCGTAACGTCAATCCAGGGCCGATATAACACAGACTGTGTATATCGGCCTTTTTATATGTCTTTCGTCATTTGAATGTCGTAGGTCAATGCGTCTGCTCGGCCTTTCAGCTTTCAAAGCCTGTAAGTCATTGCGTACGGTTACTGTAAGTCATTCAGATAACAAGAGTGAGGCTTGTCGCCAAACAGCTGCGTTTTAGGATTTAACACCTTGTTTTAAATGGAAATTATATTTTCGAAAGCGATTGCCATGGAAATATCCTGGAGCGTTTGAGGTGTTGCTCTGCCGGGGTAAATCTCTAATATCGAAGCTGTGCCAACGGACAGGCACAGGCCATCAAGGACGACGGTCAAGGACATCGCGGGATGCGATTCATCAGGATGATGACCAGGGAATACAGGGATCAGGGATAAAATGTGGGCGGGTCATACCGCCCCTTTTTTTGTCTGCAGAAAACCGGACTGTCCAACAAAAAAGGCCCTCTAGAGGGCCTTTTGTCTGTATGGAATCTAGCGTTCCAGATCAGCGATCTTGCCGGGTTTGCCGTCCCACTCTGCCGCATCCGGCATAGCGTCTTTCTTTTCGGTGATATTGGGCCAGACTTCGGCAAGCTCAGCGTTGAGCTCGATGAAGTTTTCCATGCCAGCGGGAATCTCGTCTTCCGAGTAAATGGCCACGGCAGGGCACTCAGGCTCGCAGAGCGCGCAGTCGATGCACTCGTCCGGGTGGATCACCAGGAAATTCGGGCCTTCGTAAAAGCAGTCCACCGGACAGACTTCTACGCAGTCGGTGTACTTGCACTTGATGCAGTTGTCGGTGACGACGAAGGTCATTTCTAATTTTCTCCTCAGGCGGCTGCGGCAGAGCCCTTCCAGACAGGGGTGCCAGGTTCGGGAGGTTTCCCGGCCCTATGAAAACACGTGCTTTTGGTGGGTGGCCTTGAAGCGGTAAGACTGCGTCGTCTGCTACCTGTCCCTGCCACCTACCGATGGTTCGCTGCATTTTCACGCGGCTCGAGAAACGCCTCGACCAGGCTAAAAGCCGAGAGCGTCCCAAACCGCGCGGGATTCTAACAGTATGTAACGCTTCGCGTCACAGGCGAGTTTGCAATGTGTATAGCAAATCCAGCGCCTGCCGCGGGGTCATATCGTCGACCTTGACCTTCGACAGCTCGTCGAGCACCGGGTGCGGCAGACTTGCGAACATATCGCTCTGCTGCGGGACTGCGGGCTTGCCGGGTTTGGCGCGCGGCTGCTCGTGCGGCAGGCTTGTGGTTTCCAGACGCTGCAAGTGTTCCTTGGCGCGGCTGATGACCTTACCCGGAACGCCGGCGAGCTGTGCCACGGCCAGACCGTAGCTCTGGCTCGCAGGCCCTGGCAGTACGCGGTGCAGGAACACGATCCGCTCGTTATGCTCAGTGGCGTTCAGGTGCACATTGCTCACCAGCGGTTCGCTTTCCGGCAGCACTGTCAGCTCGAAATAGTGCGTCGCGAACAGTGTATAAGCACGCAGTTGCGCCAGACATTCCGCCGCTGCCCAAGCCAGCGAAAGGCCGTCGAAGGTACTGGTGCCACGTCCGACTTCGTCCATCAGCACCAGGCTTTTGTCAGTGGCATTGTGCAGGATGTTTGCCGTTTCGCTCATTTCGACCATGAACGTCGAGCGTCCACCGGCCAGGTCGTCGCTGGAGCCGATACGGGTGAAGATCCGGTCGACCAACGACAGTTCGCAGCTGGCAGCGGGCACGAAACTGCCGATATGCGCCAGCAGTACGATCAGCGCCGTCTGACGCATATAGGTCGATTTACCGCCCATGTTCGGGCCGGTTATGACCAGCATGCGCGTGCTGTCGTCCAGCGCCAGGTCGTTGGCGACAAACGGAGTGCTTAGTACCTGTTCTACGACCGGGTGACGGCCCTGCTCGATACGCATGCAGGGCTCGGCAACGAACCGTGGGCAGTTGAGGTCCAGATTCAGCGCGCGCTCCGCAAGGTTGCTCAGCACGTCCAGCTCAGCCAGCGCCGCTGCCGTGTCCTGCAGCGGCGCTAGATGGCCGATCAGGTCTTCAAGCAGCGCTTCGTAGAGCATCTTTTCACGTGCCAGTGCGCGGCTTTTGGCCGACAACGCCTTGTCTTCGAATTCCTTGAGCTCGGGCGTGATAAAGCGCTCGGCCCCCTTGAGGGTCTGGCGGCGTATGTAATCAGCCGGGGCCTGCTCGGCCTGTTTGCTCGGCAACTCGATGAAGTAGCCGTGCACGCGGTTGTAACCGACTTTCAGGTTGGCAAGACCGGTACGGGCCTTTTCGCGGGCTTCCAGATCGATCAGGAACTGACCGGCGTTTTCACTCAGCGATTGCAGATCATCCAGCTCAGCGTCGTAACCAGTCTTCAGAACACCGCCGTCGCGTATCACGGCAGGCGGATTGTCGATGATCGCGCGCTGCAGCAGATCAGCGAGTTCCGGATAGATGCTGGCGGTCTGCGCAAGTTGTTGCAGGTGCGGTGCTTCAAGATCGGTCATCGCCTGTTGCAGTTCGGGCAGAGCGCTCAGGGCATCGCGCAGACGGGCAAGGTCTCGTGGTCGCGCATTACGCAGGCCGATACGCGCCAGAATCCGCTCGATGTCGCCGATTTCCTTGAGCTGCGGCTGCAGGTTCTCGAAGCGGTAGCGCTCCAGAAAGCAGGTAATGGACGTCTGGCGTGCCTGAAGAATCGTCAGGTCGCGCAACGGCCGGTTCAGCCAGCGGGTCAGCAGCCGCGTTCCCATCGCCGTCTGGCAACGGTCCATGACCGATTGCAGCGTATTGTCGCGGCCACCGGAAAGGTTGGTGTCCAGCTCAAGGTTGCGCCGACTGGCTGCGTCGAGGATTACCGTATCGTCGAGGCGTTCGTGGCGCAGGCTGCGCAAGTGGGGCAGGGCGGTACGCTGGGTTTCCTTGGCGTAGCTGAGCAGGCAGCCCGCAGCACCGATGGCGAGTGTCAGGTTTTCGCAACCAAAACCCTTCAGGTCCTGGGTTGAAAACTGCTGACACAGACTTTTATGGGCTGAGTCGCGCTCGAAATCCCACGGTGCACGACGTCGCGCACCACGGCGTTTTTCGGCAGGCAGACCTTGCGGCCAGTCGTCCGGAATCAACAGCTCGACCGGGTTGATGCGTTCAAGCTCGGCCAGCAGGTTCTCCCAACCCTTGATCTCCAACACACTGAAGTTGCCGCTGGTGATGTCCAGCACGGCGAGGCCGAACAGGCGTTCGTCACCCAGTACGGCGGCAATCAGGTTATCCCTGCGCTCATCGAGCAAGGCCTCGTCGCTGATGGTTCCGGGCGTAATGATGCGGACCACCTGACGATCCACCGGGCCCTTGCTGGTGGCCGGGTCGCCGATCTGCTCGCAGATCACGACCGATTCGCCCAGCTTAACCAGTTTGGCCAGATAGCCTTCGGCGGCGTGATAAGGAATCCCGCACATGGGGACGCTCTGGCCTGCCGACTGACCGCGCGCGGTCAGGGTGATGTCCAGCAACTTGGCGGCTTTCTTCGCATCTTCGTAGAAGATCTCGTAGAAATCGCCCATGCGATAAAACATCAGTTGATCCAGGTGCTGGTTTTTGAGTTTCCAGTACTGCTGCATCATCGGAGTATGTGAGGACAGTTCGGAAATTGCTTTATTCATCAGTGGCTTAGGCAAGTTCTTGAGAGGAGTGAGGCAACCTTGAGGCATGACGGGTGGTCCCTCCTTGAATCGAGGGGCGTCTGCCGGGTATGTGCGATGGTCGCAAGGTTATCACGCTCAATCATGCGGTGCAGTTAGAGCGTACCTTCCGCTTATTGGTGACCGGGCGTTTCCTGACAGCCATCAACCTCGATTTGGCGTATAGACTTTCATCGCTGCTACTCGATAACCGGGCGGCACGCTATAAAAAAGGACTTTTATATGAAAAACAAACGAGCAAGGGATTCCGTCAACGGTCGCTTCATCCCGCTGGAAGAAGCCAGAAAAAGGCCGAGAGAAACGACGGTCGAAACGGTCAAAAAGCCGGAACGCAGGAAAGATGCGCGATAAACCGGCAATGGCAGACCCGCTTCAAGGCGGCTGCCTTGTCTCAGGAATCACTTTTACAGGCTTCCAGCATGAATGAGGACACCGTGGACGAGATAACCGGGCTGGCCAATACGCTTGGCAGGCTTCTCGGCGCAATGAACGCTCAAGTGACCACCGCCGAATCCTGCACAGGAGGCGGAATCGCCGAAGCGATCACGCGCATCGCCGGTAGCTCGGCATGGTTCGAGGCTGGCTATGTGACTTATTCGAATGCCCAGAAGACCCGGCAATTGGGCGTGCCCGAGGCACTGTTCGTAGAGGCCGGGGCGGTCAGCCAGCCTGTTGTCGAAGCCATGGTGCGAGGTGCGCAGCGTGAAAGCGGCGCGCGATTCGCCGTCGCAGTCAGCGGTGTTGCAGGGCCTGGCGGTGGTTCGCCGGATAAACCGGTCGGTACCGTATGGCTGTGTTGGGGCAAGGATGATGCGCTTGTCGCACAGCGTCGCCAGTTCGATGGCGACCGGGATCAGGTCCGTCGACAGACGGTCGAAGCCGCGCTGCAAGGGCTTATACAGCTTGCGCGTGGAGAAATGCCAAAACAGGGGTAGGCGCGCGCTCATCGCTGTGGAATAATACTGTCTACTTATACAGGTGTTGTGGCCATCAAGGCCCTAATTGAATTTGATTACGTGAGGACTTCAATGGACGACAACAAGAAGAAAGCCTTGGCTGCGGCCTTGGGTCAGATCGAGCGTCAGTTCGGTAAAGGTGCCGTGATGCGCATGGGCGACCATGATCGCCAGGCTATTCCTGCCATCTCCACCGGTTCGCTGGGTCTGGATATCGCACTGGGCATCGGCGGTCTGCCGAAAGGCCGGATCGTGGAAATCTACGGTCCAGAGTCTTCCGGTAAAACCACGCTGACGTTGTCGGTCATCGCGCAAGCCCAGAAAATGGGTGCTACCTGTGCGTTTGTTGACGCCGAGCACGCGCTTGATCCGGAATACGCCGGCAAACTGGGCGTCAATGTCGACGACCTGCTGGTTTCGCAGCCGGACACCGGTGAGCAGGCGCTTGAAATCACCGACATGCTGGTACGTTCCAACGCCATCGACGTCATCGTTGTCGACTCCGTTGCTGCGCTGGTACCAAAGGCAGAGATCGAAGGCGAAATGGGCGACATGCACGTGGGTCTGCAGGCGCGTCTGATGTCTCAGGCGCTGCGCAAGATCACCGGCAACATCAAGAACGCCAACTGTCTGGTGATCTTCATCAACCAGATCCGCATGAAAATCGGCGTGATGTTCGGTAGCCCGGAAACCACTACCGGTGGTAACGCTCTGAAGTTCTATGCTTCGGTACGTCTGGATATCCGCCGTACAGGCGCAGTGAAAGAAGGCGACGAGGTTGTCGGCAGCGAAACCCGCGTCAAGGTCGTGAAGAACAAGGTGGCTCCGCCATTCCGTCAGGCCGAGTTCCAGATTCTTTACGGCAAGGGTATCTACCTGAACGGCGAAATCGTTGATCTGGCCGTGCTGCATGGCTTTGTCGAGAAGTCCGGTGCCTGGTACAGCTACCAGGGCAGCAAGATCGGTCAGGGTAAAGCCAACTCGGCCAAGTTCCTGGCAGATAACCCGGAAATCTGCAAAGCGCTCGAGAAGCAGATCCGCGACAAGTTGCTGACCCCTGGCGTCGATACCAAGGCTGTTGGTTCCCGCGAAGCTGCCGTTGCTGATGATATGGCCGAAGCAGACGCTGATATCTGATAGTCATGCCTGTCGTACTTGATACACCTGTCGCCGTAAGGCGCACTGCAATGGACCTGCTCGCACGTCGCGAGCACGGTCGAGTCGAGCTGACGCGTAAATTGCGTCAGCGCGGCGCTCCCCCCGAGCTTATCGATGCAGCACTCGACCGTCTGGTCGAGGAAGGCCTGCTCTCTGAATCCCGTTACCTTGAAAGCTTCGTTTCTTACCGGGCACGTTCGGGCTACGGCCCTGTTCGTATTCGAGAAGAGCTGAATCAGCGTGGCTTGCAGCGGGCCGACATTGAGCAGGCGCTCAGGGAATGTGGTGTGGACTGGCAGGAGAAGCTTCACGAGCTCTGGCAGCGCAAGTTTGCCGGTGCTTTGCCTGTTGATGCTCGTGAGCGAGCCAGGCAGGGAAGGTTTCTGAGTTATCGCGGCTATCCGCTGGATATGATCGGCCGCTTGTTAAGCGGCCGTGGCGGGGATGACTGAGGTATCAGAGCGTTTTCTGTGGCGCTTGATCCTGCGCGCCATCTCTTGTCGCTGAGGCGTCCTCCCAGTTTTCCTGTTGATTGATGTAGTCCACCAGTTCACGAAGCCTGCCCTGATTGCGTCCTGTGAAGGTAAACGCAAGTCGTGTCAGGTGACTGAATTGAACTTCATCGTGCTCCTCGCCCTGATAGCTGTGCTGATGAAAGTTTTCATTGATACACAGATCGGCGAAAGCTTCCTGCATGTGCTCCAGAGCCTTCGCGCTGAGCGCGTGGCGCATGCGGATCACAAACTTGTTCTTCAGCCAGCGGCTGGAGTGGAAGTTGCCATAAAACTGGTTGATCTCTTCCACGGCGTCATCGGCGCTGTAGACCAGTCTCATCAGTTTCATATCGGCTGGCAGAATGTAGTGGTTGTCCTGCAACTGGTTTTTGATGAAGTCCAGTGCACCTTGCCAGAAGCTGCCGCCAGGGGTGTCCAGTAACACGACGGGCACCAGAGGGCTTTTGCCGGTCTGTATCAATGTAAGCACTTCCAGCGCTTCGTCCAGGGTTCCAAACCCGCCTGGACACAGCACCAGTGCGTCGGCTTCCTTGACGAAGAACAGCTTGCGTGTGAAGAAGAAGTGGAAAGGCAGCAGGTTTTCCGTGCCCTCCACCGTAGGGTTGGCGTGCTGCTCGAAGGGCAGGGTAATGTTGAACCCCAGGCTGTGTTTCAGACCTGCACCTGCGTGGGCTGCCGCCATGATGCCGCCACCTGCGCCGGTGATGACCATCATGTCCGAGCGGGCAAGCTTTTCGCCCAGCTCTCTGGCCTGTGCGTAAAGGGGGTGCTCTTGAGGGGTGCGAGCAGAGCCGAATACGGTGACTTTGCGGCGGCCCTTGAAGCGCTCGAGCACCCGAAAGGCTTTGTCCAGTTCGCGCAGGGTTTGCAGCGTTATCTTGACGTCCCAGCGATTGCGGTCGTCCTGGGCCATGCGTAGCACCGTGAGCATCATGTCGCGATACAGCGGCAGGTTTCTGGTACCAGGAGCAACCTCGTTGATGTGCTCTTCAATTTTGCTGGTCAGGTCGAGCCCGTTGCTTTGAAAGTGTCGGGATAGAAGATCGTCAGGTACATACGGCATTCGGGGTTTATCCTCCTGCAGAATCAATGGCCCGGTGGGGCGTGTTGAATCGATGATGTCCCGGTTTGCAGAGAAAGGCTACCCATTCCCTGTTCATTGCCAGGGCGGATTCGTTGCAGGATGTCTTGAGCGTTGCTGAACTGACGCGCCTGAGGGACAGGCGCGCGGGCAGGGGGCTACGTGCCGGGGTGGCTTACTTTTTCGGCTTTACAGTGCAATCCGACGCCTGAAAGGTCTGGGTCGCAACCGGGCGGTTGGTCTTGTACTCGGTGAACTGATACTTGAGGACGGCTCCCTTGGTCATCAACTGGCGGAAACCGTTGTTGTGGCAAACGCTGTTGCCCAACTGGTTGCGCATCACGTCCGGGTTGGCGCGCATTTGCTGGGCCTGACCTTCGCGTACGCTCAAATGGTTGATCAATTCGTTGCCACTGACGGTATAGCCCTGATCGAGGATGTCTTCGTTGATCGCTCTTGGCGTGCCGACACTGCTTTCCTTAGCGACTTTTTCCAGCATCTTGCTGAGTTCGAACTCCTGTTTCGACGCCGCCTGGGCGCATAGCGGAGCAACGAGCAAAAGCGTAAGGGTGGGTACGATAAGGCGCAGCATTAAACTCTCCTGGTTAAGTGGCTGGCCGTTGGACCAGCGACTTCAAAGTGCGTTCCGGGCAGCCCGCCGATAACGCGGGTTGCAATGGCGCAGCAGTATAGAGCAGGAGTCTTCATCGGGCCTAGGGGCTGTACCCGTTTCAACACGGTCTCTCTGACACGGGAACAGCCCGAGGACCGAAAGCGGGTTGAAGTGCCGGTGCTCTGATAAACTGCGCGGACTTTAATCCTGCCGAGTCTTTGTGGTGTCGATGTATTCCCCCCGCAGGCGTGTCCTGTAATGAGTCATGCCGTTTCCCGTCTGCGCGACGAGCGTCTGGCCCGCAGTACCAAGCCCTTTATTGCTCGCGGCTCGCGCGCGCCGCGCTGTCCGGATTGCCGGGTTATCTCCAGTTATTGCCTGTGCGCGTGGCGACCTGCCGTGACTGCCGAGTCAGGCATGTGCCTGCTGATGTACGACACCGAGCCTTTGAAGCCGACCAACACCGGCTGGCTGATCGCCGATGTCATCAAGGACACCCACGCCTTCGGCTGGTCGCGAATAGATGTCGACGAGCAATTGCTCGCCTTGCTGGACGATCCGCAGTGGCAGCCGTATATCGTTTTTCCCGGTGAATTCGTTGCCGAGGAGCGTGTGGTCAATAAGGTGTCGCGCATGGATGGCAAGCGCCCACTGTTCATTCTGCTGGATGCCACCTGGACCGAGGCGCGCAAGATGTTCCGCAAAAGCCCGTATCTGGAAAGGTTTCCGGTGTTGACGCTGGAGCCCGAGCAGATCTCGCGTTACCGTTTGCGCCGATCAAGGCGAGACGATCACTTCTGTACTGCCGAAGTCGCCGCGCTTTGTCTGGAGCTGGCCGGGGATACCTGCGCCAGTGGTGTACTGGATGCTTATCTGGATGTGTTCAGCGCTCATTATCTGGGTGCCAAGTACCTCAAGCCGATAGACCCCGACGACGCGGCCCACACTCATTTGAAGGCTTTTATTTGAAGGCTTTCTATCACGCAGTGTTGCGGATCTGCCCTGTATGGGCTAATTGCCATCCATGTTCTCGGGCAATGACGCTTCGCGCTTGACCGTCATGGTCTTGCTGGGCATGCTTGGCGCCGCCTGGAAGCCGATTCATCTTGTCTGGTGTGGCTCCGACGCTCTTTTCGGGTTGTCGCGATGCGCATTCGCCAGTCTTGCTGGGTGGCCGATTCTGTCGGCCCTCACTATAAAAACAGGATCACTACATGACCTACGACATCCTGATCGCTGATGATCATCCCCTGTTTCGCAGTGCGCTGCATCAGGCGCTGAGCATTGGCCTGGGGCCTGAAGCGCGGCTCGTCGAGGCAGAAAGCATTGCCCAGCTTGAATCCCGTCTGGGAGAGAAGGCTGATTGGGATCTGGTTCTGCTGGACCTGAACATGCCAGGGGCTTATGGCTTCTCCGGGCTGGTCCTGTTGCGCGGCCAATATCCGCAGATACCGGTGGTGATGGTTTCGGCTCAGGAAGAGGCGTCGATAGTGGTGCGTTCCAGAGAGTTTGGTGCCAGCGGGTTCATTCCTAAATCCAGCCCCCTTGAAGTCATTCAGCAGGCGGTGCGCACCGTGCTCGATGGCGACGTCTGGTGGCCGCCGCAGGTCAATGAAGTGATCAGTGTTTCGGATGAAGCGAAGGCTGCAAGCGCTGGCCTTGCCAGCCTCACGCCCCAGCAGTTTCGAGTATTGACAATGGTCTGTGAGGGGCTGCTGAACAAGCAGATTGCCTCAGAACTCAGCGTCTCCGAAGCCACTATCAAGGCGCACGTCACGGCGATTTTCCGCAAGCTTGGCGTACGCACGCGAACTCAGGCAGCGTTGTTGTTACAGCAGCTTGAGTCCATCTCGTCCAGTTAACGGTGTTCAGGTTGCGAGCATTCACGCTTTTTTGACCTTTAGTGCCTTAGCTTTCCTCATCTTTTTTACACAGCAGCCTCTCTATGTCGCCCTTCAAAGGCCAAACCGGTCTAAAACGTATCCTCAATGCCGCAGGCTATTCTCTGGACGGTCTGTCAGCTGCTTTCAAAGGCGAAGCCGCTTTCCGCCAGCTGGTACTGCTTAACGTGGTGTTGGTCCCGCTATCGTTTTTCCTGCACGTCAGCAAGGCCGAGCATGCCTTGCTGGTCGCCGTTTGCCTGCTGGCCCTGATTGTAGAATTGCTCAACTCAGCTGTAGAGGCTGCCATCGACCGAATCTCTCTGGACCTGCACCCGTTGTCCAAGAACGCCAAGGACATGGGCAGCGCTGCCCAGTTCATCGCCTTGAGCATGATCGCTCTGGTGTGGGGCATTGTGCTGCTGGGTTAGGGCTTGTTCAATACAGGCTTGGCAGCACGATCTCGTCGCTGCGCTTCACTCCGGCGGTGAACGCGCGGCACAGTTCGAGGAATTCGCGCATGGCTGACGTCTGATATTTCTGTTTGTGCCAGATGAAATAGAACTGACGCGCCAGATCCAGCTCAGGTGTGGCCAGTTCCACCAGATTGCCGCGACGAAACGAGTCGCGTAGCGCCAGTCTGGAAATGCAGCCAATGCCCAGTCCGGATTCCACTGCCCGCTTGATGGCTTCGGTGTGTTCCAGCTCCAGTCGGACATTCAGCCCGTTGCGGTGGTGACGCATGGCCTGATCGAACGTCAAACGCGTGCCTGAACCTTGTTCTCGCAGGATCCAGGCTTCATGGGTCAGTTCTTCCAGCGTTACATGGGCGCGTTTGGCCAGTGGATGCTGTGGAGCACA
Source organism: Pseudomonas syringae group sp. 26L6 (assembly GCF_032587815.1). NCBI lineage: Bacteria > Pseudomonadati > Pseudomonadota > Gammaproteobacteria > Pseudomonadales > Pseudomonadaceae > Pseudomonas > Pseudomonas syringae group sp. 26L6. The sequence continues at coordinate 352,736 of NZ_JAWHPJ010000053.1, forward strand.
GAACACCACAAGTTCGTCTTCGACCCAGGACTGCACTTCGATGTCCGGGTGGCTGCAATCGCCTTCGATCAAGCCCAGATCAATCTCGTAGTGGGCAACCTGTTGCACGATATGCGCGGTGTTCTGGACGTGCAGTTTGACCTGGCTTTCCGGGTGACGCTGCATGTAGCCGCCGATCAGCAAGGTCGCCAGATAATTGCCAATCGTCAGTGTGGCCCCGACTGCCAGCGAGCCAAAGCCTGATTTACCGTTCAGCAGGTCTTCGATTTCCTTTGCCTGATCCAGCAGAGCGACGGCCTGCGGCAGTAATTGCCTGCCCGTGGCGTTAAGGCTTAGCCGCTTGCCGGCGCGGTCAAACAGCTGGCAGCTCGATTGGCGCTCCAGCTCGGTGATGGAGGTGCTGGCAGCCGACTGCGAAAGCGAAAGCAGTACGGCTGCTTTGGAGACGCTTTCCTGTCGGGCGACGGCAACGAACACTTGGAGCTGACGAAGAGTAAATCGCATATCTATATAACCGATAACCTATATCTTGATAATTCATTTAACAGATATTGTGTCTGCCACTAGAATGTCGCGCAATAGCGCAGTGCTTCTGCGCGCACTATTTTTTCAGGAGTCTTCACGTACATGAGCAACATGAACCACGAGCGTGTCCTCAGCGTCCACCATTGGAACGACACCCTCTTCAGTTTCAAGTGCACCCGCGACCCTGGTTTGCGTTTCGAGAACGGTCAGTTCGTCATGATCGGTCTGCAGCAGCCAAACGGTCGTCCGCTCATGCGCGCCTACTCGATTGCCAGCCCGAACTGGGAAGAGCATCTGGAATTTTTCAGCATCAAGGTGCCGGACGGTCCGCTGACCTCGCAGTTGCAGCACCTCAAGGAAGGCGATGAAATCATCATCAGCAAAAAGCCTACGGGTACGCTGGTGCTGGACGACCTCAAACCGGGCAAACATCTTTACCTGTTGAGCACGGGTACTGGCCTGGCGCCGTTCATGAGCGTGATTCAGGACCCTGAAACCTACGAGCGTTTCGAGAAAGTCATCCTGTGCCACGGCGTGCGTTACGTGAACGAAGTCGCCTATCGTGAATTCATCACCGAGCATCTGCCGCAGAACGAGTTTTTCGGTGAAGCGCTGCGTGACAAGCTGATCTACTACCCGACTGTCACCCGCGAGCCGTTCGAGAACGAAGGTCGCCTGACCGATCTGATGCGCAGTGGCAAACTGTTCAGCGATATCGGCTTGCCACCGATCAACCCACAGGACGACCGCGCCATGTTGTGCGGTAGCCCGAGCATGCTCGACGAGACCAGCGAAGTGCTCAACAGCTTTGGTCTGACCGTTTCGCCACGCATGCGTGAGCCCGGCGACTATCTGATCGAGCGTGCATTCGTCGAGAAGTAAGTTGGCCTTACAAAACCCGCCTCGTCCCTGAAGGGATCAGGCGGGTTTTTATTGCTCGGGATTTGTCGCTGGCATCCCTTCAGGCCAGCAGGACTTCAAGCACGCAAATCACACCGGCCTGCGGGTAGTGCCAGCGTACGTCCAGATCCCAGAATTGAGCGCCGTAGCGGCGTTCCGGCGTCGGTAGCTGATAGGCCGGGCGCGGGTCTTGGGCCAGGCATTGCTCGATCAGCTCGACCAGCGGCTCACTCAGGCGTAGTGCGTGTTCGCGAGCCTGCCGCAGGGCGGCGTCCTGCCACTGCACCGGTATCAGGGCCGGCGCAGCGCTGGCGATGTGGTTGGTCGCCTCGGCGATTGCATCGGCGTAGGGTACGTAGGGCTTGATGTCCAGCACTGGTGTGCCATCCAGCAGGTCGATGCCGGACAGCCACAGGCGACCGGCTTCGACTTTGTCCAGCCTGACCACCGACTGGCCGATGCCATTGGGGCGATGCGTCGCGCGCGTGGCAAATACTCCCATCGACTGGTTGCCGCCCAGACGCGGAGGGCGAACCTTCAGGCGCGGCTTGTCTTCCAGCGCCATATGGAATAGAAACAGCAGCCAGACATGACTGACCTCTTCCAGCCCTTGAACAGCCTCACCCTGATCGAAAGGCGCCACCAGCTCCAGCACTCCACGTGCTGCCGGGGCCAGCTGTGGCTGGCGGGGGATGGCGAATTTCTCCTTGAAACAGGAGCGTACGAAGCCGACAGGGGAGACGTTGTAACTCATGGTGCCGACCGGTTCAGCCACGCACGCGCAGGGTCAGACCCTTGAGGAAATTGCGTAGCAGTTGATCGCCACAGGCGCGGTAGTTGGTGTGTCCGACCTTGCGGAACAGTGCGCTCAGCTCTGGCTTGGAAACCGGAAATTCTGCGGATTTCAGGATGGCATGCATGTCGTCTTCTTTCAGTTCGAAGGCCACGCGCAGTTTCTTCAGAACAATGTTGTTGGTAATCGGCAGATCAATCGGCTGCGGCGGACGGCTTTCGTCCTTGCCACGTTTGAAGTAGACCAGGCCATCGAGAAAATGCGCCATGATTTCATCGCTGCAATCCAGATAGCCCTCTTCTTCCTCTTTCTTCATGAAAGCGATGACATCGCTTTTGGACACTTCAAAACCGGTCAGACCGATGATTTCGACAACCTTGCTGTCGCTGATATCGAGCATGTAGCGCACGCTGCGCAGTACGTCGTTGTTCATCATGAGGCGTGTTTCCTGATAAGTCGTATGGCGGCGCATGACGGTGATCATGCGCGCGGTAATAAGGTCGGGTGCCGAGGGAGTTAAAACTTTTCCTTGGTCGTCATGTAGCGCCACTGGCCTTCGGGCAGTTTGCCCATGGACACGCCGCCGATGCGGATGCGACGAATGGCGACGATCTTCAGGCCAACGGCTTCACACAACAGGGCAATGATGCCGGGCTGCGGGTTTTTCATTGCAAAGCGCAGGCGGTTCTCGTTCTGCCAGCTGGCCTTTACGGCGGGCAGTTCCTTGCCTTTGTAGGTCAGGCCGTGATTCAGCCGGTTCAGGCCATGAGCAACCATTTCGCCCGAGATTTCCACCACGTATTCCTGCTCGATCTTGCTGCGGTCATCGGTGAGCTTGCGCAGGATTTTCCAGTCCTGGCTGAACACCATCAAGCCGCTGGCATTGGCTTGCAGGCTTGAAATCGCCTCAAGGCGCATGAAGTGGCCCTTGAGCGGACGCTTGCTGTAGCTGTGCTCGACCGAGAGCGTGCCCGGCGTGATCATCTGCAAAGCCTCTTCGGCGCTTGCCGAGGCAGGTTTGTGCAGGATTATCGTGACTGGTTCAGGGGAGTCGGCCTTGGCATCCGGGCTGAGCTCGATTTTCTGGGTGCTGACCTTGAAGTGCGGCTCTTCGATGACCACGCCGTCCACAGTAACCCAGCCACCCTCGATAAACAGTTCGGCCTCCCGGCGGGAGCAACCGACCAGCTCGATAAGGCGTTTGGAAAGGCGAATGGGGTCTGTCATGAAGAAAAGCCGTTTACTGATGAGAAAGGCGCCATTGTAACCGCCTCACGCTGGTTAATCGCGGCAACATTGCATTTGCGCTGTAATCGATGTCAGTTACGACGGGTCAGGCGCATTCTGAGCATCGGATAAGGCTGACCCAAGCCGTCGACTTCAGAACGGCTGACAACGTCGAAACCATGCCGGAGGTAAAACCCCAGTGCCTGAGTGTTCTGCTCGTTGACGTCCAGTTCACGGATGTCGAAGTGCTCGATTGCGTGGGTCAGCAGCTGCGTGCCCAGCTTTTTCCCGCGATGGTTCGGGTCGATGAACAGAATATCCAGTCGGTTTTTGTTCACGCCCGCGAAGCCCGTGATGTTGAGCTGCTCGTCCCGGGTGCAGAACAGCGTCACGCTGTCCAGATACTGTGTCAGCAACCCCTTGAGCCTGATGATGTAGGCGTCCGGTAGAAAGTCATGGGTGGCGCGCACCGAGCGCTCCCACACCTCGCTCATCTCCGGGTAATCGTTGGTGTCCGGGGTATATAACCGCATCTCGCGTTCTCCTTTCGGCCAGTCTTGCATAGACAACGGCCAGAGACGAAAAAGCCCTGCCGGTTCAAGGGCAGGGCTTTCGGTTACGGCAAGGGGCTGTGCTTACAGCATCTCGGCCCACAGGTCGTATTCGTCAGCATCGGTAACGCGGCACATGATCTTGTCGCCGGGCTGAACGGTGCTGCCCTCTTCCAGACCGATGAACACGTTGCCGTCGATTTCCGGAGCATCGAAAAAGCAGCGGCCTACGGCGCCACGATCATCGACTTCGTCGATCAGTACTTCGATTTCCTTGCCGATCTTCATTTGCAGGCGCGCAGCGCTGATTGCCTGTTGATGAGCCATGAAGCGATCCCAGCGGTCCTGCTTGACGTCATCCGGCACGATGGCCGCATCCAGCAGATTGGCAGGAGCACCTTCAACCGGCGAATACTGGAAGCAGCCGACGCGGTCCAGTTGGGCTTCCGTCAGCCAGTCCAGCAGGTACTGGAAGTCTTCTTCGGTCTCACCGGGAAAGCCGACGATGAATGTCGAGCGGATAATCAGATCAGGACACTGCTCGCGCCAGTTCTTGATGCGTGCCAGTGTCTTGTCTTCAAAGGCTGGCCGCTTCATCAGCTTGAGGATTTTCGGGCTGGCGTGCTGGAACGGGATGTCCAGGTACGGCAGGATCTTGCCGGCCGCCATCAGCGGAATCAGTTCGTCGACGTGCGGGTACGGGTAAACGTAATGCAGGCGAACCCAGACGCCCATCGAACCCAGCGCCTGACACAGCTCTGTCATGCGGGTCTTGACCGGCTGGCCGTCCCAGAACCCGGTGCGGTATTTGACGTCAACGCCATAGGCGCTGGTGTCCTGGGAAATAACCAGCAGCTCCTTCACGCCGGATTTGACCAAACGCTTGGCCTCATCCAGTACATCGCCAACCGGACGGCTGACCAGCTTGCCGCGCATCGACGGGATGATGCAGAAGCTGCAGCTATGGTTGCAGCCTTCGGAAATTTTCAGATACGCGTAGTGGCGCGGGGTCAGCTTGACGCCTTGCGGTGGCACCAGGTCGATCAGCGGATTGTGGTCCTTGCGGGGCGGCACGACATCGTGCACTGCGTTGACCACTTGTTCGTACTGCTGCGGGCCGGTCACCGACAGCACGCTGGGGTGCACATCGCGAATGACATTTGCGTCAACGCCCATGCAGCCGGTCACGATGACCTTGCCGTTTTCCTTGATTGCTTCGCCGATCACTTCCAGCGACTCGGCCTTGGCGGTGTCGATGAAGCCGCAGGTATTGACCACGACCACGTCGGCATCCTCGTAGGTCGCAACGACTTCGTAACCTTCCATGCGCAGCTGGGTCAGGATGCGTTCGGAATCAACGAGTGCCTTCGGGCAACCCAGTGAAACGAATCCGACCTTTGGGGCGGACGGCGTGGTGACGGTGGACATGGCAAACCTCGGCGTGAAGGGCACCCGAACGCGAAGCGCAGGCGCTGACTGGGCGCTTGCTGCGCCTCTGATCAAAAAGTGCGCAATTCTAGCGGTGAGCGGGCGCGATGACCAGCGTTTGGATGAGAATTGCGACGTATGTCAGGCGAGGGGAGGATTTATGCTCAAAGAGCGCTTGGCTGTTGCGCGAGCCTGCATACTTTGTCTGCGCAATTGTCAGGTCCGGGGGGGGGGGGGGGGGGGGGGGGGGGGGGGGAGGCGCATTGGTTGAGACCTTCAGGATATGCAGGACGTATCTGGCTATGCTCTCGGCCGCGAGTGGAAGTCGTATTTGCCTGAAGGCTGTTCCGTTTCATCAGATGCGCACTGATGAAACGGGAGCCATCGCCATAAGGATCTAGCCTCGGGCCGATTGACCTGTCAACCCCGCGGCTCGTGCATCGGGCACCCATTGTGGTGACTGCGAAAGCCCGCCGAGTGTTCGTAGGCAGGTTTGCGCACTCGCATCACTCCGCCCAGCGGACGGTGCGCCTCAAGACCATGCCATGGGCTGAATGACATGCCTTCATCGATTTCCTGAATGCTTTGCTCTGACCACGAGGATTGGCGGGGGACATCGATTCGAGCGACTGCCACGTAGGGGCTCAGGTCTTCCGGCCAGATCGCCGACGCATCCTCTACCGGCATCTTCTCCAGGTCCGTGGCCAGCTGGATACGAACCTCCCAGCTGGCATCGTTTTCGAGGAAAAACGCTTTGACTGCCTCACGCAGGCCATCCGGCTTGTCTTTCAGGTCCACAGCCTTGTCGGTCAGCGCCATCAACTCTGCGGAAATGGGGACTACGCTCAGCTTGGCGTAGTAGGGCCCGTACAGAAAAGGTACGACGGTGTAGAACGTCTCGCCGAGAATATGAGTCATCGGGTGCCCGCCGAGACTTCTCAGTGTGCCACTCTCGCCCCCGGCAGACTCGATAGCGGACTCGATACCGCGAAGGACTGCAGACAGTGCCTTCTTCATGCCCGGTGCTTTGTCAGTTGTTTTGGCCAATAACTTCAAGGTTTTCAAAAAAGCCTTGGGGTCCCTGGCAGTAAAGGCCTTGGCGTTCTGCATGACGAAATCCTGGGTCGATGCGTCGGCGCTGCCGGGCAAGCGCGTGTCTTCGATACCCACAAGTTTGATCGCCAGCCCCCTGGGCGTTGAGACCTTGTCGTCAAGAATATCCCCCGGGTTGGTCGAGAACCGCATGAACAGCGGGAAATTTCCAGGTTTCGCAAACGCGCCTTGAGCCAGCGGCTCGGGCAGCTCGTCATAGACCTGAATCTGCCCGCGAAGTAACCCGTGTGCCTTGGCATGCACACTGCGAATGGCGTGCCCGGTGTCTTGCAACGTGGTTTCAAGAATGGAATGCATGGCTTCCACCAGCTCTTTGCTGGTTTGCGGCTCATCGTCGGGGACGACTTCAAATGAGGGCTGGAAGCGTAATGGCTGAACAGTCAGATTTCTTGTTGTCATCAGGGCATCTCGGTCAGAGGAATCAGGGTGCCCGGGCGTCGATGCGGTTCTTGATGACCTTTCAGGCGGCAGGCTTAAGTAATGACCGGCCGGTATTTGCGTCGTTCAATGATAAATATCTCCCCCGTAAACTGCCTGAAAGACGGGGCGCGCTGGCCTGATCATTTTCGCCGTTTGCGTTTCACCAAGAATTACAACGAGTGCTGCGTTATGCTTCGCGCCATCGCGCCGAGGCATGTCAATGTCTGGCTGAATCTGAATTGTTACGCGTTGTGATGTTCTCAGTGTTGAACCTCATGTCTGGTTTCCGGGAGTAGTGGATGAGTCAAACAAACAGTCATGGGGAGGCCGCAGGCACTGCCAAGCCTATCGGGTTGCTGATCGCGGCAGTGGGGGTGGTTTATGGCGATATCGGAACAAGCCCGCTGTACACCCTCAAGGAAGTGTTTCAGGGTGGTTACGGCGTGGAAGTCACGCATGACGCGATACTCGGAGTGTTGTCACTGATCTTCTGGTCGCTGATCTGGGTTGTTTCGTTCAAGTACATGGCGTTTGTTCTGCGTGCTGACAACCAGGGCGAGGGCGGCATCATGGCGTTGATGGCGCTGGCGCGTCGAGCATCGGCCAAACACCCCAAACTGCAAATGATGATGGTGGTGTTCGGGTTGTTCGGTGCTGCGCTGTTCTACGGTGACAGCATGATTACCCCGGCAGTCTCGGTATTGTCGGCGATGGAAGGGCTGGAACTGGCCTTCGATGGCCTCGATCACTGGATCGTGCCCATGGCGCTGATCGTGCTGGTGGGGCTGTTTCTGATTCAGCGCCACGGCACGGCACGCATCGGCGTGCTGTTCGGCCCGGTGATGGTGACCTGGTTTCTGGTGCTCGGCGCGCTGGGCGTTTACGGCATCATGCAGTCGCCGGAAGTGCTCAAAGCGGTCAATCCGGCCTGGGGTGTGAATTTCTTCATCATTCATCCGGGCATTGGTGTGGCCATTCTGGGTGCTGTGGTGCTCGCCCTGACGGGGGCCGAGGCGCTGTATGCCGACATGGGTCACTTTGGCCGCAAGCCGATTTCACGTGCCTGGTTCATCCTCGTGCTGCCTGCGTTGCTGCTCAACTATTTCGGTCAGGGTGCGCTGGTGCTGGGCAATCCTGAAACGGTTCGTAACCCGTTCTACCTGCTGGCGCCGGGCTGGGCGCTGCTGCCACTGATCGGCCTGTCGACGATGGCGACCATCATTGCCTCGCAAGCGGTGATCTCCGGCGCGTTCTCGATGACGCTGCAGGCGATCCAGCTGGGCTACATTCCGCGCATGCATATCCAGCACACCTCCAGTGATGCGCAGGGCCAGATCTACATCGGTGCCGTCAACTGGGCGCTGATGGCGGGTGTCATTCTGCTGGTGATCGGCTTCGAATCGTCTGGCGCGCTCGCATCTGCGTACGGCGTGGCAGTGACCGGGACCATGCTCTGCACCACCATTCTGGTGTCGACGGTGATGCTGATGCTCTGGAAATGGCCGCCGTTGCTGGCTGTTCCGTTGCTGATCTGCCTGCTGCTGGTGGATGGCCTGTTCTTTGCGGCCAACGTACCGAAGATCTTCCAGGGCGGTGCCTTCCCGGTTCTGGCAGGTGCAGTGCTGTTCATCCTCATGACCACCTGGAAGCGCGGTAAGCAACTATTGGCGGAGCGGATTGACGAGGGCGGGCTGCCGTTGCCGATCTTCATCGGCAGTATTCGCGTTCAGCCGCCGCATCGCGTGCAGGGCACGGCGGTGTTCCTGACCGCACGTTCGGATGCCGTACCTCATGCGCTACTGCATAACATGCTGCACAACCAGGTACTGCACGAGCAAGTGGTGTTGCTGACTGTGGTGTACGAGGACTCACCGCGTGTGCCTGCCGCTCAGCGTGTTGAAGTGGAGTCCTATGGCGAAGGCTTTTACCGGGTGATCCTGCACTTCGGTTTCATCGATGAGCCCGATGTGCCTGCTGCGCTGGCCTTGTGTGATCTGCCGGAGCTGGATTTCAGCCCGATGCGCACCACTTACTTCCTTAGCCGCGAAACGGTGATCCCGTCCAAGATGGATGGCATGGCGCGCTGGCGTGAGGCGCTGTTCGCGTTCATGCTCAAGAATGCCAACGGCAACCTGCGCTTCTTCAAGCTGCCGTTCAATCGGGTGATCGAGCTGGGTACGCAAGTAGAGATGTAAGCGTTCGCTGGCAAGGCTGGCAGCGTGGATAAAAAAATCCCGGCGGCCTCACGGTGCCGGGATTTTTTATGCCGTTCAGATTTCTATCTGGCGGCGCTTACTGAGCGGTAGCCTTGCCCTGACGCTTGTTGATGGCGTCGATCAGGCGCTTGGCCAGTGCCGGATAGTCTTCATCGAAGTGGTGACCGCCAGGCAACTGAACGGCCTCGCCGACTGCGGTAGTGTCGGTGCAACCGCTGTCTTTCTTCTCTTCGACACCATAAACACAGAACACCTTGGCGGCTGGCAGCTTGGCCATCTCCTGTCCGGTGGTGGCTTCCTTGCCTGCGTTGCCGAGCCAGCCGTCGACGTGAATCTCGAAGCTGCCAGTACGGGCGAAGGCCAGCAGAATGATCGCGTCGACCCGATTCTGATCATCCGCAGCCAGGCGGTTGTAGATCGCGGGCATCACGTCCGCGCCGAACGAGTAGCCAGCCAGGATGAAGCGCTTGGTGCCCCATTTCTGACGGTAGTGGTTCATCAGGTCGGTAAGGTCGACAGCGGTCTGCTCTGGTGTCTTGTGCTCCCAGTAGTAGCGCAACACGTCGATGCCCACCACCGGATAGCCCATCTTGGCCATGTCGCCTGCCACGACCTTGTCCAGATCGCGCCAGCCGCCGTCACCGGACATGAACAGCGTCACGGTATCGGAAGGCTGGCTGGCCGGAACTTCGACGACCGGGATGCCCAGGCCGCCACTGTCGTTTTCACCGAGTAACAGGTGGCGCAGCTCGGTGTTGAGCACCTGAGGCAGCGGAATGTCGTAGTCGCTGATGCTGGTGTCGGCATTGGTCTGGTCACGCACGAACGCTGCACTCGGATCATCCGGGGCGTCGTTCCAGGCGGCCAGCCAGTGTCCGTGCGGAGCTTTTTGCGGCAGCGGCACGTCGCAGATCTGCGGCGGTTTCTCGTCTTCCTCCAGAACAGGCGGCGGATTCGAAACATGCTCCAGCGCAAACCCGACGGAAATGGCCTGCGCCTTGTCGTCGGTCTGCTCGGCCAGCCAGCGCCACGCCAGAGTCGCGCCAGGGCCTATGCCACCGACAACCTTCGCGGGGCCGTCAAGCTTCGCCAGGGCTTCCTGAAAGGTTTTCTGTTGCAGGACGCAGTCGTCCTTGGGCAATACCACCTGAATGATGCGTGCCGAAGCGTCCTTGCTGATCGCCAGCAACTGCTTGTCGGTGAGCATTTCTTCAGCGGTGACGGCCAGCGCAATGCGGGTCTTGATGCTGGTGGCCGGTGTCACGCTGGTCAGTGGCGCGCCACCGTCAAGGTTCAAGTGTTCCAGCGATGCGGGCGGGGCAGGGCGGTTCCAGATCCATATTCCCAGTGCTACGACTAAAAGAACAATTACCAGAGCTGCAAGCAAAAGGCGCCAGGAGCGTCGAATCATCAGCGTTTCACCAATCCAGTCAGGCCGCCCGCAATCAGGGCGGCGGTGTCAGCCAGTGCCACGAGCGGATCAAGTCCGGCAGGCACGGCCATATAACGAGGTTCCCAGTCGGGCTGGAACTTGTCCTTGAAGCGACGCAGCCCCTGGAAGTTGTACAGTTGCTCGCCACGACGAAAGATCATCGAACCCAGGCGCTGAGTGATCGGCGCGCCACGTCGTGGCTGCAGCCCCGACAAAGGCACCATTCCCAGGCTGAATCGCGCATAACCCTGGGCTTTATAATGCAGAATCAGGCCGACCATCATGAATTCCATGGTCAGCTTGGGGGCGTCCGGGTGAGAGCGCATCAGGTCCAGACTGGCCAGTTCCGGGCTGGTGGTTTCCAGCAGGTTGGAAAACGCGACCGGTTTGCCCTGGAAGTGCACGATGGCAATACGGAAATACTTGAGGTACTCAGTGCTGAAGCGGCCCAGCGAGAAGCCTTTTTCGCGGACATTCTTGCCGGTTAGCCAGGCATCGGAAATCACTTTCAGCTCATCGATAGGCGCTTGGCCCGGCTCGTAGATTTCCAGCGAAAGCCCATCGCGGCCACCTCGGTTCCAGGTGTAACGCAGGTCTTTCATTTCCTTGCCTTTGGCGTCGATATCGAAGCGTCGCAGATCAACGCGCGCTTCCTCGCCCAGCTTGATGGCGGTCAGGCCGATGTCCATGTAGAACGGCAGGTTTTCCGCGCGCACCTGGTAGAACACCGGGCGAGCATGGTGCACGTCGCACAGGTCGCGGAACTGCCAGATCAGCTCGGCACGCTGCTGGGTCGGGCCAATCGGGTCGTAAAGCGCTACCAGACTGCGGCCGCGATGCGAGTACATCAGGAACGCATTGCCAGCCGGATGGAACAGGATCGCCTTATCGCCGGTCAGCACCAGACCGCCGTCCGGCTGTTTGGATGCCTTGAGGATCTCGGCTGCCTTGTCCAGATCTGCCGCGTCGGGCAGTTTGATGACTGGTCTGGCAGTACGCAGCAACCAGGTCAGCGAAACCACCACCAGCAGCACTGCGCTGCCCAGTGCCGAACGCAGGCCGCGTGGGGCATCTGCATCCAGTGTGAACTGCCACCACAACTGGTGACTGTAGGGCACGTCCTGATAGGCGAACAGCAGCAGCCAGATCGAGGCACCGACGACGCAAATACTGGCAATCAGGTAGACCGGTGAAAACGGCAGTTCCAGCAGGCGGCTTGGGCGGTAGAACGAACGGCGGAACGTGAGCAGCAGGCAGGCGGTCAGCAGCAGCATGCTGGCCTCTTCCCAGTCGAAGCCCTTGAGTATCGACAGCACTGCACCGACCAGCAGCAAAATAGAGGTCAGCATCCAGGCCGCAGACAGCCGACGACGCAGGCCCTGGGCAAGCAGCAGGCACAGCACGCCCACAAGACTTGCTCCGAAGTGCGACGCGTCGATCAGCCGATGCGGGATCATGAAGCCGACGTTTTCCAGTCGGGTATCGATTTCAGGGGTGGCACCAGAGAAGAGCAGCACCACCCCCGACAAGAAAACCAGTAGGGCCAGAATCGGTGCCGCCAGCCCCGAGGCAACGCGCATGGCTTGCTTGGTCGGCAGCAGGCGCTGGGCTTCGGTAAACAGCAGGGTAAGGCAGGCCAGCAGCAGCGGCAGGATCACGTAGATCAAGCGGTAAAGTAGCAGCGCGGCGGCTAGCGGGGCGGCACCCAGTTCGTTGGCAAAGGCTGCGAGCAGAATGGCCTCGAACACGCCGACGCCGCCAGGCACATGGCTAAGTACGCCAGCAGCGAGCGCCAGCAGATAAATAAGGATGAACGCACCGAGAGGCGGCGCGTGCGGCAGCAGCAGGTACAACACCATCGCCGCAGCAGCGACGTCCAGCGCGGTAATCACCAGCTGGATCAGCGTCAGCTTCAAGTCTGGAAGGCGCAAGGTACGACGACCGAGGCGAACCAGAATATTGTGCGGAATGTCCTGTTCCGGCAGGCGGCGACGGTAGACGAACACCGCAAGCAGCAGGCTGCCAATCAACACTGCTGTGGCGACTACAGCCAGCACGTCGACGGGAAGCTTGAGTGCCAGTGACGCGCCTGACAGGTTGCTCAGCGTGGCCAGTGCCGCCAGTGGCGGCAACGCACAGCCTAGCGAAAGGCTGGCGAATACGGTCATGCGGGCGATTTCGATTGCCCCCACGCCATAGCGTGAGTACAGGCGATAGCGTACCGATCCGCCGGACAGCATCGACAGGCCGACCGCATTGCCGATGGCAAACGAGGTGAAGCCGCCGAGAAGCAGCGTCTTGATGGGCAGATCGACATTGGCATAGCGACTGGCGGACAGTTCATAGCCCATCAGGATGATATAGCCGACGATTGCCGCGAGCAGCGCACCGCCCAGAGCGGGCAGGGGCACTGCGAACAGTGAGTCGTGCAGCGCATACCAGTCCATTTCGACCAGCATGTGGCGGCAGGCAATAAGGGCCAGGCTGAACAACAGCAGCATCACCGCCAGCCCGATAGGCTGCCGGTATTTGCTTAGCAGTTCACGCCAGTTCTGGCGTGGCGGGCTGCCGGGTTGTTCTGCATCAACGGTTTCATTGGAATCGGACATGTTGTCGCGCATCAATCACTCCTTGGATCGTGCGCGACAGGATGGAGGTATGCAGCCAAGTTACCAATCCCTACGCAGAAAATATTTCAGGATGTTAGCGCGTCAACGTCTAACGAGCGAATAGCGAATCCGGCCAGGCGATGCTGTTCAGCCGAGGTTCAGTCGTGATTCAGCTTAGTAACACCTATCGGCAGCGCATGCAAAAACTGTCGTCAATGAAAGCATTACGTTACAGATGTGATGATAGGGTTTCAAAGGGCTTGGAAAATAGTCTTTTTTCTCAGGCAGTTAGCGGTCGCCTGAAATGTTTTTTCACCGGAAACAAAAAAGGCCACTCTTTCGAGTAGCCTTTCTTGATGTTTGGTTGCGGGAGCCGGATTTGAACCGACGACCTTCGGGTTATGAGCCCGACGAGCTACCAGACTGCTCCATCCCGCGTCTGTGTGGCGGCATTCTACAGCCGAACGCTGAAGTGTCAACCCTTAATCTTGAAAGCAGGCAAATGAGTAGCAGATTGTGCACCTTTGCCAATGATGCTGCCTTTTTTGCGCCTCAATGTGAAAGCGCTGATCAGGCTGCAATGAAGGGGTGTCAGTGGCAGGGCATGAGAAGGTACTTTTAACGCAGGCACAAAAAAGGCCACTCTTTCGAGTAGCCTTTTTTGATGTTTGGTTGCGGGAGCCGGATTTGAACCGACGACCTTCGGGTTATGAGCCCGACGAGCTACCAGACTGCTCCATCCCGCGTCTGTGTGGCGGCATTCTACAGAGAGATGGCGGGGTGTCAATGGTTAGTTTTAAAAAAGTGCTTTTTCTTCAATTGGTTAGCGCCGCCGCTTATGAGTTTTTTCGGCTCTGACGCCTGTATGGCGGGGCTCCGCAGTTTTTTCGACCACGCGTCAGGGACTTTTCACTGCTTTTCACGGCGACCTTTCGCATCACTGGATGTTACTTGCCGGTACGAATGAGATACTGCTAAGCCATTGATTGCAAAATCCCATCAGGTCATGACGCAGCGCAAAATCATCCATATCGACTGTGACTGCTTTTATGCAGCCATTGAAATGCGTGACGAGCCCGAACTCGCTGGCAAGCCGCTGGCGGTGGGGGGCTCTGCAGAGCGGCGCGGGGTGATTGCGACCTGTAATTATGAGGCGCGCGCGTATGGGGTGCGTTCAGCCATGTCATCCCGGCATGCACTCAAGCTCTGCCCGGACCTGACCATCGTCAAGCCGCGCATGGAGGCTTATAAGGAGGCGTCACGGGAAATCCATACGATATTCCGGGATTACACCGACCTTATAGAGCCTTTGTCTCTGGATGAGGCGTTCCTCGACGTATCGGATGCCGGGCACTTTTCCGGCAGCGCCACGCGCATCGCCCAGGACATCCGGCGCCGGGTCTCGAATCAGCTGCATATCACCGTTTCGGCTGGCGTCGCGCCGAACAAATTTCTGGCCAAGATCGCCAGCGACTGGAAAAAGCCCAACGGTTTGTTCGTCATTACTCCGGATCAGGTCGAGGATTTCGTCGCCTCTTTGCCCGTTACCAAACTCCACGGCGTCGGGAAAGTCACTGCAGACAAGCTGGGGCGGCTGGGCATTGTCGACTGTGCCGACCTGCGAGGCCGCAGCAAGCTTGCGCTGGTCCGTGAGTTTGGCAGCTTCGGTGAGCGTCTCTGGAGTCTGGCGCACGGAATAGATGACCGTCCGGTGCAGAACGACAGTCGGCGTCAGTCAGTCAGCGTAGAAAATACCTACGACACTGATCTGCCTGATCTGGCTGCCTGCCTGGAAAAGCTGCCCGCGCTGCTGGAAACCCTCGGTAACCGGATGGCGAGAATGGAAGGGCAGTACCGGCCCGGCAAGCCCTTCGTCAAAGTGAAGTTTCACGACTTCACCCAGACGACTCTGGAGCAGTCCGGAGCCGGAAGGGATCTGGGCAGTTACGAGCAGTTGCTGGCGCAGGCGTTTGCCCGGGGTGCCAAGCCGGTTCGGCTTCTGGGTATAGGTGTGCGTCTGCACGACCTGCGCGCAGCTCATGAACAATTGGAGTTGTTCTCGCAATAATGAAATGATCGGCTGCGGTTACAGCCGCAGCCTTTCACATTACTGGCTCTGGGCGGGAACGGCGACCAGACGGCCAGCATCTCTGGCGAGTGATTTGAGAAATTCACCCTGCAACTGCGGATCGTTGCGTGTCAGTTCAATCAGGCTCTGTTCGAGCTCGCTGGCTTCTTCTTCCAGCCCCAGGTCAGAAAGGCGTTTGACGCGATGCACCCATTGGCTGACCTCGTCATCTTCCAGATCGTCGTATATCAGTGCGTGGGCTTCCAGCAGCTTGCCGCGCAGAGAGTGGCTGATCGGCAAGCTGGCGTTCGCGTGAGCGGTGTCCTGGTCGTCTTCGACGTTGATATAAATGCGCGTGATACGGCTCAGGTCCTGTTCGGCAAAAGGACTGTCCAGCAGGTTCAGGCGCAGAATGCCGTTGCGGTCGGTGCTCATTTCATGAGTTTCGTTACCGGCCTTGACCATCACCGGGCGTTCATTCCACGGCAGCGTGGAGTTCTCGATCCGTTTGTCTTTCTGGACTTCGTCAATGCTCGCCAGATTCTGCTGGGCGCGCCCGTGAGAGGGGGCGTTCATGAACGGGTTCAGACCTGCCACACCGTAGTGAATCCAGTCCCGGGTCATGCTTTCCGGCAAATTGCCCAGTGCAAACACGTTGACCACATTCGCCCCGACGCCTGCTACAACAGCGACCGCGCCGAGCGGGATCTCGTAGATCTCCCGCCAGGGCTGGTAAGGCGTATAGCGGTCATAGTGGCGGGTGACTTCAAAATCGGTGACTTCGAACGATTTGTGCTCGTGAATCCGCACGCGGCGTTGCGGTAACTCCAGCGTTTTGGGCTCACCGATATCGACTTGCAGTGTGTGTTCGAGCAGTTTGCGTTCGACGCGCTCCTCGTGCTCACTGCGTTGTGATAGCTGATTGGCACAGCCGCCGACGAGAAACGAGCCGCAAAGGACGGCGCTGCCGAGGCTTAAGGTGCTTCGTTTGAGCATGGGATCTCTGATGCGGATTGGGCGAGTGACGAGCGGCGCACCTGTTGAGAAAACAGGTGCGCCTTTTGACTCAGCGGTTCACTTTGCCCTGGATGAACGACAGCACATCCGCGACTGCAATGGCTTGCGGTTGCGACTCGGTACGGCTCTTGTATTCCAGATTGCCTTCGGCCAGACCACGGTCGCTGACTACGATGCGATGCGGAATACCGATCAGTTCCATGTCAGCGAACTTGATGCCGGGGCTGGTTTTCTTGTCGCGGTCATCGAGCAATACCTCGAAGCCGGCGGCAGTCAGCTCGGCGTACAGTTTGTCTGTCGCTTCACGAACCGCGTCTGTTTCGTAGCGCAGAGGGATCAAGGCGATCTGGAAAGGCGCCAAAGTGTCGTTCCAGATAATGCCGTTTTCGTCGCTGTTCTGTTCGATGGCGGCGGCAACCACGCGGGAAACGCCGATGCCGTAGCAACCCATCGCCAGATTGACCGGCTTGCCGTTTTCCCCCAGCACCTGGCACTTCATCGCTTCGCTGTACTTGGTGCCGAGCTGGAAGATGTGGCCCACTTCGATGCCGCGCTTGATTTCCAGCGTGCCCTTGCCGTCCGGGCTTGGGTCGCCCGCAACAACATTACGCAGGTCTGCGACGGTCGGAACCGGCAGGTCGCGTTCCCAGTTGACGCCGAAATAGTGCTTGTCATCGATATTGGCGCCGACGCTGAAGTCGCTCATCAGCTCGACCGAGCGGTCGATGATGCACGGCAGCGGCAGATTCAACGGACCCAGCGAGCCTGCGCCTGCACCGATGGCATCACGCAGTTCGGCTTCGGATGCCATCACCAACGGGCTGGCAACCTGTTCAAGCTGGCTGGCCTTGATTTCGTTGAGCTCGTGATCGCCACGGATGATCAGGGCAATCAGCTTGCCTTCTTCGGCAGCATGCACCACCAGCGTCTTGACGGTTTTCTCGATCGGCAAATCAAAACCTTCGACCAGTTGGGCGATGGTCTTGGCGTTTGGAGTATCGATCAGACGCAATTCTTCAGTAGCGGCCGGACGAGCTTTCTCACGAGGTACTGCTTCGGCTTTTTCGATGTTGGCTGCGTAATCGGAGCCATCGCTGAACACGATATCGTCTTCGCCGGATTCGGCCAGCACATGGAACTCGTGCGAGCCTGCGCCGCCAATCGAGCCGTTGTCAGCTTCGACCGGGCGGAATTTGAGGCCCAGGCGGGTGAAGATGTTGCTGTATGCCAGGTGCATGCGGTCGTAGGTGACCTGCAGCGAGGCGTGGTCAGCGTGGAACGAGTAGGCGTCTTTCATGACGAATTCGCGTCCGCGCATCAGGCCGAAGCGTGGACGAATCTCATCACGGAATTTGGTCTGGATCTGGTACATGTTGATCGGCAGCTGTTTATAGCTGTTGAGCTCATTGCGTGCCAGATCGGTGATGACTTCTTCGTGGGTCGGGCCCAGGCAGAACTCACGGTTGTGGCGGTCGACCAGGCGCATCAGCTCCGGGCCGTATTGTTCCCAGCGACCGGATTCCTGCCAGAGTTCTGCAGGCTGAATGCCGGGCATCAGAATTTCGAGTGCGCCAGCGGCGTCCATTTCTTCACGAACAATCGCTTCGACCTTGCGCAGCACGCGCAGGCCCATGGGCAGCCAGGTGTAAAGACCGGATGCCAGCTTGCGGATCATGCCAGCGCGCAGCATCAGCTGATGGCTGACCACGACCGCATCGGAAGGGGTTTCTTTCTGTGTGGCGAGCAAAAATTGACTGGTGCGCATGGTTGGCCGTTGTCGGTTGCTGAGACTGGATATGACCTGGCATTGTACGGCGGTGTTCCGGTCGCGTACAGGGCGGGGCAGGCTTGCAGAGGGTAGGGGAGTTCTTTCAGAGCCAAATGAAAAAGCCCGGCATGAGCCGGGCTTCTTCTATTAACGAGTGCTGAGCTGCGATTACAGGATCGAGATCGGGTAGTCGACAATCAGGCGGAACTCGTTGACGTCGCCATCTGCCTGGGCATCGTTACCACGGTGCCATGCCTGACGCATACGGAAGGACAGGTCTTTGGCTGGGCCAGTCTGTACAACGTATTTAGCTTCAAGGTTGGTTTCGTGATGCTTGCCATCCGCGCCATACATACCTACATAGGCGCTGGAAGCGTCCACCTTGGTGCCATCAATGTTGTCACCGTTAAGGTAGCGGGTCATGAAGCTCAGGCCAGGAACGCCGTAAGGAGTCATGTTCAGGTCGTAACGCACTTGCCACGATTTCTCGCCTGGGCCGTTGAAGTCAGAGTACTGAACAGAGTTAGCCAGGAAAATCGAGTCGCCGCCGCGGTTTCTGCTGCCGATACCAATGTAGTCAAATGGAGTGTCACCGTCGACTTTTTGGAAGGCGACAGTAACTGTATGTGCTGCCAGGAAAGAATAGGCTGCCGATGCGGAGTAGGTGGTGTTGTTGATCGAGCCCGCTTTGGCGCTGCCTTCGTCAAGTGTACGGTACAGATTGACGTCAAACGCCAGCGACTGATCGTTCCCCAAAGGCAGGGCGTAGTTCACATTACCGTAGTACTGATCCCAGATGTCTTCAAGCTTGGATGCGTAAAACGCTACGCCCAGTCCGTCGGTGATCGCATACTTGCCACCAAGGAAATCAGCACTTTTTGCAGGCAAACCGTCAAAGTTATTTGCATAAGTCGCCCAGATCGTGCCGTCATGGCTTGTAGTGTCTTGAGCTGTGCCGGAGTAAAAGTGACCTGCTTCCAGATCGAGGCCTGCAATTTCGCTGCTCTGCAGGCTCAGACCGCTCGCAGTTTGAGGCAGAAGACGCGAACCACCTACAGCAAATACCGGGCTGGTAGGTTGCATGTCACCGACTTTCAGCTCGGTTTTGGAGATGCGGAATTTGACAGCGCCGCCTATCTTGCCAAATGTGTCTTTGTTGTCTCGATCAGCCCCGTCAGCGCTGGTCGCAAGGTTGCCGGAACCTGAGTACTTATCCGGACCCCAAAGCTTGAGGCCAGCGTAGCCAAATGCCTCAACGCCGACGCCGATGGTGCCTTGAGTGTAGCCGGTGCTGAAGTTGGCCCAAATACCCTGGGTCCAGTCGCGATCATCCTGAGCGCGATCTTTCTTGTCGCGGTTGTAATAGTAATTGCGCAACTTCAGGTCAAGCGTGCTGCCTTCCACAAAGCCCTTGGCATCAGCCTGATCGCTGACGAAAGGTGCCGCTGTTGCCAGTTGGGTGCTGGCTGCCGTAACGGCCAGTGCGATTGCGCTCCACTTCATCACTCTCATCGTGATTGCTCCTTTGGTTTTTAGAAGATTTTTGCCGTCCACCTGTTTTTTTATCTGGGCGGCTCTTTCTATTTTTGGTCGGCGGAATCTATATCACGCTGACGCTGGTTGCTATAGGTACAGCTCTATCCTTTCAGATTCTTTACGACATGGCGCCAGGCTAGCCCGTAGTGGCATCTGTGCTTGATCGAATGGATCAATACGCAGTCTGCCAAACACGTCCCCCAAGGTCGCGAGCCTTGTTTCCCTTGATGCTGTCACCCTCGTTTTCCGCCGGGGGTGGCGTGATCATATGGGTCATAAAGCAACAAGCGTGCACAAAATTTCCGAAAATGAAAAAATTTTGTGAAAAATCAGAATCAGCATCGCTTTTTTGATTTATCCATATGATTTTTATGAATATTTCAATTTTGTAAAAATGTCGATGGATTTTACGTGTCAGGGTTGGGGGCGGTTCTTTCTCGCAAAAGCGTTACCCGAATCAGCTCCCTTTGAGTAGAAAACGAATGCGTTGTGTTGTTGTCGCAACAGCAGTGTGTGATTTTGGTGCAGTGCGTGCCCGGTTCGCCTGAACCTGGAGCAATGCTCTGGTTGGTCACCATGGTGAGGCCAGGGCTGTTTCATTTTCATGTACCTGAAGCAGGCAATTGTCAGGCGGCGTTTCAATGCATGAATTCATGGTTGGCGGTTGTGTGGCATTAGCGAGCGTCAAATCGGTGCGGTCACAGTTATGCCGGACTCATTCTGGTGCGCATGGCGGCGGGCAGGTGAAGCGTCTTGCGAACCCTAGTATCCTGCGGACCTCGCAGCACCCTGTTACCGACAGGGCAGGTACATTCACCTGGCAGTCAGGAGCTTTTTATCGTGTTCGTTCTGGATTCTCGTCTTCAACAAGACACCTTGCCCATTGGCGACTTTCCGCTGTGCCGGTTGCTGCTCTCCAATGACAGTCATTACCCGTGGTTCATTCTGGTCCCGCGTCGGGCTGATATCACCGAGGTGTTTCAGTTGAGCGCTGCAGATCAGTTGCAGCTATGGCAGGAAACCAGTGTTCTGGCCAAGGTGCTGAAAGAGCTGTTCGATGCGGATAAAATCAACATTGCTGCCTTGGGCAATGTGGTCAGTCAGTTGCACATGCACGTAATTGTGCGCAATCGTGACGATGCGGCCTGGCCTGCGCCCGTGTGGGGCAAGCATGCTGCAGTTGCTTACACCGACGAGCAGTTCTCGGCAATCTGCCGGCAGCTCAGGCCGGTATTGACGAATGATTTTCGATTTGAGGAGGAGCAGTCATGAGCCTTGAAGAGCGAGTCATGGAGCTGGAAAGCCGTATGGCCTTTCAGGACGATACGATTCAGGCACTCAATGATGTGCTGGTAAAGCAGCGGCGCGAGTTTGATCATCTACAGCAGCAGATGGCTGCAATGATCAAGCGTCAGGAGGAGATGGGCAGTCAGTTCGATACCTTCGAGGAAGAAGCGCCGCCACCTCACTATTGATCTGTTGCCATAAAAAAACCGCGACTTCCGTTGGGAGGTCGCGGTTTTTTATTGCCCGAAAAAAGTCAGCGGCGGGGCAGGGCTGCAATGACGTCTTCTGCCTGCAGGCCTTTGTCACGGTTCATCACGGAAAACTCGACGCGTTGGCCTTCGACCAGTACGCGATGGCCTTCACCGCGAATGGCACGAAAATGCACAAAAATATCGTCGCCGGAATCCCGGGAGATAAAGCCGAAGCCCTTGGAGGTGTTGAACCACTTTACGGTGCCAGTATCACGATTTCCCATGTCGTGGTTTTGAGGTGCGGAGGATGGAGTGTAAGACCTGTAAAAGCTGACGCCCAGGTGCAAGGCGACGGCCACGATGGCAATGCTCAGGCTAACCAGAATTGCCGGTTGGCCTGCGATGCCGGGCAGAGGAACAAGCAAGGTCAGCGTTTGTACGATTACTGCAATGACAAGCAGGGCACTGACCAGATTTTGCAGATTATGACGTGGGCCTCGATTCCAGTAAGGGATTACCGGAGCGAGTATCAGGTTAAGCAGCCCGAGGAATGCCAGGCAGATGGCGTCAGGGTTTTGCAGGTAGAGAGAGACCGCTTCACTACGCAGGCTAGGTATGAAAGAGAGCAACAGGGCTGCTGCTCCCGTTACCAGATGGACGATTTTCAACATTTTAAAAAGCTCACATGCAAGAAGGATTACAAGAAATAGCTGGTAACGCCCGGTACGCTTCTGAACAAGATGAGGCGTGATGCACGGGCGCAGGGCCAGCCTATGCGCCAACGCTGAATGGCAACTCGTTGGCGACACGACGTGTATTTAACAGCAAAGCCTGATGCTACTCAAATCAGCAATCAATAACGGCTCTCCTGCTTGCGCTGCCTGGATAGCCTGTGCCGCTACAGGGGTTGAAGCAGAGCGTTCAGGCTGGTTTTGCTAATGAGCATTGAGGGTGCGCAGGGATTTTCTGTCCGTGGCGCCTGTTGTGATGCGTCACAAAGCACCCAGGTATGTCCATGAATCGTTGCCGGCTTGTGGCATCGACCCAACGGAAAGCTGCGCCATTCGGGTTCTCTTGATAGAGTAGTGGTCTTTACTGCTTTTCAATCCTCACTAAAAGGGCATGAAACATGGCAATCGATATTGGTATCAGTGAAGAGGATCGCAAGTCGATCGTGGACGGTCTGTCGCATCTGCTGTCGGATACTTATGTGCTTTACCTCAAGACTCACAACTTTCACTGGAATGTCAGCGGGCCGATGTTTCGCACGCTGCATTTAATGTTTGAAGAACAATATAACGAACTGGCACTGGCGGTTGACTCTATCGCTGAGCGTATTCGTGCGTTGGGCTTCCCTGCTCCTGGCACTTATTCGACGTATGCTCGCCTGTCTTCCATCAAGGAAGAAGAGGGCGTGCCAAGTGCCGAAGATATGATCAAAAGTCTGGTTCAGGGTCAAGAGGCCGTTGTCCGTACTGCGCGTAGTATCTTTCCTCTTCTCGACAAGGTCAGCGACGAGCCGACGGCTGATCTGTTGACGCAGCGTATGCAGGTTCATGAAAAAACTGCCTGGATGTTGCGCTCGATGCTTGAGTCGAAATAACGACCGGGGTGAGTGGCGCTAAGCGCCACTCGCCTGTTCTTCATATGTTGCCTTGCAGGCAGCGCCTGATCTTCGCCTTTTTGGCCTCCGCTGCTTGAGCGCTCAGGCACATGAAGGCCTGGTCGTCGCTCGTTGTCACGCATATCATCCAGCCATATTCCTTGCTCCTCTTCATTATGCCTTCAGGGTTAAACGATATTCCGCTGATTCCTGTAGCCATCTCCTACAGTGATAAAGTATCAGAGCGGCTGGATATAAAATCTCGAATCATGTTTTATACATCAGGGTATTTATTTGTTTTTGAATATTTCTTTTAATGTTTAAAGTTTATGATTCGAAGGTGATCGTTATGATGTTACGAAGTGCTGAGCGAGAGCTTAAGTTTTTACATCGGGAGGTGGAAATACGCCATGACCCCTTTGTCGAAGATTTCAACATGACCCTGGCGCAGCCTCATTCCAAATCCGTTCGGCTAAATGGTCTGGCCACCTGCCTGCGCCTGGAGAACGTGTATTGGAACATTCTGTCAGGCATTGCAAGTTCCAATGAGTGTTCTGTTAATGCGGTATTGTCCTACATTGATCGAGAGGTTCACTTACGTCATGGAGGTGTAAAAAACTTCAGCGGTCTGATTCGCGTTGTCTGTGTTGCGCATCTGTTGAAGGATGCTCACGTGGAAAATACCCACGTTTAGAGTGGTCTTCACCCTCATTCCTGCAGGCCCGCTTCGGCGTGCCTGCGTTTCCCTCGTAGCGCGACCGAGCTGGGGGCGGTCACGAACTTATCCGGCCGTGATAGGTTCGTTCGGCTGCACGGTGCCAATTAACTCTATATAATCCTCCGTCTTGCTAGCGGGCGTGACTCTGCGTGGGCCAGGGCTGGCTTTAGTCTTGTGCCGGTGCCGTGTACCACTGAGCGCAAGCCAGGAGCGAAAGCGCCACCGAATTCGAATTACGAGAAGTGAAAACACCATCATGATGCGCAGCCATTATTGCGGCCAACTGAACGAGAGTCTGGAAGGCCAGGAAATTACCCTTTGCGGATGGGTCCACCGTCGTCGTGACCACGGAGGCGTTATCTTCCTCGATATCCGCGACCGTGAAGGCATGGCTCAAGTCGTGTTCGACCCTGATCGTGCCGACAGCTTCGCCGCCGCTGACCGCGTGCGCAGCGAGTACGTGGTCAAGGTCGTGGGCAAGGTTCGTGCTCGTCCGGCAGGTGCCGTGAACGCGAATATGGCGTCGGGTGCCATCGAGGTTCTGGGTTACGAACTCGAAGTGCTGAACGAGTCCGAGACTCCGCCATTCCCACTGAATGAATATTCCGACGTCGGCGAGGAAACACGCCTGCGTTATCGCTTTATCGACCTGCGCCGTCCGGAAATGGCCGAGAAGCTGCGTCTGCGTTCGCGCATCACCACCAGCATCCGCCGCTATCTGGATGACAACGGCTTTCTCGACGTCGAGACGCCGATCCTGACCCGCGCCACGCCGGAAGGTGCTCGCGACTATCTGGTCCCAAGTCGCACACACCCGGGCAGCTTTTTCGCCCTGCCGCAATCGCCTCAGTTGTTCAAGCAATTGCTGATGGTGGCTGGCTTTGACCGCTACTATCAGATCGCCAAGTGCTTCCGCGACGAAGACCTGCGTGCCGACCGTCAGCCGGAATTCACCCAGATCGACATCGAGACCAGTTTCCTCAATGAAGAGGACATCATCGGTCTGACCGAGAAGATGGTTCGTCAGCTGTTCAAGGAAGTTCTGGACCTGGAGTTCGGTGATTTCCCGCACATGACCTTCGAAGAGGCCATGCGCCGCTACGGCTCCGACAAGCCGGACCTGCGTAACCCGCTGGAACTGGTGGATGTTGCCGATCAGCTCACCGGTGTCGAGTTCAAGGTGTTCAGCGGTCCGGCAAACGACCCCAAAGGGCGTGTTGCCGCACTGCGTGTGCCGGGCGCTGCCAGCATGGCGCGCAGCCAGATCGACGACTACACAAAATTCGTCAGCATCTATGGTGCTAAAGGCCTTGCCTACATCAAGGTCAACGAACGCGCGAAGGGGCCGGAAGGCTTGCAGTCGCCGATCGTCAAGTTCATCCCGGAAGACAACCTGAACGTCATCCTTGATCGCGTGGGTGCGGTCGACGGCGATATCGTGTTCTTTGGTGCGGACAAGTTCAAGATCGTCAGCGAAGCCCTTGGTGCGCTGCGCATCAAGATCGGTAACGACCTCAAGCTGCATACGTGCGAGTGGGCACCGATGTGGGTCGTCGACTTCCCGATGTTCGAAGAAAACGACGACGGCAGCTTCACCGCGTTGCACCACCCCTTCACGGCACCCAAGTGCACGCCCGAAGAGCTGGAAGCCAACCCGGCGACGGCGCTGTCGCGTGCCTACGACATGGTGCTCAACGGTACCGAGCTGGGCGGCGGTTCGATTCGTATTCACCGCAAGGAAATGCAACAGGCGGTCTTCCGTCTGCTGGGTATCGCAGAAGACGAGCAGCAGGAGAAGTTCGGCTTCCTGCTCGATGCTTTGAAATACGGCGCACCGCCACACGGTGGTCTGGCGTTTGGTCTGGACCGTCTGGTGATGCTGATGACCGGCGCGCAATCGATTCGTGAAGTGATTGCGTTCCCGAAAACCCAGAGCGCCGCCGACGTCATGACCCAGGCGCCTGGCGTTGTCGATGCCAAAGCGTTGCGTGAGCTGCATATCCGTCTGCGCGAGCAGCCGAAGGCTGAGTGATGCCGGGCAGGGCGTATCGTCGATACGCCCTGTATCTGCCCTTATTGAGTGAAGCTTTTTGCCCGGTTGTTCAGGGCGAAAGGTGAAGGTGTTTCAAAAAGAATCTGGAGCGAAAAATGGCAGGTCATTCTAAGTGGGCGAACATCAAGCACCGCAAAGAGCGTCAGGATGCCAAGAAAGGCAAGATTTTCACCAAGTGGATTCGTGAGCTGACCGTTGCTGCGCGTCAGGGTGGCGGCGATCCTGGTTCCAACCCGCGTCTGCGTCTGGCGCTGGACAAGGCGCTTGGTGCAAACATGACCCGTGACACCATTGATCGTGCGGTCGCGCGAGGCGTGGGCGCATCCGACGGAGACGATGTCGAGGAACTGGGTTACGAGGGCTACGGCCCGGGCGGTGTGGCAATCATGGTCGAAACCATGACTGACAACCGTAATCGTACCGCCGCTGCCGTTCGCCATGCGTTCACCAAGTGTGGCGGCAACCTCGGTACTGATGGCTCTGTGGCTTACCTGTTCGATCGCAAGGGTCAGATTTCCTTTGCTGCCGGCGTCGATGAGGATTCCCTGATCGAGGCTGCCATGGAAGCTGACGCCGATGATGTCGTGACCAACGACGATGGCTCGATCGATGTGTTTACGTCGTTCTCCGGGTTCTATGCCGTGCGTAACGCTCTTGAGGCCGCAGGTTTCAAGGCTTCCGACGCAGAAATCGTCATGTTGCCGACAACCAGTGCAGTGCTTGATCTGGAGACCGCCGAGAAGGTCCTCAAGCTGATCGACATGCTTGAAGACCTGGATGACGTGCAGAACGTCTATTCAAACGCGGAAATTCCGGACGACGTCATGGAGCAACTGGGCTGATCGCCGACAGGTAACACCGAGTCAGAAGCCGGGGGAGCGAAGCTGTGAGCATCACGCAGCTATCGGCCTCCGGCTTCTGCCTTTATGCTGCACCTATTGTTTTGCGTCACCTTCTCAAGCTGCAGGCGTTATGACTCTTATTCTTGGTATCGACCCCGGTTCGCGAATTACCGGCTATGGCGTGGTACGTGACACCGGGCGCGGTTGTGTCTACGTCGCTTCCGGGTGCATTCGTACCGGCAGTGGTGAATTGCACGAACGTTTGCAGATCGTTTATCGCGGGGTGCGTGAGGTCATAAAGACCTACGGGCCGGTGACGATGGGCATCGAAAAGGTTTTCATGGCGCGCAACGCCGATTCAGCCCTGAAGCTGGGGCAGGCCAGGGGCGCGGCCATCGTGGCGGGTGCCGAGGAGGCGCTGGAAATTGCCGAGTACACTGCCACTCAGGTCAAGCAGGCAGTAGCAGGGACTGGCGGTGCCAATAAAGAGCAGGTGATGATGATGGTCATGCATTTGCTCAAATTGACCCAGAAGCCTCAGATTGACGCGTCCGATGCCCTGGCTATCGCGCTGTGTCATGCGCACACGCGCTCCAGCCTGATTCCTCACGGGTTGAGTACCGCGCGAAGTCGCGGCGGCCGTTTGCGCCTGTGACTGCATCATGAGCACCTGTGTCTTTATGATGACTGTGTTCAATTTCTTCTTCGCGCAAGCGACAGGCAACACGAAAGGATCTGAAACGTGATTGGACGTTTACGCGGCTCTCTCGCCGAAAAACAGCCTCCGCATCTGGTGTTGGATGTCAATGGTGTCGGCTATGAGCTGGAAGTGCCGATGACGACGCTGTATCGGTTGCCGCATGTCGGCGAAACAGTGACATTGCACACCCATCTGGTGGTCCGCGAGGACGCGCATCTGTTGTATGGCTTCTATGAAAAACGCGAGCGCGAGCTGTTCCGTGAATTGATCCGACTCAACGGGGTTGGCCCCAAGCTGGCGCTGGCGTTGATGTCCGGCCTGGAAGTCGATGAGCTGGTGCGTTGCGTTCAGGCGCAGGACACATCGGCGCTGACTCGTATTCCCGGTGTAGGCAAGAAAACCGCCGAGCGTCTGCTGGTCGAACTCAAGGATCGGTTCAAGGCCTGGGAATCCTTGCCAGGCACCTTTACGCTGGTTTCCAATGGTCCGAATCAGGCCGAGCCTGTGGCATCGGCCGAATCCGATGCAGTCAGCGCGCTGATTTCACTGGGTTACAAACCGCAGGAGGCGAGCAAGGCTGTCTCCGCCATCAAGGAAAAAGATTTGAGCAGTGCGGATCTGATTCGCCGTGCGTTGAAGGGGATGGGTTAAGTGATAGACGCCGACCGTCTGATAACCGCCGCTGGCGGCCGTGATCGTGATGAACAGATGGACCGTGCGATTCGGCCACTGAGTCTTGCGGACTACATCGGCCAGCCGACCGTACGCGAGCAGATGGAACTGTTCATCCAGGCTGCCCGTGGACGCAATGAGGCGCTGGATCACACATTGATCTTTGGGCCGCCCGGTCTGGGCAAGACCACGCTGGCCAATATCATCGCTCAGGAAATGGGTGTGTCGATCAAGAGTACCTCCGGGCCGGTGCTCGAGCGGCCCGGTGATCTGGCCGCAATCCTGACCAACCTTGAGCCCAACGATGTGTTGTTCATCGATGAGATCCATCGTTTGTCGCCGATTGTCGAAGAAGTGCTGTATCCGGCAATGGAAGACTTCCAGCTAGACATCATGATCGGTGAAGGTCCCGCCGCGCGCTCTATCAAACTTGATCTGCCACCGTTCACGCTGGTCGGTGCGACTACGCGCGCGGGCATGCTGACCAATCCGTTACGTGATCGTTTCGGGATCGTTCAGCGACTTGAGTTTTATAATATTGCCGACCTGTCGACGATCGTGTCGCGCTCGGCGGGTATTTTGGGGCTGGTCATCGAGCCGCAAGGCGCTTTCGAGATCGCCAGGCGCGCCCGTGGTACGCCACGGATCGCCAACCGTTTGTTGCGTCGAGTACGGGATTTCGCCGAGGTGCGCGGCAATGGGCAGATCACCCGGCAGACCGCCGACAAGGCCCTCAACCTGCTGGACGTCGACGAGCATGGCTTCGATCATCAGGACCGGCGTCTGCTGCTGACCATGATCGAGAAGTTCGATGGCGGGCCTGTCGGTGTCGACAGCCTGGCGGCGGCCATCAGCGAGGAGCGTCACACAATTGAGGATGTGCTCGAGCCCTATTTGATCCAGCAAGGCTATATCATGCGCACGCCGCGTGGACGTGTAGTCACCCGTCATGCGTATCTGCATTTCGGGCTGAATATCCCTTCGAGGATGGGGGAGATGCCAGTGGCGGACGATGTGGTCGATGATCCGGCGGATTTATAGCAATGCTTTGCAATTTATTTGCGGTCGGCGTGGTCACATTGCCAGTCCTGCCGCCGATACCGGTAATAAGTGGCAAAACGTTGAAAAACAGTTGCCTGACCCGATTGGCAACCTGAGGAGTAAGCTCTAGAGTATGCGCGCGCAAAACGGGGTTCAGTCGTTCGCACATCGCTGTCGCGTTTATTACGAGGACACCGATGCCGGCGGCATCGTCTACTACGTCAATTATCTGAAATTCATGGAGCGGGCTCGTACCGAGCGGCTGCGGGAATTGGGCTTTGCCCAATCCGAACTGGCGCAGGAAAACCTTTTATTTGTCGTGCACTCCAGTGACGCGCGTTATCACAAGCCCGCGCGGCTGGATGACGAGTTGCTTGTCAGTGCAGAAGTAACCGAATTGAACCGTGTCAGCCTGCGCTTTCAACAGCAGATCAGGCGGGCGTCGGATGCAACGCTGCTCTGTGAAGGGCAGTTCCTGGTGGCGTGTGTACGCGCCGATAGTTTTAAACCCCGGGCCATTCCCGAAGCTCTGCGAGCGGCCTTTGCCGACCAGGGCGGCGCGGGCATACATTCAGAGCAGGAGATAAAGCGTGGAAGCTAACGTCGTCGACCATTCCTCCATGTGGAGTTTGGTCAGCAATGCCAGCATTGTTGTTCAGTTGGTAATGCTGATTCTGGTGGCTGCTTCGGTCACTTCGTGGATCGTGATTTTTCAGCGCAGCAATATGCTGCGCGCAGGTCGGCGCGCACTGGATAGCTTTGAAGAGCGTTTCTGGTCGGGTATCGATCTGTCCAAACTGTACCGTCAGGCGGGCAGCAATCCCGATCCGGACTCTGGCGTAGAGCAGATCTTTCGTGCTGGTTTCAAGGAATTCTCCCGCCTGCGTCAGCAGTCCGGTGTCGATCCCGATGCGGTCATGGAAGGTGTGGCGCGCGCCATGCGTGTAGCTATTTCCCGTGAGGAAGAAAAGCTCGAAGCAGGTCTGCCGTATCTGGCGACCGTGGGCTCCACCAGCCCGTATGTCGGTCTGTTCGGTACTGTCTGGGGGATCATGAACTCCTTCCGCGGTCTGGCGACTGCCCAGCAGGCAACGCTGGCCACCGTGGCACCGGGTATTGCCGAGGCACTGATTGCAACGGCCATCGGTCTGTTCGCAGCCATCCCGGCCGTTATTGCCTACAACCGTTTCGCCGCGCGCAGTGAGACCTTGATCAGCCGTTACTACACGTTCGCTGACGAGTTCCAGGCCATCCTGCACCGTAAAGTGCACACCAGCGAAGAGTGAGCAGGTAATTCCCCATGGCTTTAATCGCTCGAGATCGTCGCAGAAAACGCAAGCCGGTCGCCGAAATGAACGTAGTGCCCTACATCGACGTGATGCTGGTGTTGCTCGTGATTTTCATGGTGACGGCTCCCATGATCAACCAGGGCGTGAAAGTCGACTTGCCCAAGGTCTCCAGCGAGGCTTTGCCGCAAGACAACAACAATCAGGTCCTGACCATTTCGATCAAGGCTGACAAGACCTATTACTGGAACCTTGGCAGCGAAGTCGATACCGACAAACAGATGGACAAGGCAATGACCCTGCCGCAACTGACTGCCGCAGTGACCAAGATCGTCGCTGCCGGTCGTGACGCAGGCAAGCAGACGCAGGTTTTCATTCGTGGTGACAAGACCGTCGATTACGGCTCGGTCATGGGCACGATGGGCGGGCTGCAGAAGGCTGGGGTCGGGAATGTTGGCTTGATTACCGAGGCACCCTGATGCAGCCGATTCGAGAGCCGTCCGCCTCGGAAAGCTACTTCTGGCCCAGTGTCTGGGCTGTGGCATTGCATATTCTGATCTTTGGCATGCTGTTCGTCAGCTTTGCCATGACTCCGGATCTGCCCGAAGCCAAGCCTATCGTTCAGGCAACGCTCTATCAGCTCAAGTCCAAGAGCCAGGCCACTACCCAGACCAACCAGAAGATTGCCGGTGAGGCGAAGAAAACCGCTGCGCGACAAACTGAAGTCGAACAGCTGGAGCAGAAAAAGATCGAGCAGCTCAAACAGGAAGCTGTAAAAGCTGCGGAACAAAAGAAAGAAGAGGCTGCTCAAAAAGCCGAAGAGCAGAAAGCTGCCGACGAAGCCAAAAAGGCCGAACAGAAAGCAGAGGAGGCCAAAAAGGCTGACGATGCCAAGAAAGCCGATGAAGCCAAGAAGGTTGCCGACGCCAAAAAGCTTGAAGAGAAGCAGCAGGCTGATATAGCCAAGAAAAAGGCCGAAGAAGAGGCGAAGAAAAAAGCCGAAGAAGACGC
This sequence comes from Pseudomonas syringae group sp. 26L6, assembly GCF_032587815.1. NCBI lineage: Bacteria > Pseudomonadati > Pseudomonadota > Gammaproteobacteria > Pseudomonadales > Pseudomonadaceae > Pseudomonas > Pseudomonas syringae group sp. 26L6. The sequence continues at coordinate 383,743 of NZ_JAWHPJ010000053.1, forward strand.
CAAGAAAGCTGCTGCCGAGGAAGCCAAGAAACAGGCTGCTGATGAGGCCAAGAAAAAGGCCGCAGAAGACGCCAAGAAAAAGGCTGCCGAGGACGCGAAGAAAAAAGCTGCTGCAGATTCCGCCAAGAAGGCGCAGGAAGCAGCTCGCAAATCCGCTGAAGACAAGAAGGCGCAGGCACTGGCCGATTTGCTGTCCGATAAACCGGAACGGCAACAGGCTTTGGCTGACGAGCGGGGCGATGAAACGGCTGGCAGTTTCGATGACCTGATTCGTGTCAGGGCTTCCGAAGGCTGGAGTCGTCCACCATCGGCACGTAACAACATGTCGGTAACGTTGCAGATCGGCATGTTGCCGGACGGTACGATTGCTTCAGTATCGATTGCCAAGTCCAGTGGTGACGGGCCGTTCGACAGCTCTGCGGTTGCTGCGGTGAAGAACATTGGACGTTTGACAGAAATGCAGGGTCTGAAGCCGGCTGACTTCGCTCCCTATCGTTCATTCAAGATGACATTCACACCTGGAGATCTAGCCTTGTGATCAACCTTTTTCGAGGACTGCTGGTCGTTCTCTGTTTCGCATCCGCAATGGTGTCGGCAGAAGAAAAGAACATTCTGGTCACCAGCGGCAGTGACCGTGCGGCACCGATTGCTGTTGTGCCATTCGGATGGCAGGGCGGTAACGTACTGCCGGAAGACATGGCGGAAATCGTCAGCAACGATCTGCGCAATTCCGGCTACTACGCGCCGATCCCGAAGCAGAACATGATCAGCTTGCCGACCCAGGCCAGCGAAGTCATTTTCCGTGACTGGAAAGCGCTGGGTGCCCAGTACGTCATGGTCGGCAACATCACGCCTGCCGGCGGACGTCTGCAGATCCAGTACGCGCTGTTCAACGTAGCCACCGAGCAGCAGGTTTTGACCGGTAACGTGTCAGGCACCAATGACCAGCTGCGGGACATGGCGCATTACATTGCCGACCAGTCGTTCGAGAAGCTCACCGGCATCAAGGGCGCGTTTTCTACCCGCATGCTTTACGTGACGGCCGAGCGTTTCTCCGAGAACAACACGCGTTACACCTTGCAGCGTTCGGATTACGACGGTGCTCGGGCAGTAACCCTGCTGCAATCGCGTGAGCCAATCCTGTCGCCACGTTTCGCGCCGGACGGCAAGCGTATTGCCTATGTATCGTTCGAACAGAAGCGCCCGCGCATTTTTGTTCAGCACATCGATACCGGTCGCCGTGAGCAGATCACCAATTTTGAAGGCCTGAATGGCGCGCCTGCATGGTCGCCGGATGGCAGCAAGCTGGCATTCGTTCTGTCCAAGGACGGTAACCCGGAGATCTACGTAATCAATCTGGCTTCGCGCCAATTGAGCCGCGTTACCAATGATTCTTCGATTGATACTGAACCTTTCTTCGGAAAGGACGGGTCTACGCTATACTTCACGTCGGACCGTGGCGGCAAGCCACAGATCTACAAGACAAACATTAATGGCGGCGGTGCCGAACGTGTAACGTTCGTGGGTAACTACAACGCCAACCCGAAATTGTCAGCGGATGAAAAGACGCTGGTAATGATTCACCGGCAGGACGGCTTCACTAATTTCAAGGTGGCAGTGCAGGATTTGGCCCGCGGTAGCGTAAAAATTCTCACAGATAGCAACCTTGATGAGTCGCCTACTGTTGCGCCCAACGGCACCATGGTAATCTACGCCACCCGCCAGCAGGGCCGGGGAGTCTTGATGCTCGTGTCCATTAATGGACGCGTAAGGCTCCCGCTTCCTACCGCTCAAGGCGAAGTCAGAGAACCTTCCTGGTCCCCTTACCTGAACTGACGCGGCGCTACACGATTTGCTTAACACACTGGGGTTCATTAGGAGTTTCAAGATGGAAATGCTGAAGTTTGGTAAATTTGCTGCGCTGGCTCTGGCCATGGCTGTAGCTGTAGGTTGCTCTTCCAAAGGCGGCGACAATGCCGGTGCAGGCGGTGCTGTTGACCCTAACGCTGGTTACGGCGCCAACACTGGTGCAGTTGACGGCTCCCTGAGCGAAGAAGCTGCTCTGCGCGCAATCACTACCTTCTACTTCGAATACGACAGTTCGGACCTGAAGCCAGAAGCCATGCGCTCCCTGGACGTGCACGCAAAAGACCTGAAAGCTAACGGCGCTCGCGTTGTTCTGGAAGGCAACACCGACGAACGTGGTACTCGCGAGTACAACATGGCACTGGGCGAGCGTCGTGCGAAAGCCGTTCAACGCTACCTGGTTCTGCAAGGTGTTTCCCCAGCTCAGCTGGAACTGGTTTCCTACGGCGAAGAGCGTCCAGTTGCTACCGGCAACGACGAGCAGTCCTGGGCTCAAAACCGTCGCGTCGAACTGCGTAAGTAATTTGACATGCGAACGTGCCGACGTGCTCTAACCGTTTTGGCCCTCGCCCTTCCGCTTTCAGCGTTGGGTGCGGCACCTGTGGTCGATAACAATTCTGGCTCTGGCAGCAGCAGTTATCCGCCAGCGGGTTATGGCACGTCCGGCGCCTATGCCGGGGGAGGGGTTACGGCCCCTGCCTCGGCACAAGGTCAGCTGTTCATGCAATTGCAGCAAATGCAGGACGAAATCGCGCGTTTGCGCGGTGTTGTCGAGGTCCAGCAGAATGATATCCAGCGCATGAAGCAGGAAGCTCTGGAGCGTTATCAGGAACTCGATCAACGCATAGCCAGTGGCGCAGCCGCTCCGGCTACCAATAATTCTCAACCTTCTGGTGGCGCTATCGATGCCAGTGGGACGCCTTCGGCCTCAGCGGCTCAGCAGGCACCGGCAGCAGGCACCGAGCCTCCTGACCCGGCGAAGGAAAAGCTTTATTACGAAGCGGCCTTCGATTTGATCAAGGCAAAGGATTTCGACAAGGCCAGTCAGGCCTTTACCGCTTTCCTGCGCAAATACCCGAACAGCTCGTACGCGGGCAACGCCCAATACTGGCTGGGTGAAGTGAATCTGGCCAAAGGTGACCTTCAGGGTGCCGGTCAGGCGTTCGCCAAGGTCAGTCAGCAGTATCCGAAGCATGCCAAGGTGCCTGACTCGCTGTACAAGCTGGCTGACGTCGAGCGTCGTCTCGGTCATACCGATAAGGTCAAAGGCATATTGCAGCAAGTAGTCGCCCAGTATCCGGGCACCTCAGCTGCACAATTGGCGCAACGAGATCTTCAGCGTCTTTGATGTTCTGACCCGCTGATCAAGAAAGCCGCGCTAGTCGCGGCTTTTTTCGTTAGAATCTCGCACCCGAAATTCCGGTACACCCTACGCTTTTCCGGATTCTGCGATTGCAGGGTCCTTTGAAGTGCCTGACGGAGGCGGACGGCCTGTTTAGCTGTTACGCCCGTGGCTGATATGCAAGACACATTACGCATCACCGAAATCTTTCACTCGTTGCAGGGTGAAACCCGTACGGCTGGCCTGCCTACCGTATTCGTCCGCCTGACCGGCTGCCCATTGCGCTGTCAGTATTGCGACAGTGCCTACGCATTCAGCGGTGGGACCATCCAGACGCTGGATGACATCGTTGGGCAAGTGGCGGCCTATCGTCCTCGCTATGTCTGTGTGACCGGCGGTGAGCCGCTCGCTCAGCCCAATGCCATTCCGTTGCTCAAGCGTCTTTGTGATGCTGGCTATGAGGTCTCACTGGAGACCAGCGGCGCGCTGGATATCTCGGCAGTCGATCCTCGTGTAAGTCGCGTTGTGGACCTCAAGACCCCTGGGTCAAAGGAAGTCTCGCGTAACCGTTACGAGAACATCGAGCTGCTGACGAGAAATGACCAGGTGAAATTCGTGATTTGCTCGCGCGAAGATTATGACTGGGCCGTCTCCAAGCTGATTCAGTACGGTCTTGAACGCCGTGCGGGCGAAGTCCTGTTCTCTGCCAGTCACCACGAGCTTAAAGGTCGTGATCTGGCGGACTGGATCGTTGCCGACAATCTGCCGGTACGGTTGCAGATGCAGTTGCATAAAATTCTTTGGGATGACGAGCCGGGGCGCTGACATGAGTGAATTGACCAATACCGAAAAAAGAGCCGTGATCCTGCTGTCCGGTGGGCTGGATTCTGCAACCGTCGTCGCCATGGCCCGCGCAGAAGGCTACGCCTGCTACACCATGAGCTTCGACTACGGCCAGCGTCATCGCGCCGAACTGGATGCCGCAGCGCGCGTTGCCCGCGATCTGGGTGCAGTCGAGCACAAGGTCATTGGCCTGAACCTCAACGGCATTGGCGGCTCGGCATTGACCGATAGCTCTATCGCCGTGCCGGAGTCGCCCTCTGAAGGTATTCCGATAACTTACGTACCGGCACGCAACACGGTGTTCCTGTCGCTGGCGCTGGGCTGGGCAGAGGTGCTGGGGGCACGGGATATCTTCATCGGCGTCAATGCCGTGGACTATTCAGGCTATCCCGACTGCCGTCCCGAGTTTGTCGAGTCGTTCGAGCGCATGGCCAATCTCGCGACCAAGGCTGGTGTGGAAGGGCAGGGGTTCACAATCAGAGCGCCGCTGCAGAACCTGAGCAAGTCGGACATCGTCAAGGCAGGCGCTGCTTTGGGGGTCGATTACTCACTGACGGTTTCCTGCTATCAGGCTGATGACCAGGGCCGAGCCTGTGGCAAATGCGACAGCTGTCGCCTGCGCGCCGAGGGCTTCACAGCCGCAGGCATGGCAGACCCGACACGTTATTTTTAAAGTTTTTTGAAAAAGGTGTTGAATTACTGATAAAAATCAGTAATATACGCGCCACACAACAGAGGGTCGTTAGCTCAGTTGGTAGAGCAGTTGGCTTTTAACCAATTGGTCGTAGGTTCGAATCCCACACGACCCACCATTTCGAAAATCTGGAAGGCCCATGAAAATGCGGATTTCCAGATTTTTTTTTGCGTTGCAGATCTTCAGGTCGGAGAGCTGATTGAGCTCCCGTCATGAGTAAAGCGACGATCTGTAAGGCAGTTGGCAAGTCTTTCGAAGCTGAAGGCAGTAGTACCGATCGAGCGTAATGCGCCCAGACAAGCAGCCGTCTGTCGCGAAACATAGCGCTGGAAAGTAGTGATGTCAAATTGCGGGGCGGAGTGCCTGCTCAAGGTTACCCAACGTCACGCGTTTTGTTCACCCTGTTGCAGCAAGTGGCTGTTATCGGCGATAGCAGGGGTTTGCTGAGGTCGAATGTCTGCTGAGTCGACTGGAAACGATGACGGCATTGGGCATATTCTGACGCCATGGGCTCACTGTGCGGATCTGCCGATCCAAGGGATCCTGTAGAAGCTATCAGCTGCTTGAGTCGATATCTTGTCTTCACTAACAGCTGATATGTCTGCCTGGGCCGGATCCTGAACAGCCATTTCACCTGCAGCGTTTTCTCTGATCCAGCGCGCAATATCCTCCAACTCGCCGAACTCATATTCCATGTCCGATGCGTCTGTGCTCAGAGTCGCACCTTGCGCTTTGTGGTCGAAGAAGCTGCCAGGCGTGCGGTAGCCAGAGACCGGTGCTGAGGTAACGTTGTCTGCCTCTGGTGAATGCCGCGTCAGTGCGTAAGGCTGCGTCACAGCGATCTCTGAGTCAGCATCCTCCGTTCTTAGTGCTTCACAAGATTCGCCCATTGCGTCTGGCAATTCTGCTTCAGTTACCAAGCTAACCGACGGTCCTGCGCTCGCAGCCCCAGGTCCCGAGGTCTTCGGCAGTATAGGTCTGATTAGATAGTTAATCTTGGCCTGCTTTTGACCTCTTTCATTCATGACGTCTCGCATCAGTTCGTAGTCTGGCTCTATGTACTCCATGGTCGTGGCTATGTTGGAGTGATTGAGTAGGTTTTTGGTGATATGAATGTTGCGCTCCGGCTGCCTCATTAGCTCGCTGGCTATCGTGTGCCTAAACCGATGCGGTGTCATACGCGTTCCAGTCATGGCAGTAAGTTTTTTGTACATGGCTTCCACTTGGTCAGAATTCATGTGGGCGCGCTTATAGTGACCAGAGAATCGGTTGATATTGAAAATCTGATCGGTCGCAGAAAAGCCAACCTTTTTGGCGGTATCCATGACGAGTACCAGATGCGGCATTAGCCCATCAGGGATAGGAATCATGAACTCCCGATGCGTTTTTTCGGTTTCGCCCCTGACTCTGATCAGTCGCTGACTGAGGTCTACGTTTTCATACCTCAAACAGAGCAAAGCGTTAAGTCTTATGCCCGTGTAGTAAAAAGTTTCAAACACTGCCAGCCAAAACCACGCCGGGGTGATTTCAGAACGTTTTCCAGTAGACAGTTCTTCCTGTACGAGAAACCTTAGCCAGTTCCGTGCCCGGACAATGGTGTCGTTTCCAATCGTCTTCTTCGGACGTTTTGTTGGCATCACACGAGTATCTTTAAGCGGGTTCACCTTCAGTTCAACAAGTCCGTGTTCCATCGCGTATCTGTAAACTGTTCGTAGATGGCTTGAGTAAGTGTTCCAGCTCCGCTTGGAGATCCTTTCCAGTTCCGATCTGCGCCAGTCCAGCATGTCTCTATGAGTGGTTTCACAGGCAAGACATTCTCCAAAAAAGTTCACGTACGCTTTAGTGGCTGCCCTATAAATCTTCACTGTGTCAGGACGTAGGTCATGGGTAAGGATGTACTCCTGGGTCAGCTCCGGAAGCGTCATCGTGTTCATTCAGATGTTTCCTTATCTGCCAAGTCAGCCAAGGTTATAACCGGGTTGTCATAGGGTACTTCGCTGAATACGTCGGTAGGCTCCAGGAGCAGATAGCCCCTCAACTGCTTGCTTTTGCGCGGGCCTTTCACTAAGCAGGTCCAGATGTTCAAACCTGCAGGAGTTTTGCGGTGTTTTTTCAGCTTCTCAAATGCCCGCTGGACTACCTGCCAAGCTTCGAGGTCACGCTCTTTGGCCTCTCGCTCGATCGCCGGATGCTCAAGCGCGTAACGTTTGAAAATGTCAGGACTGACCAGAAACGCGGTGCTTTCCACGGTATGAACACGTGCTTTGGCGTCGTTGATTATGATTCGGTGAGAAATGACGCCACCCTTCAACCAAGTCAGAAAGTTAGTGCCGTGGTTTGGGGCCGAGTCAGCCGAGCTGTTCGCGGTATCTGGTCCTGGAGCAGCTCCGCTGGGGCGGGTGTCTTCGGCAGGTCGCTTGGGTTGGCTAAGCCGTGTGGGTGTTTTGATATGGGGGGAGAAGGGGATCTCGTCCGCCCCTTGGTCGTCGTCCAAGCTTTGTACCGGACCTGCTGGAGCGACTGGAGCAGTTGGAACAGTGTCTGGGAATAGGTCCAGCAGCTCATCCAACGCATCAAAGTCTTTTGTCGGTGCCGGTGCCGGTCTGGCAGTTGGTTGCGCTGCAGCCTGGTCGACAGACTTAGGTAACTTTTTGGATGCGGCTGGCTCAGTTTCTGCGGCTCCTGGACTGACCTGTACCACATCCTCTGCCGCTGCAGCAGACTCCACGGTGAGCGTACCGGTATAGCTCTCGGGTCGATCGGTTGCGTTCGGCCAGATCAGTGCCGGCGCTATTTTCAGCACTGTGAAAGTATTCTTCCAGCCACGGCCATTGTCGATGCTGGCCTTCCAGATCGCCTTACCATCACCGTTTGGTTGAATGATTGCCTGGTCTTGGAGCAGATTGAACATTGGAGCATTCGAGGTGGGTATGTGCTCAATCCCTTGGGACAGTAAATGAGCTCGCAGCTGATCTACTGCCGGCTTGCTGACAAGCCACAAGCCATCCTGAGTCAGCCAGCCGTCCGAGGGCCCATCAGGCTGGTTCAGCTTGAATTTCTCAGCTACAAGCATCCGCAGGCCTTCAGCCAGTTGCCTCTGAATAGATTGCTTGGGAGCGGACATTGCGCGGCCGGGGTTGCCGCCCAATTCCTGAGCCACGGACGCTTGGTCAGCTTGCGACACGATTTCACCAAGGATATCGGCGTGCTCATACTGGCCCGCGAACGCGAACACCAGCTGCGCCCATAGTTCTGGAAAGCCGCTGAGCCAGTCCAAGGCTTTTGCCGGAATCACGCTGCAGTAGATCAGAGAGGATGCGGCACCATGCAGTCTGTAGTCGCGACCCTTCACATACTTAAAACGATATGGTTGATCCAGAGGCCCGTGCCATGGGTGCCAGATGGTGCCATCGGTGAGTTCTACTTTTACGTCTACCGCAATCTTCCCCAAGTCGTGGACCAACGCTCCGTAGGCCGATGCGGCAGACCACGCCTCAGACTGGGCTGCTTGGGACTCTGGTGGCGCTCCAATCGGCAACAGATACATCTGCCGGATTTTCAGAGCATACGCGACGATTTCCAGGCCGTGATCCAGCATGCCTCCATGGTAAGCATGGTGGTGGTTCTCTGAAGCGGGAAGATGTTGTACCAACGCCGCGTAGCCTTTGAAGGCTTGCACATAGAGCGTTTCGAACTGCTCGCGAGGGAGCGACGTTCGTTGCCAGATATTCTCAATGAGCTGGCGCCGACGGGGAGTGGAGAGTAATGCGTCGGGTGACTCTGGTTTGAAAAAGCCCGCAATGGAGTTGGATGGTTTGGTCGGAGACGCTTTTCTTCGCAACAAAAAATTGAGCATTGAGGCACCCATGATGGAGTCATTGGTGGGCCTTTTGCTCTACCTGGCTCGGCATAACAAGCCGAAACCCATATCCATCCCGGAAAGGTTATGTAGATAAATTAACACTTCGAGGTTTGGGATCCAACCCTGCACGCCCAGAGCCATGGTGCCACGACTACAAGAGAAGATGTAGCCTCTCTAATAGGAGTTCTATGGTGCCCGAAGAGCGAAAAGTCCGTCCGAGCACCCTCCAGAAATCATTTGCTGACTATTTTGGCGGAATAAGATAAGAGACTTACCGTTATTTCCATTACTTCAGCCCAAGTCGTATTTGCAGTAGCGCCCTCGGCCGAGGACCGGCGAATGTCGGTTGCGTTTTGGGGGCTGAATCGTATGCGCCCGGTATGCCTCGAGATCAAAGGGGCGACGCTTAGGAAATTGAACGGCAGCTACCGGCCAACAGCGGTTATCAGATGTCTACATAAACCGGGGTTATTCACTAGCGGTCTAGGGGGCGAGTGGCGTGTTAGCGTTACAGTCACGCTCGGCTTACACGATCGACGAGATCCCGAATGAGCACTGTTGGCAAAGGACATAACGACAATGCTGAATATTGATTACGACATCGAAACCGTACGCGCATCTCGTGCAGGCCACACCTTCCATGAGCGATGGGCTGCTAGACGAGCGCTGCAACTCGTCTTTCCGAACGATGATCTTTATGCGATCGCCGTCGAAGGAATTTCATCAACTGAGACGGCAAGACCTGGATCCCAGGCCGAAGAGGTTGCTGACCTTGTCCTCTATTATGGTCGTGGGGACAATTTTCAGGCCTGTGAGCGACTCGAGACCGTTCAATTCAAGTACAAGGTTCGCGAAGAAGCTGTCACTGCGTCGTATCTCAAAAAGACCATCGAGAAGTTTTCAGACACGATACTCGGCTATGAGAAGGATTTCTCAGCTGCCGAAGTCGACAAAAAGACGTCATTCATCTTTGTCACGAGCGCTGAGTTTAAGGACAGCCTCTGGGAAGCGATAAAGTCCCTCATTGAGGGAACGAACCCTTCATCCTCCGACGCAGCCACTCAATTTCGAAACCTTAAGAAGTGGTGCGCAAAGCGTGGTCTTTCAGATGCAAGCCGTCTCTTCACAAGGATAGTTTTTCGAGCTGGAGAAAAGAGTCTTGCGGCTCAAGATAATGCCCTCAAGCGCACACTCACCGACTGGTCGGCAGGTGCTGACTTGGAGGCTAGAGGGCGTATTTTCGGCCTTCAGGAGCTCGTTCTAAAGAAAGCTGGCCCAAGTGGTCAAGGTAAGAATCTGATTCATCGCGAAGATGTCTTGGACGCCCTCGACTGCGAGTCGGAGGATCTCTTTCCGGCTGAGACCCGCTTCATCGACGTGGGTGAGGTCGTTGAGAGAGTTGAACTTTCGATCACCAGCAATCTGGTCAAGGAGTCAAATCTACCCGTCTTTGTTCACGCGGAAGGAGGGGTAGGTAAAACAGTATTTGTCCAAAGTCTCGCAGCAATCATGGCAAGCGAATTCGAGGTTGTCGTTTTTGATTGCTTCGGTGGTGGCTCATATCGCTCGGACAATCATGCCCGGCATCTCCCAAAGATCGGGCTGGTGCAAATCGTCAACGAATTGGCCTCGCGGACTCTATGTGATCCGATGCTGCCTGGAGGGGATGACAGTCGCAAAGTCATCAAGGCGGCGTGCAAACGACTTTCACAGGCAGCGACAGCGATTCGGGCTCAGTCGAGCAAACTAGGTTTGCTTATCATCATTGATGCTGCTGATAACGCTCAACTCGAAGCGGAAGACCGCCATGAGGAGTCGTTTCCGAAGCGTCTTCTCGCCGCTTTACACGAGGAACCGATTGATGGAGTGAAGCTGCTTCTTACGGCCCGCCCCTACCGTAAGGATAAGGTCATTAACTGCACCAAGGTAAGCGAGATCGAGCTAGGACCATTTACCGATCCAGAGGCCCGTGAGTTTTTGAAAAGCCGGAAGCCAGATGCTTCCGAGGTGGCAATAGCCACTGCCTTGGTTCGATCTGGTCGAAACGCACGAGTCCTTGACTACCTCGTTCAAACCTGGGACATGAATGTTCTGGGTGAAGCTTCGAGAGCTAATATCACGGTCCCAGAGATCATTGCTCAGCGTTGCAGCAAGATCATCTCGGATCTGCATATCGCTGGATGGCCGAATTCAGAAATAACCGAATTTTTCGTCGCTCTGTCACTACTACCTCCCCCCATCCCACTTGAGGAACTGGCGCGCGCACTTGGGTGGCCAGTGGTCCAGGTGAACACCGCCGCATCTGATTTGGCTCCAATGCTTGAGGTCACATCGCACGGTGCGATCTTCAGAGACGAGCCCACGGAGTCTTATATTCGGGAGACATTTTCTGAGCGGCCTGATGCACAAAGAGCTATTGCAGACCGCCTTCTAGCGTCACAATCGATCTCAACCTATTCCGCTGAAGCGTTACCGCACTTTCTTGTCGTGATCAAAGATAGCGATCGAGCCTTCGCACTCGCTGACTCAGTCAGCTTCCCGAGTTCGGTGCAGTCGGAGTTTGGCCGGCGCAGGCTTACACTAGCCCGGCTTCGTGCGGCGTTCAGACTGGCTGTGGCAGAGGACGACTTTGACCGAGTGCTTGGCCTCAGTATGAGGTTAGGGCAGGTTGCTACGGCCAACATGCGAGGCGACGAGTTCATTCGCCGTTCGCCTGCTCTGGCAATTGTGCTAGGAGACTCTGACTCCTATCGTCGCCTCTTTGCTGATCGCTCAGGATGGCGTGGTGCTCGAAGCGCTCGGTTGACGGTTGCGCATCGGTTTGCGGGTGACTCGCAAGAGGCACAAATCCAATGTGAGAGCACAATCCGGTGGATTAACTGGCATTCCGCTCAGCTGCGTGACGAAACACATCGAGACTTGGCCGGCCCGGAAGTTGGTGACTACTTGGCGGTGCTATTTCACCATGTTGCTCAGGGGGAGTTCAGCAGGGCCGATTACAACCTTGCTCGCTGGAATGATCGCTTCTCAATGTCGGCAAGCGACGAGCTTTTCCAGCTGCTACAGCTGCTCGATCAGGCAAGCGGCACTTCGGTACTCTCTGATTTTGTCTCGTTTGCCGTAAGCAACGAGTGCACGTCGCAGGCGCTTAAGCTGCAGCTGTTATCGCAGCCCCGTTACCTTCGAAAACAGCAGGTGAAGTTACTAGCGAATGCGATTGTAACTTCGGCTTCTCCCATAAACGAAGATGTCGAGCGCTTTCCGGCGGGGCTCGAGCGAAGCAGAAGTTACGTTGTGGATGCAGCTATAACGACTCTCTTCCACAGTTCGCGAGCCGCAGCTGCGGCTATCATTCGCCACACACCAGTAACTCGTCCTGCAGCATTCGAATACAACGAGCGTTTCGGACACTCGAGTATTTGGGGCTCCATTCTTAGCGCCTGTATTGTTGCGTGGTCGGCTGGAAGAAGGGTTGCCTATCATGACTTGCTTCCTAGGGAAGTGAAGGTCACCAGGCAGGCGAAAGCTGTCTCGACCAAGAAAGAGTTGCAGGGGTTCTTGAAAGCTCTTCGCCAGCCCATTCCAGAGCACGCGCGTGAGAAGGGTGATAAAAACAAACTGAGAGCGAGGTTCAGCGACCGAGAATGCGAAGAGATAAGTAGAGGAGTCGAGCTGGCGCGAGAGCTTACTCGGCCAATTGAGGATGCCGTTCTCTGTCGGACGTCTCTCACGGAAACCAGTGTCAACGAGTTTTTGCAGGCGTGGCGCAAGCACTTGCGGAATGATATTCACTGGCGAGCTGAAAGCGCAGTGGATTCGCTTGCTCGCTCAGTCGGTTTCGGTTGCATGCATATCTTGCTAGAGCAGGCACCTTCGGTATCTGCCGAGCAGGCTGCGACCATGCTTGAATTGGTTTCTACTGGGCGGTTCTTCGTCCAGCAAAAAATCGACTTGTTAGGCCAGCTCGCACATCGATCTAACCTCCACGCTCTTGCAGGTGAATTTGCACAGCATGTCGCAGAGGTTATCCGTCAAGATGACAATATCGAACAGCGTGGGGATACCTACGTAACACTTGCTGCTTCTCTTGTGCCGATGAGTATTGATGAGGCGCGAGAATACTATCGGCAAGGTCTTGCTCAGTTGGATCAGTTGGGCGGAGAGAGCTATGAACTAATCTACTCACTTCTTGAGCTTGCAAGTGCCCAGAAAGGCGGCTTTCTCAAGCCTGTGTTGGCTCAGCGACTGATGAATCTCTGTCAGACTATCGCGAGTAGCGAGCCTAGAAAGTTCGGGTGGACGGTATTTGCGCGTGCCGCAGCCCAATCCATAGGATTTCCGGCGATGGCAAAGCTCGTGCGTTGGCACGACCAGGATGTGGCGGATCTTTCATATGGAATGCCACAGCTTGCATGCTTTCTTGCCAAAAATAGAAATCTTGATCCCCGTCGCGCGGCTCTCATCCTAATGCTTTGTGAGGATCATGGTTGGTGGGATTGGCGTTCCGGAGATGGGGTTGCTGATCTACTTAAACTAACTGCCCCTTCGGTTCAACAAAAGATTTATCAGGCTATCGTCGCCAAACTGAAGGCAGAATACCCTTTCGGTGGCTGGCCCTCACTTTGGGAAGGCTTTCTCGAAACAGGCAATCAATTTCCGAACGTAGTTACTTCAGAAGAGCGTGAGGAGATCCAGCTGCTATGGGTTGAGTCTAAACGCAGCCAGGAGGAATTTAACAGTCGCAATAGCTCGTCGCCGGCATTCCGAGCTGTTCAAACCCCGAAGCCAAGCGAGGCAGAGATTGATGATCTCATTGCAGCGCTGGTAGCGGCTTGCGATCCAACCTCGGCAAATTCTATCGACAAAATATTGAAGATCATCAAGAAGAACGACAATCTTCCGTACTCGGATAGGCAAAGTTTTATCAGTAGAGTGAGCGATGCCTGTCCCTATCCAAGACGCTTGGCTTTTTTGTTCGCAGTTTGCGATGCGGCCGAGCTAGGTTTTACTCAGTCGCTGGAAATCCTCGCAGAGCGTTTCACGGCATGGAGTGGCTCATCCGCCCATCTTACTTCTAATAAGGCAGCGCTAGTTGAGCGGTTGTTTGAGAACAAGAGTGTCGAGTTGTTCGAGGATCAGTTCTCTAACATTACACGTGACATCCGCCAGCTGTCGGACTTCTGTGGTGACAAGCGGTTTGTATTGAGGCTCATTCTTCGAAAGGTCGCTGCGGATGAGGTGGAGCTAGGTGGTGATGAATGGATTCAACTTTCTACTGCGCTGTGTGACGTGGCATCAGGTCAAGCTAGCCTCGATTCGCTTGAGTTGCTCTTGTCCGGGCCAGCTGCCCGCATCGCTGATGAGATAGGAGAGGGCCAGCTACGGCCTGAGCAAGAAATCAGTTGCAGCGAAGCAGAGTTCGTGTCTGACCTCATTTGGCATCGCCTTGGGAACGAAGATGCTTACGTCCGCTGGGCCGCCGCGAGAGGGCTGAATACACTTGTCGAGCTAGGGCTCAACAATGAGCTCAGTTTGTTGCTCGATCGCTTTGATCAAAGAGAAGTGGGATTCCTTGCCTCCGCAGAGTTGAAGCTCTCCTTTCAAAACTCTCAGCAGTGGTTGCTTATGGGACTCGCGCGGGTTGCTGCACAACATGGAAAAATACTCGAACCACTTAGGCCCAAGCTGGTGGCTCTTGCTCAGCGAAACGACTTACATGTCATACACAAGGTTCACGTCGCCAGGTGTCTTCGGAATATCGATGGGGACAATGCCGATGACGCAGATTTAGCTGCGTTGCGCGAGCAGATCGACAATCCCCCCCTCGGTTTTCTTACTAGTGACGGTTACCCGGCTGCCGTAAAACCTACATCAGGATTTGAATTCGACTACGAATTTACTAAGCACGAGATCAGCGGTCTTGCTCGACTTTTTAATGTGTCAAAGGGAGTAGTTCAAGATGCTCTCGCTTCGGAGATTACGCTCCGATGGCCGGAGGCAGACTCGATGGATTACTTCCCGGGCCGGGAACGGCACCATTGGGATCATGGGAGTCGATATGAGCTGTATCGGGAACATGTTCAAAGGCACGCATTGCTTAGTGCCGCTACAAGCCTATCAAAGGCTCTACCGGTAGTTATTCGGAGCTATGACGCTGACGGTGAATCACCGTGGAAGGAATGGCGTGATCGTTACGATGTCACGTTCGAGGATGGTATATGGCTGTCAGACCGTAAGGACTCTGTACCTCAGCAGGCGAAAGAAAACCTGTTAGGTGAAAGGGCGGGTCGGCAGGAGGTGCTGCAGGAGCAGGGAACATTGCTGCGAAAATTAGGCTATGTGACCGATGATAGCGACGCGTTTTTCCCACTATATGGCCGCTGGTCATCGCCTGATGGAGTGTCGGTAAGCATTACTTCGGCGCTGACTGAAAGACGGGGAGCGATAGGTAAGTGCATGGCATTAGCCAAACAGCCTAGCCATGATCTTTGGCTACCTGAGTTCTGGGATGAAGGGTATTACGACCGCCGGATTCGCCAGGAGACCCCTTTCGCGCCATTTGTGTGGGCACCTGAAATCCACAGTCTTGGTATCGATGTAGGAGAAGAAATCGCTGCTCAGGGGGCGGGGAGAAGACCGCGACTTGGCGTCAACCTCACAAATAGCTTGGGGCTGGAGAATCAGTTACACAGTAATGAGTGGCGCACGAGAACTGGACGATTGGCTTTGAGAAGCCAGGTATGGGGCAGTTGGAAACCGGATCCCGATGGCGGCCGTGCGCACCATCAGGATGATGGCGCGATCTTATGGGCTACGCCCGCATGGCTTGCAACGACATTGCCCGCTCTCAATCGACAACTCGTTTTCACCGTAAAGCTTTGGAAATCCAAGTCATCGCGCGACTACAATCCTTCAAACGACCTCAGATCAATCCTAGTAGGACTGCGCTCCGATGACGGCTCGTTAAGGCTTTGGCCGGCAAGGAAGGCTTCGAAAAGTGTTTATTGATGGAGTCAAGTCACGTTACGCCGGTGCAATTACCCCGGTTCTCGCGGCTCCGACAGACGAAACCTGCGAGATCCTGACTGGCCCGGCGGGGCTTGAGCCAGATGTTTCGGCCGAGATATCGAATTGCGACTAAATTCGAGATACCTTTGAGCGTCCGCTTTTGGCCGATTGCTGACATCCGCGCCAAGCGGAGCTGGCCTAAGATCATGCCTGCATTTAATCGGTGGCAGCGGTTGATCCGCATCATAAGCCGACCCCCCGAACAGCTGATTACAAGGAAGTTGCTTTTATTATGTAAATCATAGGGTTACAGATTTCCTTATTACGTGCCATATCCCTGCAGGCCGCACCCAGCGCAACGACGATCCCCTTTATTACGTGGGCAAGGCAGGGCGACCGAAGTGAGTGGGCCTG
This sequence comes from Pseudomonas syringae group sp. 26L6, assembly GCF_032587815.1. Taxonomy (NCBI): domain Bacteria; kingdom Pseudomonadati; phylum Pseudomonadota; class Gammaproteobacteria; order Pseudomonadales; family Pseudomonadaceae; genus Pseudomonas; species Pseudomonas syringae group sp. 26L6. The sequence continues at coordinate 399,772 of NZ_JAWHPJ010000053.1, forward strand.
TTGGTGAGACGAGCCCGTAGATGGCGGGCAGCTGCCAATGAAAGACTTCCCTTTACATGCGGATATCCGTATATTCGTTTATTCGTATGTAACTGGTGTCCGTCATGATCACACCCCCTGAAGTGTTCAAAAGCCTGGCCGATGAAACACGCGCCCGTGCCACCTTGCTGATTGCCAGTCATGGTGAGCTCTGCGTCTGCGAATTGATGTGTGCTCTCGCGGATAGCCAGCCAAAGATCAGTCGACATCTTGCGCAACTGCGCAGCAGCGGACTTTTGCTGGATCGCCGCCAGGGGCAGTGGGTCTACTACCGTTTAAACCCGAATCTCCCAGCATGGGTGAAAGAGATGCTGGAGACGACTTTGCAAGCCAGTGCTAATTGGCTGCAGGACAACACTTCCCGCCTTCTAAACATGAAAGGTCGTCCTGTAAGTGATGTGGCCTGTAACTGACCTCTGCGGGCCACACTTTTGGCTCGGCACCAATCAATAAGCTGACGGAGCAATATATGCGAGTCCTGTTCATGTGTACGGCCAATAGCTGCCGTAGCATCCTTTCAGAAGCAACGTTCAACCACTTCGCGCCGGAGGGATTCGTAGCGGTGAGTTCTGGAAGCTTTCCCAAGGGGCAGGTTCTGCCGCGTAGCCTGACCACTTTGCAGCAGGCAGGCATTCCCACCGAGGGTTTATACAGCAAGGGGAATGATGCCTTTGAGAACGACCTGCCGGATATCGTAATTACCGTTTGCGACAGAGCGGCCGGTGAAACCTGCCCCGTTTATTTCGGCTCTGCGCTCAAATCCCATTGGGGTCTGGAGGATCCCTCCGACGTGATAGGTGACGAATCAACCGTTGACGCTGCGTTCCGGGCCACACTCGTGCGCATTGAACAACGCTGCAAAGCGTTTCTCGCTCTTCCCTTTGATAGTCTCAGCCGTGATGAGCTCAAATCCGAGCTCGACCGCGTTGGCGCTCTTTGACAGGAGTACATATGTCAGAGCAACTTCCTAACCTCGATTACTCACTGTTCGACAGCACACGAATCGCTCCCGAGCCGATTAATCACAAGCCGCGCATCCTGCTGCTTTATGGGTCAACTCGCGAGCGATCCTTCAGCCGCCTATTGGTTGAAGAGGCTGCGCGTCTGCTTGAACACCTTGGGGCGGAAACGCGAATCTTCAATCCCTCGGGATTGCCCCTGCCCGACGATGTCCCGGTGGATCACCCTAAAGTGCAGAAACTGCGCGAGATGGTGTTGTGGTCGGAAGGTCAGGTCTGGTGTTCCCCGGAGCGACACGGTGCAATGTCTGCTGTGTTCAAGGCGCAGATCGATTGGATTCCCTTGGAACTTGGAGCCGTCCGCCCTACGCAGGGCAAGACACTTGCAGTAATGCAGGTTTGCGGCGGCTCGCAGTCTTTCAATGTGGTCAATCAATTGCGTGTGCTGGGGCGCTGGATGCGGATGTTCACCATACCCAATCAGTCTTCGGTGCCAAAGGCATACATGGAGTTCGATGAAGCAGGCCGGATGAAGCCGTCGGCACTTTACGACCGAGTCGTCGACGTGATGGAAGAACTGGTGAAGTTCACCTTGCTGCTGCGCGCCCGTCAGGATTTCCTGGTCGACCGTTATTCCGAACGCAAGGAAACCGCCGAACAACTCATGGCCCGCGTAAATCAGCGCTCGATTTGAGGCCAACACTCTTAGTGTCTAAGCATTCTGGTGTACGTATCGCGTCCTATGTTCAATCGGCCCCACAGCAAAGCCCACCTCGGTGGGCTTTTTTGCGGGCGATGGACGCCTCGGTAGAGGCAGATCTATTGATGGAAGAATGGCGTCAGCAGTGGGTGATTCAAGGCAATGATGTCGTGTGCCGCATGTGCGATCGGCGGCGCTTGGTCTGTGGGCATGAAGTCTTCTCGCACCGGCGGTCCTGCATGTGGCATGTGTTGCAAAAAAAACATAGCCCCTGGCAGGCCTTTGCCAGCATCCTGCGGCCTTTTGACTGGGAGCATTGATTCATCATGGATCACAAAAATGTCGCGCATCATGCCTAAGGATGGCGCCTTGCGCGGGTAGTTTTGCTCTGATGTGAGAAGATGCTGGACTTCTCCTACGTAGCTTTTGAACGGAGATGCAGTCTCTTGTAAAGCGACGTATGTTTTTCCAAGTGTGGACAATTTTTGATGGCTGCCTTCGGTGACCTTTTGTTGCTGCCCATTTCCGGCGGACCCGCCGGCCTTTTCGGGTAAGGCACTTACCCTTATTCCCCATTCCATTGAACCCTTGCTCCTCCATTTGCTTCAGTCCATTTCCCTTTTCCATGTTGGTCCGAGCCGCGGATGGCCAGGAGCCTGCTGCAGGTTTTATTTGCTGCAGATACCAATCATGTATTCAGAGGCTGAATCAATGTGGTGCCTTGATTTTTTACGTTACCCACCGCCCGGTCGACGGGGAACCACTCAAAATCATCGACAGGCCTGCAGCGCTCCTTCGCCAGTGTTTCTGCTGTCTGAGGTGTGTTTTCAAGATCAAGCCAGGCTCTTGCATCTTCGGCAGACAGCACCACAGGCCGACGATCATGGATGTCGACCATTCCCGAATCGCTCGCAGCAGTGATAATCACGAAACCGTCACCGTCGTGCGCTTCTAGTCCGGAATGCACCTGGGCCAGTGCCGCGAAAAACATGGGTTTCTGACTCTTCAATCTGATGAAATACGGCTGCTTTTTCTTCGGATCAGTTGGGTCTTTCACCCATTCAAACCAGCCGTTCGCAGGGGCAATGACTCGACCAGTCGGCCACAATTCTTTGAAAAACTTTCCGGTCATTACGGTCTCAACGCGTGCGTTGATAGGCGCTGGACGCTTGCCTTTCGCCCAGAACGGTTCCCAACCCCACCGAACCTTGTCGACGCTTAGGCCCTTTTCAGTGGACCGGATGATCTCAACTTTAGTGCTTGGGGCAACGTTGTACCTCTGGATAGGCCAAATGTCATACCCATTGATGATCAACTGCTCTGGGGCAAGCTCCTTGAGGTAATGGTCCATCGCTTCATAGATCGAATAGCGTCCGCACATGATTTCACCCGTTATGTCACTCGTCGAAAACCGCAGCCTGTTCGATTGACCGCGTGTGGGGCAAAGGGTTTACTGTATATTCGTACAGCTATTTTCCCAATCAGGTGTTTACCATGAGCGTAGTCATTCTCGGCCCGTTGTCTGAAGGGGGTTGCAAGCTCCCGCTTTACTCATTCCAGGTGCCAGCGGGATTTGCATCTCCCGCTGTTGATTACATCGAAAAGCATGTTTCGTTGGATGAGATGACCGAGGTACGAGCGCCTCACGTGTATCTCGCCAAGATTCTCGGAGATAGCATGGTTGGGGCAGGCATATACGATAAGGATCTGATCGTGGTGGATCGCAGTCGTAATGCAGAGCACGGCGAAGTCGTGGTGGCGGCTCTGAACAACTCTGATCCGATATGCAAGCGCCTCTACATGATGAATGGGGTAGTGAAACTTCAGTCGGAGAACAGCGCCTATCCGACACGCCACATTTTGGAGGGTGACAACTTGGTCATCTGGGGCATCGTCACTTACAACCTGCATCGCCATGGAAAAGCATAAGCCGGTATTCGCGCTGATCGACTGCAATTGCTTCTATGCCAGCTGCGAACGCGTCTTTCGCCCAGACCTCGAAAAGACCCCTATCGTGGTTCTCAGCAACAACGACGGGTGCGTGATCGCACGGAGCTACGACGCCAAACCGTTTGTGAAAATGGGCGCGCCCTATTTTCAGATCAAGAATGTACTGAAGCGAAACGGCATCAAGGTTTTCAGCAGCAACTATGCGCTTTACGGAGACATGAGCGAGCGCGTGATGTCCATCATCGAGTCCATGGTGCCAGCCTCCGAGGTCTACAGCATCGATGAGGCGTTTGCCGATCTCACGGGTGTCCCAGGCAATTTGACCGCATTCGGGCGTCATATCCGGGCAACCATCTTCAAATGCACAGGCATACCCGTCGGCGTTGGCATTGGGCCTACCAAAACTCTCTCCAAGCTTGCTAACTACACTGCCAAGCGATTGCTTTCACACACAGGCGGTGTGGTGGATATCTGCGATCTCCATAATCGCAACTGGGTACTGCGCAACACGGCTGTGTCTGAGGTCTGGGGAGTTGGCAGAAAAATGAAGGTCCACTTGGAGGCCATGAACATCCGCACCGCGATGGATCTCGCCCGTGCCGATGCCCGGACCTTGAGAGATCGGTTCAGCGTTGTCATCGAGAAAACTGCACGCGAGCTCGCCGGCGTTTCGTGCCTGGAGCTGGGAGAGGCTGCACCGCCCAAGCAGGAGATCTGCTGTAGCAGGATGTTCGGCAAACGGCTCACGACCATCGAGCCGATCAAGGAGGCAGTTGCCACATACACCCAGCGCGCGGCCGAAAAGCTTCGCTCGCAAAACTCATTGTGCAAGAAGATCCGAGTAAGTATTCGTACTGGGATGTTCAATCCAGACGAGGCCAAATACGCCAACGGCGCGTTGGTTGAGTTGCCTTACCCAACCAACGACGTCCGATTGATGACCAAAGCTGCGACAGAGGCCGTGAGTCGTCTATTCCGACCTGGCTTCAAATACAGCAAAGCCGAGGTCCTGCTCCTGGATCTGCGACAACCTGGCGAGTTCACCGATGACTTATTTGCAGCCTGTCAGCCAGCGGCAGCTGAGAAGGTGATGGGGGTCCTGGATGAAATTAACTCGCGCTGGGGTAGGGGGACGCTAAGGGCTGGAAGCGTCCCTGCAGATCCTCAGTGGGCTATGCGTCGTGATTTAATGAGTCAGAGCTATACGACTAAGCTTGATCAGCTGTGGACCGTCAGAAGCCAGTGAATTCACGGTTGGGTCATGCGTAGACCTTCAGATCCTTGGATGGTCTCGATTCAGCCAGTATGAATCGGACATGCAGGATTTGGACGTTGCCACAAAGTACAACTAATCACGGAAATACGCTTTGACGATTTCTCCTTGTATCACTGAGCCGGTTGCTCAGTTCGTCTGGCATTATGTTGAAGGACGACTATTTCCTATCACGTTGATCGTGGGCAACAACTGGGTTACGGCTACGGACTTGAACACCTACATAGTCAACGCGGATGAGCCAGCCACGTACGATCAAGTCAAAGCCATGTTGATTGAGGCCGGTGGCATAGGACAGTGGCACTCAGGCAAATAGGAAGTGAAAGTCGCTATACCCACGAGCCCGCCCAGCGCGGGCTAAATCAGTAGAAGCGCCGGGTAGGCCGTTAGCCCTGCTTATCGGGACTGGTGAGGTGTTCGCATTGACTCTTAACGCTTTCCCTGCCGACCAGTAATCTGTTTGAGGAAAATACATGAATGAGAAAGACATTTTCGCCAATACGGCTGACTCATCAGCTGATAGCCATCCAACGATGATTGTTTCTGCCGCACTGGATTCAAGTGACATTGAGCGGCAGTACGCACCAGACGGTAATGTTAATTTCGCGCTTCACCGCGACAAAGATCACCCTGCTACGTTGCGTCGTGCGCGTCAGCGTATTGAGGCGTTGGCTAAGGCTGGCGATCGGGAGGTGATGCTCCAGGATGCGGCAATTGCTGACGGCTGGTTCGGTGCACTGCACGTCGAAGGTCTACTCGGCAAAGAGCAATACGAAAAGCTTGACGGAGAGCTGAGACAGGCAATTTCAGAGTGGGACGAGGTGCCGGACTAGCTTACCGACGCGGCAATGTCAGTATCGGTTAACGCCACGTGCTTGCTTACGGAAGCTAGTCAGAGCGAGAAGTCATCCCGTCTCACTGCCCACGCTCAGGTGATTTACGCCGATGCGGGGGCTTAGACGCCCAATTAACTCGGGAAAAAAACTATGACCGAATGCCAGTTCCACAATAACTGCGGCGTCTACTGCGAGACACCTGAGCAGGTCGCATTCAATCTTTGCGAAAATTGCCTGGACGCCAAGCAGATGCATGAGGTGGTAAGCCTCCGCACTGCTGCGATTGTCGACGCTGCCACCGAGCTGCTGGACGTGCTTGATGCAGCAGCTAACGTGGATGAGCCAAGCCCCGAGCAGCGAGAGTGGATGGAGCGCTTGCGCACAGCGTTGGCGGCTTGAATGACGAACACACCAGATGCTATAGGAATGGTCTGTTTCAGTTCCCAAGGCATTCGTCGGAAGGTTGATTTCACAGGGAAAGTTGGTTGAATATGGAGATATATAGGTCTATAAATGATGTCAGAACGACATGTTGAGTTTATTTTAATGGGTGACGTATGACTATCAACGCTCAGAAAAACGGAGGGGTGGCTATGCGTATAGGGCACATTCTCGGCCGTGGCGTTGGTAAAATGCTGCGCTCTGAAAGATCTCTTTGGGCTGCTCTTGAGCGAACTGGGGCACCAACTCTGCTTGTTGCTCCGGTTAAGTGGTTTGCGCGAGCTGCTGCAATTGCAGCAGCTTTCATCCTCGCGGCTTGGGGACTTGTATACGCTGCAGGCATTTTCGCAGTTGCTGCGATTGCGTTTGGACTGGTTAGCGGCGGTGCAGGTGATAGAACCAGGTCAGGAGTGTTGCAGTCAAAATCCTCTCAAACTGAGCTGCAGGATGGTTTAGAGGGGTATGGTCTTTACGTTGATGGTGTACGCGTAGACTGAGTGCCGCGTTGATCGATTGTTGCAATCAACGCGGATCGACCGGTGAGCTTAGATCTTTCCTTTAGCGATCCCCATCGCTACGTCAGCACCTTTCCCTCCAGCTTCTTTCGCTCCGTTTGTTCCGATCGTTAGGCCACTCATCAGCGAGCCCAGTTGCATTCCGCTCCAGCCTAACGCTAGCACCCAAAAGCTGGGTAGTACTATGAACATCGCACCCATTACGAAGTCCAGCAGCAAGTCACCTTGAGCATTGCTGGCACCGAACACCGGGTCAAAATTTGTATGCGGGACGTTGCTTCCTATCCCATTTCCGTAAAGTGCGTCGAGAATTGTGCTGTCAACCCACCTGGCCAGCTGGAACCAGAAGTCGACAAAGATCAAAGCGAACGCAGCAAAAGTTATGGTCATAACGACCTTCAGGTCAAACATCCCGATCAAAAGCACAAACGGTATGCAGATGATGAGAGCCATCTTCAGGAAGGCCATCACCATGGGCGCTGCTTGCCTGACGCTGTCCATCGCTGGGTACATGACGAGAGACCCTGCAGCCTGACCGATTGTGGCTGTGAGACGAGTGACGTCATTTAGCACCGATCCTCCTACCTGGCCACCGTAGTCGGAATACACCTGCCCTTGGGTCAGTTGCTGTTTCCTGGGAGAGACCAGGTCGCGGATGACGGAGTCATTCACCTCTGTCTGGGTCATGAATTGTGCCCACTGAGCTAGCTTGCTCAGCAGATCTGGGCTGACTTGTTCCAGTAGCCTGGCTCTCAGACCAACGCTCCCATCAGACCACCATTGTGTACATGTAGGAAATCCACCCCCTCCGGTCGTTTGTGGCAAGCCAGCGTCGCGTGTTGAGTCGTACGGCCATTTGGTCCGTGGAGTGTGGGAGCGAAAACCAGAGAAACCATCGCCGTAGTATCCGGATGCCTGAAGGAAGAATTGCGAGCCAATCCAGTTGACGTCGTTCAGTTGGTCTTTGCTAAGGGTGGGTTGGGTCATGAAAAGCTTCGCGCGTGCTCGAGCGTAGCAATCGTTTGTGAAGTCAGCGACCTCTTGGGCGAGAAGCGGATCGTTGATCCTGGCCTTGTTAACATCCATCCGGACCTGTTGCAGATCCACGCCACAGGGAATGCCTGCGACTGATGCTGCAGTCGCAGCCTTGGACATCGCGTGCACAAATAGCCACCAGATTGGCACAGTAGCGCTTTTGCCGTTGAGCGTGCTGAACGATGTTTCCCACCCTGTGTCGGTCGGATTGGGTATCGAGTACTGGCATTGGTCTGAGCGGCTTCGGTCGAACTGGATGGTATCAATGCTGACGTTTACCAGAGGCATGCAAGCCAGGATGATGACTAAGATTGCCGTATAGAACCGGTTTTCTACTCGGGCCAACGAGAGGACTCCCTTGTTGCCCTCATCAGCTCCCTCACCGCGGGCTCTGAGCCATTCGCTGATGACAATGGCGGCGAAGGGGGCTGCGAATAATCCGCTGTCCTCGATCATGTTCCAGATGCCGCCGTTTATGAGCCATCCAACAAGAGTCAGGTAATACTCAAGGTAGTCATTCGTGTGCAAGATCATGGCAGGTCAACTCCCGCTACAGTGGCGGCGCGGCGAAGCTCGAAAAGGAGAACGACGAAGATGGCCATGACCTCGCAGCGCCGAAGTCCCGAGGGGAATAGATTTGTGTCTGATGCTCGCTGTTTGAGGGTGCGCCTGAGCCTGTACCAGCCGAGCCCTATCGCTGCGTAAAGCGACAACCGCCAGACCAGCATGTAGTTGTAGTGCGCTTTTTGCCATTCCCTGAACTGCTCAATATCTCCAAAGAAATGCGCGATGGCTGTCATGAAAATCACAGCCAGAACAATGGTCAGCAAGACCGGCCAGGTGAGTGACACTAGCGCTTTCGCGCCCCTACGTAGCCATCCCTTGGCAACCGGCAATGAGCTCATGGTCAGTTACCTTTAGAAGGATTCTGCAGCTGATCGAGGCGGTCGGGCGTTGGATCGCCTTGAAATATGCCTTTGGAGCTGTCTTTCCGGCTCTGAGCCCTCTGTAGAATGGCTGTCGGTGAGTTGCTGGCCAAGCTGCGACGCATATCCAGCTCGGTCTTCAGGTTGTCAATTTCCTGTTGCAGGCTGCTGTTTTGCTGACTGACCGCCTGCAGGGCCACATCGTTGGCGGCAATGTTCGGCTCTTTGCTGCCGGTAAACATGGTGCGCTGAAGCAGTAGTGCCTTGCCGAGAACCTCAGATAAAGCGACCTCTGAAGCAAGACGTTTTGCGAGAATATCCTGGTCATGCTCAGTCCTGAGTGCCTCGACCACTCCACGGGTGACAGGCAGAGAATCGCTGCTCGCTGCAGTCAAGTTTTCTGAAGTGAGGGACTTGCTGCCCGAGATCAATTCCTGCAGGGTCTTGAGCTTGGAGTCGTAGGATTCCTGGATGAGAGGAGTGAGCCCGACGCCGGCGGTGGAGGTTGTTTTGGTACAGTCCTCACAAGTGCGTTGTTGTTGCTCTCCCAGTACACGATTGGCGAACGTGGTGGCTGCCTGAGGCGAGGACCAGGTGGAACACACCATGCCGTTGTTGCAGGCCGACGGACTAATGGACGATGTATCGGCGGCGCCGCGTCCGTTCAGCAAGTTGTATCCCGCACGAGTAACGTCACCTACGACCTTGATAGGTTGCTGGCCAGATCCGCCGGCCTTATTTCCTCCGAGCCAGGTGATACCGTCATTCCCTCCCTGCTTTTCGACCTGTGCAACGGCTGAGACAGCATCTGTGTTCCCGTTTTTCACCGCCTGACTCATAGCCTGGCCCTCGGCGATCTTGTTCCAGCCCATCTGTCCTCCAGCGACATCGAGCATCTTGTCAGCAATGGCACGACAAGTGCCTTTGGAGCGGTCGAAGTCAAGACGACCCTGCAGAATGCCGTTGGTGAGCAGGTTGTACAAAGCCGGGTTAGCCCGCTGGATAATCAGTCCTGGTAGTGATGAAACGGCGCTGGTAGCGTTCGAGATCATCGACCCCATGATCGTCTGAAATCCGGAAGTTGCTCCATTCAACTGATTCTGGAGCGTGTTATTCATACTCATGTTTCCGCAGACCAGGTTGCTGTTCCAACCTCCGCCGATGCTGATGCTATCCATATTCCCCGCCGTACCCATCGTCACAGCGTTGCCGCCTCCAACGCTGTAGAGCACGTCGTCACCGATCACGCTGCCCGATGAGCTTGCATTGATTCCCGGGATTTCGGCGAGAGCAGTATGGGCTGTCAGGGTGCTCATGAATGCAATAGTCAGAAAGGCAGCGCGGCGCATAGTTGAAGTCCTCTTGATCATCATTGAAAGTCCGTACTGCCAAGAAAGGTTTGTCCTTCCCGCTTGCAGCAGGAATACGGGCGCCATAACGCCCAGGCGTAGCCACCATCTGTTGCCTGCACACGGGGCTGGGAGTTTGGAAATACCGCGCAGCTTTGACTGAGGGTCGGCGTGAGCTCTTGCCACTTACCGGTGGTGGCGTCGGTCTCGATCAATTCTCCTGCCGGCCAGTAGCCTGGTTGCGGCTGTGCCAGAAGCGGTTGATAGACATGAACCTGACCGCTGCGAGTGACCACGTCACCTGCACGCTGCGCGATCACGGATGCCGCCTTGTAATCGTCGGCTTGATGGATAAAACCACTGCGAGGGTAGACGCTTCCCCACATGTCCCCCGACGTCAGACCACCCACCTCTCGACGTCCGGGAATCAGTGCTTCTGGATACACTGATTCTGGAACGCCGTAACGCCAGGCGACAGTGTCCAAAGTGCTCAGCAGGTAGGGCATGTAGGGCGTGGCAGCACCCTGGCAGGCATAGCCCGAGGCGCTGGCAAACTTACTGAATGTTGCTCCTCCGGGGTGGCCTATGACGTCAGCGTTTTTGAATTTAGCCAGGCTATCTTCGTTGTTGTGATTGGTGGTTCCGTCACCGCCATCTTGGGCGTACGAAGTTGATGAGCTTAACGAAGAGACCTCAACCCACGGGTTTTCACCGGTATTCGAGTAGCTTGAGACCACGGCGTCTGGAACGAAGTGACGAACCTTGGTCGACGTCTTTACCTTGCATCCAAACGGGGTGCAGAGCAGCCAGTAGCAGATTCCAACCACCTTGTACTCCAGGCAGTCAGGCGACAGGGTTGAGGCGACCAGGGTGGCAGATGTCACCGTGCCCGCTGCTGCCGGCCAGGTTGAGATCGACAAGGCCAAGGCTGCCCACGCTGGAGGCTTTCGCAGGTTCATCGCGGGGCATCTCCCTGGCCAGATGCGTTCTGATGATTGGCGGCGGCGCGCCACTGGGCAATGCGATTTTCAGCCGCTGTAGCGTTGGTTTCCCCGTACACAACAAACTTGCGGTCGACCACCACTGCAGGCACCTTCGTTACCCCCATGCTCCAAGCGTCTACGAGGTCTTGTTGAGCTAAAGCCAGATCTCGTTGCAAGCGCTGCGCATCGCTGCTCTTGAGGCGTTGCTGCATGATTGCGATGGATTGTTGCTGATTAGCCGGTAGTCCTTCAGAGAGCTTGGCCTCAAGCCTTTCTGATTCGTCCAGGAGGATCAACCGGACACGTGCCGGTGCCTGGACTGGGTGGTTCCGGTCAGTAACGATCCACGTCTCTGCGTTAACGAAGGGGACCTGAATGGCCGCAATCAAGATCAGGAAGGTCATGCGGTTCTTGCAGCTGAAGCGATAGGGGCTGGAGGGGGGCATTAGGCATTACCTGCAGGTGGTGTCAGGTACAGAAAACGCGATTAATGAACTGTCGTCTGTAGGAAACCGTTATCGGGACGGTTGGGGTTTGATGGCGCCTGCGAGGGCCGAGCGGCCGCCATCGAGCAGCAGGCGCGGTAGTGTTTAGGTAAACAGCACTGCAAGCGGGCCTGTAATCTTAATGGAGATGTTTTGTGGTGGCGTATAGGTCCAGACACCTCCGCAATCGCCGTGCTTAAGATTTCCGATTACGGTAAAGTTGCTGGTCCATTGTTTGTCTGGAGTTTCGATGTCGCAGCTCAAAGAGTCAGGGTTGATCCCAGGCAAGGTCACGTCTCAGCACTTCGACGTGCTGCTGTCGTTTACCGGAATCAGAGGGAAGATGCTTGAGGCAGCGCTGCGTGCGCATTTCGTCGACGGCCTGTCTCAGCGGGATGCAATCCAACAGACTGGCGTGAATCAGAGCTTGCTGTCTCGGAAGGCTGCAGCGTTACAGGTCATGAGTGGGCGTCTTGAGGATGCATCAAAGTATTACCGATAACGGAAATAAAAAGCTTCCAGAGTATTTCCGAATACGGTAATGTGTCCTCATTCAATCGAATCACTGGGGGCAGCAAGTGAGTTCCAAGCCGAATAAAATCAAGCGTCCTGCACTAGAGCACATACTCTGTCACCTATCGCTGGAAGTGGCATTTGAAGTTGCTCATGCACGCTGGCCGGGCGTGAAGTTGGGGTACATCGGTACTGACCGCAAGACCTTCCAGCATTACTTTCAGGAATGGGGCAACAACGAGCCCTTCATTCTTTGAGCAAATATCGTCCATCTACACCACTAGCCCTGCCATCAAAAGCGGGGCAGAGGCCGTAGAAGGATGCCCCTTTGGCATCCAACTCCTTGAAGGGCTGACCCGATGCCTCTACCGAAACGCAAAAACATGACCCTGCGTGAGCAGGAAACCGCTGCTAAGGCCCAGTGCCACGACTGGAACACCACGCACCCTGAAGGGGCGGCCGTATTTTACGAGGAGCTGTTGGGCTCTGGTGAAAAAATCAAGACCAAAACCCGCGGCAAGGCATACGTCATGTGCTGCGAGCCGGTTATCATGGTGGAGGATGTTTCGGGTGCTGTATCCCTTGACCACTGCACTGTTGTTGCAGGGCACGCAGTTGCATAGGAAAAGACCTTATCGCACTCAGTACCTACCGCCGGCCTGGCTGCCGCTCAGCTTCACTCCAAGCCTCGCTTCGTGCGGGGCCTGGCCGGTAGAAACACAAGACTTTTACACCAAAAAGACAGAAGGAACGTCTTATGAAATTAGCATTGACTCAATTGATTGCGGTTTTGGCTTCAATAGGTCTGGGGGAAGCAGGGCAGCGCACTGCAGATCTGGCATACACCGAGGCAGGTATTATCGCTCTGCTCTTGGGAACAATTCTGATGATGGCAGCCTTTGCGCGCGAGGTCTTTGAAGTGCTGCGTGAAAAGTCATTGGTATGATACGCAGGACTGCCTATCAACGATTCGGCTGTCGATAGCCCCACTCAGAGCGGAAAATAGACGATGAAAGACATTGACCCGATTGCCCAAATCTTGGAACGGGCCCGTCAGCGCATCGAGCAGGTGGCCATAGCTGGCGACCGTGAGGTGATGTTCCACAGTGCGGCTGAAGCTCAGGGTTGGATAGGGGCTTTGCAGGCAGAGAATTTGCTGGGTAATGAGCAATGCGAAATGCTTGATGCAGAATTGAAAGTGGCCGTTTCAAAGTGGGATGGTGGTCCAGAGTAAGTAATCTGGACCGACTATTGCCGCAAGGTCCTATCCGAACAGGAAATTCAGGCATGACCAATCTCTATGAAGCCTTGCGCGCAACTGCCAATAAGTGGCGAAAGATCAACCAGGATCACCGTGGCGGCATAGTGATGATCTGGCAAGGCACTGTGTACGGTTGGAAGGATTCATTGCGCGACGCGAGCCATGAGCGCCCAGGTGTATTCGCAGTGGATGAAACTGGCCACATTTTCATCGCCGCTGGAGGTGATGACTATAATGGTGCAAAAGGCTGGGTGGCGGCTGACCTGGACAAACAGTAGGGTGATACGATGAAAACGTTTCTGCTTTATTTAGTGCTCATTTTTGGGGGGACGGCTGCTGTCGTGGCCGGTGCGGTAGCATTGGGGTATGACTCGTTTAGCGCAATGACCGGCTGGGACAATACAGGGACCCCGGAGCTTGTATTCTTGGCCATCTGCGCTGTATTTGCGGTTGTATGCATAGTACAAGTTCGGAAACTCAACAAGCTCTATGGCCGGCGTTGAAACCCATCGAGTATAGGCCGGCGCTACCCGTAAGGTAGGCCGGACGTTTTCAAGCCGCCATCGCACTTGCCGGACTGGCAGTTCTGTGCAGCTTCGTTATCAACTTTCCTACAGCGGCCGCTATCGCTTCGAAAGCGGTATAGATGACAGATTGGCCCAGTATTTCGTGGCCTGTGGTGTTGGATACTCCTTCAACGATCTCAACCGGTATGGTTTTGACGCGAGCATGTTCGCTTACCGTCAGAAGCCTGCTGAGCGCCGGGTTTCTTGGGTGTCGAATAAATGGTTCTGTCGATCTTGCCTTCGCGTACCCACGCCCAATACAACCGCATGAGGTTGCTTCAGGTGTCAGTAGTTGCCTGCGAAAGCCCTTGCCGCTGGCGATATCGCGCTCCTCTTTACGTCCCAGGTAGTCATAGCACTTCCAGCTTTCATCAGTTTCTGGCACAGCGTCCATGAGATCCTTGAGTGAGCGCTCTTTTGTGCGAAGAGGGGTGATCTGATCCAGTGTCAAAGGCTCAAAAGCCCCCTCCGTGTATGCAACCAAAGCCATCCTGGACCTGCTTTCGAATGCCCCGAACACTGCTCCGTCGAGGATGCACTCGAACAGCCGGTAGCCCAATGACTTCAACACAGATCTGATCACTTCCATCGAAGTGCTGGTCTGGTAATCAGGTACATTTTCGACGATTGCCATGACTGGGTTGGAGTACCGGACAAAGTCCAGAAAGTCTATGAATAACGAGCCTGCGGACGGATGTTGTTCGGCTGAACTGAGTTTGTTTTTGGCCTTGCCTGCACGGGAGGCTCCAGTACAAGGAATGCCCGCAACAACCAAGTCACATTCCGGGGTACCCGTGCCGCGTTGCACGTCCCGAACATCTGCACAGATTGCGAATGAAGTGTCTCGCCAAAGCATCGGGTTGTTGCGCAAGCTGGCGTCCAGGTACTGATCTTCAACCTCAATACCAATCCTGACAAAAGTATCAATTCCAGAGCGTGCCAGGCCGGCGTGTATCGCACGATCCAGCACGCCTCCACCGTGGAACAGACTGCATACCGCCAGTGGTTCTTGTGCATCGAGCTTGCGCTTCAGTCGCGCCAGGCGCTCTTCAATCCTCTTGTCATTGTCGAGGGGGGTGATGACGATCCTTCCCAAACGAATGACAACTCGGACTTTCTCTGCGGTCTTGAACAAGCTTCTGAGTAGGGCTGTCCGGATCTCGATGAGAGGCGTCGTGATTCCATTTTTAACCCGCCTGGAGACCGTGACATCGCCTGTGTTGAGCTCTGGTGATGTGGCAGGCACGAGTTCCAGCCTGGTCTGTCCTTCTGGGCGGATGAGTGAAAAGCGAGTTCCTATTTCGATGCCGGCATTCAATAGTTTTTGGCCCTCAAGCCAAATACGTGGGACGCCGCGGGCTTCCCCAATTTTAGGGGTGATGAGCAGTGAGAAGGTATTCATGTAGGGTTCTCGAAACGGGAACCCGGCCCAATGGGAGGATTCCCATTGGGTAGATGAAGTGAGGAGTGTGCAGCCACCAACGTCAGTTGGCTGCTCGCGCTTCCGGTTGCTTTGCGAGCTTTGGGGACGTTCACGCAGCTAGCTGCGTCGAGGCCACTAGTAGGTAGCCCTCATTACGGGTTTGAAGCTGAAGTTACATATCCAGGTTCTTACAAGTTCGCCAGTTGTGTCAATGGGAGAAATTGACACATGAGGCTGGAGGAGGGCATCGCGCTTTATCGACTGTATCGAGTTAGTAGTTTCGCAGGAGTTTTATCAGGAGGTATCAAACCACCTGCAGGTATGGAATGTCCTGCCAATCTGCGTGGAACATCCAGTATCTGAACTCTTCGATGCTTTGACCACTTCTTGATTGGAGGTTGGCCAACCGTCCCGTCAAACGCTGGCACTGCGCCGGCTGATCCTCGTTATCTGGATCTTCCTCGCGCCACTCCAACACGTAGTCACTATTGAAGCTGTCGGGATCGAACACCTTGTATACGTGCGATCTGTGCGCCCAGTTAAGGTAATCATGATCGCGCCATCCATGGGGCAGTCGCATTGCGAAATCGCGACTGTCTGTGATTCCATAATAGTCGGGGTAGTTGCAGTCGCCGTTCCAGACGAAGCTCCAGTACACCCTACCTAAGACCGGGTGGCATGAGCTGACCAATACCTCGCTTTTAAAGACGTTTGCATTCACTGGTGATCCCCAGCGGTCGGCCTCGAAGCCAGCCAGTCCATTGCGGAGAGCAGCACGTCACCGTCAGGTGCTCCCTGCAGCTTGATCGAGCGGCCAGATTGTTTGTCCTTGATGACCAGCGTAGGGGTGGCTGTGATGCCGTCCTGGCTCGCCTTGTGAGCCTGGCTAATGACGGCCTGTTGCACAGACGGGTTACTCGCAGCGCAGTTATCAATGAAGTGCTGTCGATCTTCGAGGCCAGGGATCTGCGGATTGCCAGCAGTTCCAGCACCGTTCGACCGAGTACGCTGATAAATGAGCTCGACTGCGAGCCAAAAAGCGTCATTGCCTCTCTCAATCCCCGCGCACTCAGCCCACCGAGCCTCATAGCTCGCTGCAGGCTCATGCATAGGTAGGGGCAGATGGTGCCACTGAAGATTCACGTCTGGATGCTGATCAACCCAGGCTTTGAGATGTGGGAAGTAATCCTTGCAGTAGGGGCATTCCAGATCTGCATATTCGACGATGGTGAAACGGGCGCCACGGCTCCCGTATACCCATCCGCCACTATGTCTCTTCTGATCGGCTGCCGGCGCCACGGGGTCACCTGTGACGCCAGGCTGATACTGCATCACCTCGGTCAGCAGAAAAGGTGAGATAGCCAAGGCGACCGCACCGATGCAGTAGAGGATTTTCCGGCGCGTCGGTCGCTTCATGCGGAGGCCTCTTTGTCGAGAAGCTGTTTTGCCAGCAGCTCCTGATCCAGCAGCGTCAGAAGAGCTTTCTGGGCGCTTTCGGGCTGAGGGTGATGCTCAAGCCACTGGTCCAGAGCTTTGTGCAGTTGGGATTGGATCTCTCGACGATCAACCGCTACATGTTTGACGACTTGTAGGTGCTCGATCAGTACCGGCGCGCAGATCTTCAATGCAATCAGGGATTCTTCCTGCGGGTTCGTAAGAATTTGAGTCAGACTGTCGATCAGATTTTGAGTCAGGGCATCCATGGCTCTCATGCCAGGTTCTCCAATGCACGGGGTGTTGGGAATGTAATGTTCAGGGGCTCAATACCTCGTTTCCGGTCGAGATCTGCAGCTACTTCCAGGGCAGCTCCCAACTCGTCGACACCCATGGACTGCATCAGGTCGTAACGCTGTTTTTTCTCTTCAGGCTCGGTCATGGCCAATGCCAGGTACAGGCTCGGCGGAACAGCGCGAAACAGGACTTCCATCGATTTCGAAAGAACCACGCCTTCGGTGTATTTACCGCTCTCTTTGCGTGCTGACAGCATCAAGCCCTTCTGTGCAGGTGTGAGCTCACGGAAACGGGAGATCTTCTCCACTTCGTCAGGCGGCATGTTCAAGCAGATCCACCACTCGATCATGTTGAGCATTGGTGCAGTTGAGGGAGGAAAGTCATCCATGTTCTGTGTTGCCAGCCAGAACCAGGCCCCGAGCTTTCGCCACATTTTGGTGATCTTCATAATGTAAGGGGCGAGGAGGGGGTTTTTGGTAATGATGTGGCCTTCGTCTGTCACGTTGACCAGAGGACGGCCCTTGTACTGATCACGCTCCGCTATGTTGTTCACGGTGTTGATCAGCGAGATGTAAGCGATCGACAACTGGGCGTTGTAACCCTCACGTGCGTAGGTGGCCAAGTCGACGATGGTCAGATCTGCCTCAGGCCAAGGCGTACCGGTACGGTTGAACATCTCCCCGTCGGCGCCCATGCAAAACATGTCCATGGCTTCGGCCATTTCAAGCATCCGATTGCGTCTGCCCTCCGGGATGGAGGTGTCTTCCCCGGCCGCGCGCAACGCATTACGGACATCTTCCGTCAGGACGGTGCGATCGGCGTCGGAGCAAATTCTGGCCGCTGCAAGGATGCACTGTCGGATTACGCTGCGGTCAGCCCGGGTCAGCCGAGCTTCCTCTTTTTCCTCACCGCCGGTGATCATCAAACGGGCTACGATTTCCATCTCGCCGAGGACATCCCGTTCATCATCGTCTTCATCGGGCTTGGCATTCATGTCCTCGTCAGAGCTCTCTAAGTCATCAGCGTCCAAGGTCTTGACCTGGCTCGGTGTGTTTACCAAGCGAATAGCGTCGGCGAACGGAGCCAGGCTAACGCCTGAGTTCGGGGCCAGCTTGATCCTGTTGACTGTCAACCCAAGCTTTTTCGCGAAATCCCCGAGTAGACCGAAACTGTTACCCGCCTCGACGATGAACAGGCGGGGAGCGTAAACCGCAATGAGCTGGTTGAGCAGGTTATTCAACGTGGCGGACTTACCTGCCCCTGTGGGGCCGAACAGAAACATGTGGGCATTCATCTGACGATCCAGCTTGTTGAATGGATCAAATGTCAGTGGAGCCCCACCACGGTTGAATAGCGTGATGCCAGGATGCCCGGTACCACTGGAGCGACCCCACACAGGGCACAGGTTTGCAACATGCTGGGCGAGCATCATCTGCACGTACCAGTCCATGGCTCGCTTTTGATTTACGTCGAAGTTCCCGGGAAGCCAACGGAGGTAGCTGTTGAGTGGGGCCACCTCGTCGTCAGATGCTACGGGTTCCATACCGGCACCCAGCAATGCGTTGGTCAACTGCATGCTGCGCGCGGTGAGCTGTGCTTCGTCATTTCCCTTGAGGTAAAAGGCGATGCTGCCTCGGTACAGCTTGTGCTCACGACCGATCAGTTTCCTGGCATCGTTTACCGCTTCGCGGGTCAGTAGTGAAGCTTGGTTGTCACCCACCGACTTGCGTGCCAGCTTCTCAAGATGAGCCTCCAGCACGTCCTGAGGGGTGATGACCAGGGTGATGGCCAACACAGTGTCCTCAGGCAACTTGTCGAACAGGGCATGCAAGGCATCACCGCCTTTACGTGTTTCGCCAGTCAGGTGGCCGGTCTTCGGGGCTTCGCGCAGCCGATCCAGCATGATGACTCTGTGAGGCTGGCCATCGAAGTACCACAAGCCTTTTTGACTGTCGGATTTTGGCTCTCGATAAAAGAGTCCCTGTGCGAAGTCGTCGCCAGTGACCAGTGGGAGATCCTCGCCGGCATCCTCTGTGCGTTTGTTCACCAGTTGAAAGAAGCGATCAAAGTCTTTGAGCGTCGTTCCCAGGTGATCGGGGTGAGGGTTGAACCACTGCAGGAGCCAGTGTCGGATGTCGTAACCGTCCATCCGTTTGCTTTTAATGCCGGCGTTGGCCAGACCTCCAGTGAAGCGCTGACAAATGTTGTCCAGGTGCATGGCAGGGGTTTGGCCACGGAACGCTGCATCACCGACTACCCGGCGATACACGACTACCCGCACTCGGCGCTGCTGGCCACGCCAAGGCAATTTTGAAACTGTGGTGTCTTCAAAAAGACCACCAGGTTTGGCGATTGCATCGAGGTGATGCTTGAACAGATCCAGATACAGCTCCGAGAACGGGCTGCCTTTAGCCTGTGGTCGGATGTATTCACGCAGGTTCCGAAGGTAGTCATCCCAGCTGGTTTCGTCCTTCGCGTAGAACTGCACAACCCAAGGTGAGGTATCGAGCTCGTCAAAACTATTTTGCAGCGCGTTCTCCAGGGCATCGCGCACCTTGCGAAGCCATTCGGGATCACGGCCTTCAGTGCCGATCGGAGTCAGTTCGAAGAATGCTGCCAAGGATTTGCCATCCTCAAGCAGCATCGCTTGCTCCGCTGGCAGGTACTCAATCCATGGAAGGAGGTCTACAAAGCTCGGCTTGACGTCGTACAGCGCGGCGACGTCGCCAACCGTGGCAGGCTTCTGCTTCGGGTTTCTCCAATCGCCAGGCGCGGGTATGCCCTGATCCTCAAGTCGCTTTAGGTAACGCTCAAGTGCCGCATCCACATCGTTTTGATCTGAGGCTTTCAAATCCTCAACCAGATCATCTTCAGGCTGTTCAAGTTCGACCGCTGCAGGCTCGCTCAGCAGAGGGTCGCCCGCTATATCCGTCTGCGTAGCTGAATTGAGGGACGCGCGGCTTTTGAGCCGTTGAAAAAGAGTCATCAGTAGTCCTCAACCCGCTCGCCAGGCATGGCGTACTGCACACGCTGATAGAGCGGGAAAACAGTGGTGTAGCCAGGGACTGGTGCTGGATCGGAGCCCGCAAGGTGCGGAAACACGTACATGACAAGATCCGGATTGGGTAGTCGTTTGAACTGGCTGTAGATCTCGTTTTGAGCGGTACGGGTGTAGGCCGCGCTGTCCTGCAAGGGCTGGGTAGCACGTACATCGATTGGACGGCGCAACTCCGAGCGCGCATCGAGCAACTGCCGGCCACTAGCGCTTCCCGCCGAACCGGTCGTTCCTTGGTTCCAAACGTCCATCATGGTGTTTTGACCATGCGGCAGCATTTGCTCTTTGTTTGTCGAGCATCCAGCCAGCAAGCCCGCCGTGAGAAGGCAATACATCAGCGCGCTGCGCGCTGAGCCCAAGTGATCAATCCAGGTTGGCATTGGCATGGTTCGCTCCTGAGGCGTACTTGACCTTGCGGCCTTTGAGTTCGTAGTCAATTTCCAGCTCTTGATCGATGTGCAGTGAGACTTGCGCACCAGGCAGGACATAAATGGCCGCGAACGCTTGTCCGTAGAGTTTGTTAACCCAGCTCGAAACGTCCGTGACTCCTTGGGTCAGGATCTTCCCCATCGCCTCGTTACCAGACAAACCGGTGCTACCAAGCGTCCCAGAAGCGTTCGAGACGTATGAGGAGGTGCTTCCCTCGGTCTTGATCAACGATGCTGCTCCAGCGCCTGCTGCGGTGATGAGGGCTTGTGAACCGATGTACTGCTGCGCATTGCTGCGTCGCTCGCCCGCAATACATGGAATGCCGTATGGATCACTGATCCAGCCAAGGCCACCCTGGATGGGTTGTTGGTCTCCAGAGTTGTTCTGGTTGTTGTTCTGTTGATTGCCACCCTGAACCGGTGCCGGCAACGTGCGGACAGTGCCGTCGGTAAACACGAAGGTCAGACTTTTGATCTGCCCCCGCACGCATGAGAGGGTCCAGTCGCCGGACGCTGTACCGCTGGCCACCGCACCGGCTACGTCAGGAAGGTCGATGCCATTGGCAGTCAGGTTGTCCGGACCGATCAGCACCTTGAACGGGTAGGGGTCATTAACCGTCCCGTCAACAGGAACCCGGCCGATCAACGCGGACATGGCCACCGAGCCCATCAACGTCGAGTTTTGAGGGAGGGTGTAGGCACGTCTTACCTTCTTACGCTCCTGTTGCTGGCCACCCATGTCATCGCGGACAGACTGAGCACCTGTCGTGAGCGCTTTCTGTCCTCGGTCTACGGACTCGCCGAAGGCTGTAGGAAAGCTGTAGGCGCTCGCGGGGACGCTATTGCCGGCAGTGATCGGTTTGCCATTGCTATCCAGGGCCGTCGCGTCCTGTGGATCGATCCACACGATGTCTGAACCGTTTGTTTCCGATTTGAACTGTTGGCCATCACCAGGCTGAACACCTAACCCAATCGGTAAATCCGAATTGGAATTATTGTTTTGTCCCATTCGGGTCAGTTCATCCATCTGTTTGCGCAAGCCCTCCAACACGCTCTGCTGTTGCTGCTGACTATCCAGCTTGAACTGTTCCTGGGCGTTTTTAAGGCGCTGGTCGACTGTCTGATCAATGTTTGCCAGTCGTTGTTTGAGGGTCTCGTTATCCTGTTTGACCGCAGTGTTCTGTGCGATGACGTCGGTGATCTGTTGCTTGAGCTCGCGTCCTTCAGCGACGACCGTGCGCAGCGTATCGCTCGGCGTGTCGCCTTCCACACCCAGGGCTTTGGCTTGCTCAGCCGTCAGTTTTGGAGCAGGGGTTTCGGTACTTGGTGCGGGGGCACTTCCCAGTGATTTGATGCCGACGAAAATCACAAGCAGGAGGAATGGAATCACCAGGTACTTGAGCAGCGGATTACCTTTCATGCTTCGCTCCTTGCGCTGCACGCGGATCTGCTTGGGTCGCCGAGAATACGGCCGCCTGTGTCAGCCCGTGTCCCCGCGTGACCAGGTACAAGGTCGTGGTGTCACTGGCATCGCCGCGTGATCCAAGATAAGGATGTTGGAACGCTGCAGTGACGAATTCACCCATGAGCTCTCGAGGATCAAGCGTGATCCGCTGCGCCGTCTGATTCTGCAGCTTCACGGCAGTCACCCAAAAATCATCCAGACGCCATGCGCCTAAGGGTGTGGACTTCACAGGTAGAGTGGGAAGCAAGGTCGCCAGATCAAGGCTGCGCTCAACCTTCACCTGGGCGATGCCGTCTACAGGCTCAACGGTGCGCAACGGCGCATAGAGCATCTGGGCTGCATAGCGGGTGAGGACGACTGGGACGGGCGTTTCTCGCTTGACTACTTCCTCTGGTTCATCGTCTTCATCGCTTGAACGGCTGGTTGAGTCCGAGTTCTTCGTAGTGGCCTTGGCTGAGCGTGCTGTAGCAGCCCCTCCATAGCGTGCTGATGATGTTTCACCTTCGACTATCTTCACCGGCTCGAGCGGCGTTTGATCCGTAGATGCCTCTGTAGCAGCGATGTCGACCAGAATGATCTCACCGGTCTTGGCGTTCTGCAGCTGAAGTCGAGTTGGCTCTATTGCTTCCTTCGCATATAGGTAGATCGCGCCCCCCGTACTCTGCACCCGCAGCTTTTCAGTCAGCGAACGCGGGAGTCCAACACGAACATTCTGATCAACGAAGACGATGCGTTCCTGATTGATGCGCAGTGGAATAGCCAGTGGCAACCGCTCCCAGCGGAGAATCTCGACCGCCGAGGCGATTTGGGCGTTGCCAGCCAACACCGCCAGTAATGTCGAGCATGTGATTACTCGCAAAACATTCATTTGAAGACTCCTTTCGACGGAGTTGCCGGAGCTTCAACATTGCCTTCGATGCGTTGTGGTGCGCCGTTGTAGCAGTCCCAAGCCAAACCGAAGGGATTGGTTTCAGGGTCGACGTCCATACGTACAACGTGGAGTGGATATCTCGCGAGGGCACGCTTGACCAACTGCCCGCCGTAATACTCGTCTGCTGTTATATCGAGCGTCACAGTCCAATCGTCGATAGAGTTGGTCACCGTCCTGATCTCTGGCGAATCTCCATAGCCTCGACCTGGAATTTCGTACACGCCCCGGACGCGCTTGCGTAGCTCACCGCTAGACCTGCGCAGTTCAAAATCACTCTGCAGGTAATGCTTGCAAGATGGCGTGATGTAAGCATCCAGACGGGTGATATTTGCCTGGTAATCCTGCTCGCCGTCGACAGGCCACCGGTTCATCTGCTGAAAGATGTACAGGCCGAATGTGTATACAGATTGGGGAGGGACATCCCACCACATTCGCGTGCTTCCAGACCGCAGATCTGGCGGAACGTGAACGGTCAATTGCTTCGGCGCACTCCACCAGCCGAAACCAAGGCCTGCTGCCACCAGCGCGATCAAGACAATCGCTATCCTCAAGCTGTTGATGTGGGCACGTTGGGAGTCGGCCAATTTCAAGAAACGGCTCATTGTTGCTCGCTCCGGCGGCAAGTCCAGTTGCCCGATCGAAGGACCAGGTTGGCTTTGTTGAATGAGGTCGGGCCGAGCATTGCCGTCTGCAGCTGCAACCTGCGGTAGAGCCATGTCTCCGGTCTACCGCGTTTGAGGCGTCGCAAGACCCGAGATGCGATGAGCAGTCCCAATACTCCTCCTATCAGAGCGCACACCACCGGCATTGATGGTGTGATGATGAAGGCCAGCGGCAGACCAATCACAAAGCCTATGCCGCTGCAGCCGAATACGGTCGCCCACATCTCATCCGCCGTAAGGCCACCAATCACCACGGGCTGATTGTTCAAGCGACTGGGCAGAAAACGCAGGGTGCCGTCTTCATGCTGATCTTGCTGGAGCTCAGTCATGGAAGCCTCTAGGACTCAAAGAATGTTGGTAGCGGTGGTGACCAGGTAGATCGTGACGCCGATCAAGCAAACACCGACTACAGCGGTACTGCCCAGGTCAGCCCATTTGGCTTTGCCCATATGGATCTCGTGGTAGACGCCCAGCGCATGTCGCCCCACCAAAATGATCCCGAATGCGCACATACATAGACCCAGCAGCGTGAAGCCGTCGAAGGCATAGTTTTGGAAGGTCTGCAGAAAGCTGGTCCCAGTGCCGCGTGTGGGGGCTTGTGCGCCCGGTAGAGCCGCGAAACTAGTGCCAGGTGTGGCAGCCGTCAGCAGGACCGAAAAAAGCCGGCGTTTCAAAAAGGCACGTGCCTGAGTGAACAATGAATACAGCGTCATCTTTATCTCCTTGGAAAAATCAACTCAACAGCATGAAAGTCATAACCATGAACAGCACGGCCCAACGAGCGGCAGAAGCGGCAGCAGCCGATCTGTCAAGGTTTCGGGTTGCCCAGCCGCGATAAATGCTTAGAAGTACCCAGACGCCCCACAAAAGGAGGATGCCCGCCGCAATTCCGGTCCACAGCGTGTTGCTGTTGGCCGGCGAAAAGCCGGCAGCGGCCTGAAAGGCACTGTTCTGGGTGGAGGACATCGTCATGGCGTGTGATCACCGCTGACGTTGTATTGGCCTGATATCTCGACGGGGTCTCGGGGCTGTGCCCGGGAGGGAGTCAGATAATCCTGCAGGCCCTGGCGAATGCGTGCGATATCGCTGACTAACCTGGAGTAATCCAGGTGATAGCGCTGGGCTGATTCACTGGGCAGGTCAGCGCTGCGCTGGGCGACGGCCTCAACCGCATTGAGCTGGCGAATCATTACTTCCACGTTGGCTTGCTCGGAAGCCGTGCCGGCTGCTCGGGCATGTGAGGAAAGCAGCGGTGTGCATATGAGGACTGCAGACAGGCAGATCTGCATGCTTGAAAACGCTGGTTTGATCGCGTGGAGTTTGATTTTCACGTCGCGGGCCTTGGAAGCTGTAGGAATCTGTGTGCACAGCATGACCAACGGCCCGGAAGGAATCAGTACGAAACCCTTTTTAGGTCTGAGGGGGTTTAGGTTGGCGTGCTAACTGCTCATCCGGTCAGAGATTCATTGAAGAAAGTCGTTTGGCGAGGCTTTAATGCACAGCATGCAGCGCTCTCAATGGTGGGTCGGAGCAGACATGCTGCTGAGAGCTTCATAGGGAAGGATTGGAGTTATTGATGTGATGGGTAAAGCACCAGCAAGCTTGTACAAATATTTAAGTTTCAGTGATCGTATGGTAGAGCAGCTGTACCACGGAAAAGTTTTTTACGCTGATCCAGGGACGTTCAACGACCCATTAGATTGCCGGCCTGTCGTAATCGCTGGTGACCAAAGCATTGAAAGACTGAAATTGCTTCTAAAGTTAATGGTCATTAGGCGCGTAGAGAAGGAGTCCTCTGCAGCGCTGAAACGCTTAAAGTTGAAGGGGCAGAAACTCGACTTGCACCGAGCTCGACTCGGGGAGACCGAGGTACAGGATGCTATCCGTGGAATAGAGTACATGGCGACGGATCCAGAGATCACCGATCAGGCAGGCTATTATCAACGTGAGCTGTTAACGCTGATTCAGAGTGAAGTAAAAGACACACTTGCCACGGGCGTTCTTTGTCTCAGTGCGAATGCGACAAGCCCATTGATGTGGTCACACTATGGGCAGCAGCATCGAGGTGTGTGCATTGAGTATGACACTTCGGATCTCAAATCGACGCGTATCCATAAAGTGGTGTATGGCCAGAGCCGTGAAATACTAGCCGACTCAATTGTCCGGTGGTTGCAGGATGGCGACGTACAGTCGCAGCTCGAGGTCGAGAGGGCCTCTCTACTCACAAAGTCGGGCGAGTGGAGATACGAGAAAGAATGGAGGTTACTCGCTCCCATCGGGTTAGACCGTAGCCCATTCCCTGTCAAATCCGTCACATTTGGTATGAACTGTCCTTCAGCAATTTTTGAGTCGACCATGTCGATGCTGGGAGGGGAAAAATCGACCATAAAATTTTGGAAAATAACCGAGCCTACGTCCAACTTTAAGCTCAAACGCGCGAGAATTCATTTCGACGACTCGATGAGACCTATGCTTGATCAAGATTATTCATGGCTTCTTGACGACTTGGACGATGCTCATGACGTTTAGGAGGCCAGCGACACTCCCTTCAAGTCATTTATCGCCAGAAAGCAGGTCGAAGTCCCATTATTCGACTTGCTGAATTCTCACGCAGCGTTTGAAGAAGAAAAGGAAGCCCGTACTGAGTGTGTAGCCAAGCGCCCAGCCCTGTGCGTTTTGGTTGCCAATCTGTTCACGGCCACGATTTATCTGCTGAACGCTCACCAGCTCCCATCCTTCTCTGCCATGTCGATTCAATACGGCCAGAGTTTCTGGGTCGCTCATATACCTCTCAACATCCGGCTGGGTCGTCTCATCTATCGACTTGAACATCAACATGCCGCTGGTAACGGTTTTGTAGGGCAGGGGGACGAAGGTCTGGGTGTATTCATAGAGTGTCATCGGATACCTACTGCAAGCAGATGGGGAAGGGCAGGTCATTTTTGCAGTCTCTAAGCGCTGGGCGAAGCGCCAAACCTATTCCATTTGGAAAATGGTATAGGTAGTGAGATATTTACTACGCCGGTGATGAGCCGGTCCACGCAGTTATTTTCAAAGGAAACGTAGGGATGCAGACGCTGGACTACCGCAATTTTGAGTACAAAGGCTTCCACTCCATGGGAGCATGTTTTGTTCGTGTGCGTATCAAGGATGACGGATCCCTTGTCTGTCTGATAGCTCAACTTCGTGACTACAACGGCACGTCCGTTACAAACGTTATTGAGGACATCATGTATGGTGTTGTTAAGCGTCTTGATTCTGAAAAAGCCCTTCCCAAGGCGCTTTCGTCAATGGATAAAATTCTTGAACGTTCTGTTTGGATCGAACGATATGCCCCCGGTCTTGGCATCTCACCAGACGGTTCGTGGGCAATCGTTACCCTTGATTCCGAACGTAAACCGGATTGGACACACGCGAGCTTTCAAAGCGTAGTAGCTCATTGCGGTGTAGAACCCGCCTTCTTAGATCTGACCGAAGAAGACTTGCGTCATAAGAGGTAGTTGATTGGGAATGGGGCAGCGCATCAAGGTTTCGAGCGCTGCTTCATGTCTTTGAAGCGCTGCATGATGTCGATCACAAGAGAGTTGACGGCCAGAATCTTCATGGCTCGTGTGACAGCTACGTACAGAAGGTTCAGCTCATCGTCGCGTTTGCCGGCATCGATGTCAGGGGAAAGCGGATCTGCTGAAAAGTCGTCATAAAGCCCAACGAAGTCCCACTCCAGACCTTTGGCTCTGTGCGCAGTGGTAAGGGTCACGGTTGCATCGAGCTCCGACGTGACAGATGCAGCACGCAACTGCTCGATTCGTTGGGGCAGATCCGCATAGTTTTCGATGATTTTGATCGAGCGCAGCATCTCAGGATCCTGCGTGGCCTTCGCGATCACGACATACTGGTCGTAATCGGCATAGTCGGTCAGCAATTTGCGCTGCTGGACCTGGTCATTCATATGCCGGCTGAAATAGAACAGGTCCTCCAGATCGCGCAAGGAATAGCTGTCGATCCCTCCGATCCACTGCATGCGGTGGTTTTGGTTGACCAGGCGCAGCGCGTTCTCGATCACACCGCTCACAGTACGGTGCAGGTAGGTGCGGTGAGGAAGATCGTCCGGTAAGGCTCGTTTCACCAGCGTCGGCTGTCCCAGGCCTTGCAGGGGGATCTTTTCACCCTTGAAGGAAAGGATGACGTTGGCCACGTAGGCAACAGCCGGTCCAAATCTGAAGCTCTGAGTCAGGAAGTGCTTCTCGGCGTCCTTCATCGCCGGGCTGTTTAAAGCATCCACAGCGCCTCTGAACCGATACAGCTGCTGATGCCGATCACCTACAGTGACTTGAGTTATTGTTTGGATCTGGACCAGATTCGCGATGACCGGGTTCACGTCCTGCCCTTCGTCGAGCAAAATCGCACCGAAACGCTGGCTCAGATCTGGCTGGCTCATCTGGTACAGCTTCAGATAGCCATCGTGCGTCATGGGGACTGAGCGATCGTTGATATCGACCATCTTCTGCCAAACGTCTCTGGTCAGGTTGAGCGCTTTACTCATGTACTGCTGCTGGACCGAGGTCAGTGTGCGGTTGCTCTGGAATCGCACAAAGTGGTCTTCCAGCAGCTCCAGATCCTTGCTGGCCATGAAGGCATTGAGGGTAGAAACGATATCTTTGGCCAGCTCCCAATCCTGGGTATTGATCGTCCTCGCGATGTCGGTCAAACGCAGATTGCCAGCCTGCTTGTGTTTGTACTGGCTGCCATAGACAGCGTAGGCGAGGCCGTGAGCTGTTTTGCAGGTCACATTGCGTGGAAAACGATTCTTTGCCGCGATCTCAACGGCTTTGTTGTAGCAGAGGTACAGCATTTTGACCGACGAGTTGTGCGTGGCGTAACCGACGAGTGTCGTTGTCTTCCCGGTACCGGCAAACGCCTGGACCAGTAGCTTCTTTGCGAAGGAGTGAATAGCTGGCAGTTGTTCTTCTGTCCATTGCATGGAGGGCACCTAAAGGTATTTTTTGAAGCTGGACGCCGTAATGCTGACCGCCAGGCCGAGCAGTGCCGCGCATGGCAGGAGCACTAGCAAAGGGCTCACGCTGAATGGCAGAGCCAGGTAAAGGCTCCAGGGGACTATCACCAGCGGCACCATCGTTGCTCGAGCTTTGTGATAGAGGTAGCTGGACTCGCGGCCGGCACCGAACCGCCGCAAGTCTCTGCGCACCAGCCCGTCCACAAAACCAACAAATGCCGTCATCACAAATAACGGGATTGCGAGGGTCAGGATCACCAGACGCACGCAAAACACCAGTGTCGTGTAGAGCGCCGCAAGGCCGTAATCCTGAAACTTGCTGACTCCCACGCCGAGCATGTAGCGCATATCGAAACCGCGTGATCGTTGTCCTGTCGCAGCATAATCAGAGGTGTGTTGAACCCAGTCCTGAAGCCCAGTCTTGACCACCAGCCAGTCATATGTGGTTTGAACCAGCCATGTCGCCGTTCGGCCTGGCTCTTGAACAACCACACTCTGCAGGAACCCCTTGGAGAGCCAGCTGAGTTCATGATCGAGCATTGCACGAGCATGCTGCCAACCGGCCTCCGGCCAGAAGAAGTACATGCAGATCCATTCGACGATGATGGCTCCCCCCAGAGAGAGGAACATCACTGCAGCGAATCGGAATGGCAGGGTGAAGAGAGATCCTATGAACGACTGTTCGTGGTCTTGCTGCTGTTTCGCGCGATCGGCAACGTCCGCCATATCAGATGCCCCCTTGCCGATCGCTCAACCCGCCGAGAGTCATGCCGCATCCTCAGGTGCAACAGCGATTTTTTTGAAGTCGTCGAGCAGATCTGCAGGCAGCGACTCGTTTAGCGTCTGATAACCGGGCGCTGACCACCAGCCAGTGTCGTCGACCTTGCCCACCTGATACGTCTGACGCATGCTTTCCGCCAAGGCCTGCAGATCTGCCGGCATTACTTCATCAGGATCATGGCCAGGCAAAGGCATTCTGATTTTCCACAGATTGCCGCCTTCCATGAGCGCAAAGCATTGTCCCTTGGGCAGGCCGACGACATGCGCTGGCTCAATCATTGGCACGCTGACCTGCTGCACCTGGTCATGACTGGATGATGTGAACGCGGTATTGCCCGTTGCACTGTCATTCGCCGAGCTGGCCGGGGTGGATGTGAAAACCTGAACCTTAGGCAACTGGTTTGTCAGCAGCTCGGCGGTGGACGTTTCGCGGACGCGCAGCATGAACACGTTGTTGAAGTTACCGATCACCTGGCCAGCCTTGGCCTTGTTGCCGATCTTCGCTTCGATATCGCTCATTGTCTGGGTGTAGGCAGTCACCTGCATGCCGGCACCGCCGCCCTTGTTGATCATCGGAATGAATTCCTCACCCATCAGCTCGTTGAACTCATCGGCATGGAGGTTGATAGGCACTTTGGTGCCAGGGACGCCGCCCGGTAGTCCGTCGTCGACACCGAACTTGTAGATATGGCCAGCGACCGAGACCAGGTCGGAGAACATAGAGTTGCCGACGGCAGCGGCGACCTCTGTGTCCGACAAGGCGTCCAGGCCGATATAAACCACGGCCTTTTTGCGGACCACCTGCATCCAGTCAAAGATCGGTCGAGGATCGTTCACGTCCTGATAGTCCGGCGAGATCAGTTCCGCCATGCGGCCTGTTGTCAGCTTCTCAAGCAGTGGCAGCAGCGAGGCGACGATCTTGTCGAAATAGGTCTTGTCGTAGCGGACCGCGCTGCGCAGTCCATCCATCACTGGATCTGCCACGCGCGTCTGAGACAGGTATTGATCGATTGCCACCACACGGAACGGCCGGCCCTTCATGTTGAACGGTACGTTTTTTTCGTTGAGCTTGCCTTCAATAGCGACGATCGCCTCCCAGGCCTTTGGATCATATTCATCAAAGTATTTGGAGGCATACTCCTGGAAGATCCCTTCGATGTTGATCACGTGCTGCTGGATCTGCAGGTAGTCAGGTCGACGGCCCAGCGCGACGAGGGCTCTTGCGATGATGTTCACGAATCGCCAAGCGAATTCACGGAATGCTGCTGAGTTACCTTCCCCGGAGAGTTGCCCAGCGATCCTGGTGGCCACTTCTGAAATCCGCCCAAAACGCCCAACGGCGTTGTAGCGTGCCGAGTGGTCTGGCCAGCCCAGGTGGAACACATAAAATTCGTTCAGGCGGCCGGCGCGTTTGGCTTCGAGATACATGCGCTTGAGCAAATCTGCATCGCCCTTTGGATCAAAGACGATGACGACCTCGTGCTGGCCGTGCTTTTTCCGCCGAATGTCCTGAGTGATGAACAATTCAGCCAGGCGCGTTTTTCCGACACGGGTGGTGCCCAGAACAATCGAATGGCCTACTCGCTCGCCCAAAGGGAGAGAGACGTTCTCCTCGTATGGCTCGATGCCGTGCAGCCGTGGCAAGCCACCGACGGGTGGTAGAGGTCGCACAGGATTGATGGGCACGTCCCATGATGTGGCTCTGGCCAGAAGTCGGACAGGGTATGGAGCAAACTCCGCTCTTTCCTCAAAACGACGCGCTGCGCGGAACAGTGTGGTGGCTTCAACGTAGCTGGAGTACTTCGGCAGGTAAGTGTCCATCAGCCGCTGGGTATGGCGCTGCTGCCAGCGAAAGCCAAGACCGATGAACAGACGTTGATTGCTGACCGGCACTTCTTTACTGGTCATCGTGTAATGAGGCAGTCGACGGATGTTTCGGCGATAGCGCAGCACCTGCCATGCTTGTTTCAGACGCACTAAACCCAGAGCGAGAAAGCCCGCGGAGGTCACGATGCCGAACAGCGGAGTAAGCGCAAATGCCCAGGGCGCGAACACGCATAGGAATGCACCTGCAGCGCACACATATACTGTGTAGAGCTCAACGGCGGGCCTGAGCAGTGATTCGATGGCGTAATCGTGAGCCATATCCCGACCTCCTATTGCTCGATGGCGGTTGGGGTGATCAACACCGGATAGTGATTCAGACCGAGACGTTGAGAAAGCTCGTCACCAGATGCGGGGGACACGAGCGCGTCGGGCAACCAACTCCTGACTACGGCAAGTCGTTCTTGTGTGGCCACGTTGACCACCAGTCCTACGGCCTGCATCTGCTTCAGCACCGCACCGCGCTCTTGTAGCCATCGGCGTGATGTTTCATCGTCCCCGATCAGGAACAAAGGCTGCAGGCCTGGCGCGTTGATGATTCGGCCCTCAACTGTCCCTGGAGTCATTCGAGTGGTGCGTACCGGCAATCCCTGTGCTGCTACAGGATCCAGTTGCGAGGTCAGGTCATTTGAGACAGAAGAGGATGGCTCGGGATTGAGAGATCGATAGTAAGGCAGCGCTGAGTCACCACCTTTGTCTTCTACCACGATGAGCTCTGCAGCCTGGCAGATCATAAATGGCAGGCAGAGCGCTGCGCCGAGGATCACTGAACGGTTCATGGATTGGTCACCAGCATTTGGATGCCGGTTACCCGGCTGAGATGTTTGGCAAAAGCCTTACGGTAATTCGCGGCTGGAGCGCCGCCGGCAGGCCGGTGATAGCGCCCGGCTACGGTGATCCAGTCACCGCCGAGCGCTCGCTGTTCAGCCAGGATCTGCGCGGTCACGTCCAGGTTCTTGTAGGGATTGAGCGAGTCGCATGGATTACTGGAATGGAAACGATGGCCGTTCCAGCCCATGTTCACCTGTCCCAAACCCACGTCTACACGCTTAGGGCCTGCCTGGACGAGGGCTATGAGTAAGGCAGTGCATGCATCCGCGCGAGTTGCAAAACGGTAACCCGCGCCGGCAACGTTCAGCGTCCAAGGCCACGGCACAAGCTGACCACGCAACTTCGCCCCGCTTTCCTGCAGTGCCACTGAATAGAGCACTTCCGACGGAATACTCGCGGCTTGGGCAGCCAGCTGATAAGCCGGCGGCGGAAGCTCGGCTGCATGGCTTGTCAACGCGAAGCACAGCAGGGCAAGGCCTGCCCACGTCACTGACGCAGCCATTGCCCGTTCACCTCTCGCACAACGGCCGGTAACTCGCCACCCAAGCTCAGGCCAAGCCAACGTCCACCGTCATGGTTGAGGGTGATTTGTCGGGTTCTGACATTCGCAGGGTCGATCCCCGAGACAATCGCCCAGTTGCGAATTCGCTCGTCGTCGTTCTGGCTACCCACCATGTACACGTCAAACGGCTGCTTCTGAGCTTGAAGGGCCTTCACTCGTATCGAGCATTCCGGGCAGTCGTCCTTAACAAACACTGCCAATCGGCCGTTGCCCTGGTTAGCTGGGCTCGCGGCCGTCCCTTGGGGCGCAGAGCTGGCGATGGGCATCAGGTTCGGGTAGACGCGTTTGAAGGCATCGTCATAGGCGCGTTGATACGCTAACTCTTTTGCCGTGCGCTGCGCCTCGGCTTTGACCTGGAGCTCTGCATACCGCCGGCGCTCTTCATCATTGCGGGCTTCGATACCCAATGCTGTCAGCGGATCCAGCCCGGGGGAATACACACCTCGTGAACTCTGCATCAGCGTTTGGTAGCGCTGCCATTCCTGAGGACTGAGGTTCCAGTCTCGTGCAAGCATCTCGTCGCTCGATTGCGACTGGCTGTCCAGCACGGTGCTCTGTTGCTCTCTACTGGTGGACTGTGCAGAGCTGTTTGTTGCAGCGTTGGCCATACCAGCCGCTGTGATCAGGATGACTCCCGTCAGTGTGAACATTCGCAGGTTGTAATCGGTCATGTGAACCTCTAAGGGCGCAGGGGCAGAATGCGGGTTGAGCCGTTGATGCTGAACAGGGCGCGCGAGTCATCCAGGCTGTTGAGCTGCCAGTTGCTCCCCGCGACCATGTCGCCCGGGCGTATCAGGTTCAGTTGACTCAGTTGAGTGCTGCCCGGCGGGGCAACTGACAAGAAACGTTCCCCTCCGCGATACTCCACACCCACGACCGAAAACGGTGGAGTTGCCTCTGCAGCTTTGGTTTGTGCTGTTGTTTTGCGGGAGGGGGGTGGAGTCTTTGGCTTGGCTGCCGTGATTTGAACAGATGCTGGTTTAGCCGCACGCAGGTCTTGGAGTTTCACCTGCAGCTCCTCGATCCGAGCGCCCATGACCACAACTTCTTGCATGGAGGCACCCTGTTGGGCAGCGTCCTTCGCCGCCTCCTGCACCTGCTTCAGGAGGGCTTGAACGGCATCGATGCGGTTTGACAGAGCCTGCTGGCCGGCCCTGAAGTCATCGATGGTCACGGACTTCAGCTGGCTGGCAGCATCGAGCCGGTCATCAACGCCATTGATGCGTTGGGTGATGGCGTTGACGGTTTCCAGGTTCGCAGCTGATTCAAAACCTGTTTTCAGGTGGAGAATCTGCCACTGCTGGTAAACCAGCATGCCGATCAGGACGATCAGGGCCAGGATTTGCAGGACGGTGGCGCGGGAAAGAGAAGGGCGCAGTGGCAGCTTCATGGAGGACCTCACTCAAGATGTGAGGCACGTTCGCAAAAAGCTTGATCAGAAGCAGTAGGAAACCGTTTTTCAGTCGGAAAGGGTTTTGAGCGAGAGTGCGCGAGCGTGAAGCCGACATCACGGTTGTAGATTGGAGCTCTAAACGTTCTGGATCCAAAACGCCAAGTCGCGGAAGTGCTATACATGGCACAATGCGGCCACCAGATCCCATATCATCTTGGCTAGGAACGTGCCTTGTCTTTACTGACCACCCTCAAAAAGAACGTTTTGATCCCTCACCCCAGCGGATCGGAAAGCTTCGGAACGATTCCAAGCATGCCAAAATTTGGTCTACGGGGCGGCGAGATCTACCTGCGTGTCGGTATACATCTAGGTAATAATCAGGGGTTTGGGATTATGCATATCTGGGAAGCCCATAAATCTGATTTGGCTAGGTATGGATGCGTTTCTGCTGACCAAATTCCACAACATATCGCGAACATGGTGGTGCACAAGGCACCCATTTATTGCGAGTTTCGTGAGGTGCGTGGGCACCATAGGCTCACGGTCATGAAAACACCGGCTGGATCTCTGGTGCTAGAGGGGCGTGATGATAGGCGAGGATTTGGTTACTATGTTGTGACCTGGTACCCAAAGCGCAATGCCAGTGGGACATTGGTTGGGCAGGTCGTGGGCAAATTTTGATGGTCTGACGGTGTCAAAAAAAAAGACGCCATCAGGCGTCTTTTGAATTTACAGAGGAGTAGTCGCAGCGATTCTTTAGCTCCCAGCCTTACGGCCTTGGTGTCAGAATCCGATTCAACACGTCAGTACGTCCCTAGACTTACTCAAGCACTCCAATTGAACTTCCTGTCCATTGCGTGTTGACCGTCACTACTATCAGAGAAACCAGCTTCTCTGCTGCCAAAAATGCGGGGGGGTTATAAACTGGTACCCATGCCCGACGAATGCGCAGTTGCAGACCTCTGTGCAAAGCTTAGCAACCGCTAAGCTTTTATTCAACGTATTGTTGTATCGCGGCCCTATCCACCGAGGCCAATGAGCTGCTTTGCCAGAGCCATTTCGACGGAATCACCATCCTGGTTCAGTGAGTCCAATCCAGACTCTGGAACATCTCCTGAAGTGCTCTGTGATACAGCGATCTTCTTGGCCATCAGCTGCAGGCAGGTGATCTGAGAGCTGCCGATGTAGCCGAAAAAGATCACTCGGACGTCCTGCTTCTGTCCGATCCTCCATGAGCGCCTTGCCGCCTGTTGCACCGTGTAGACGTTGTAACCCGTCTGCATGAACGCAATGGTCGGAAAGTCCAGCAGGTCCAGACCTGTTTTTACGAGCTCCGGGTTGGTGATCAGTACGTCGACGCCTCGATCAACCTGGTCAAGGATCCAGTCCTCGCGCCTGGCGGTGTCCACCGATGCACGCAGCACTGCCACCTTCAGTCCCGATTGCTCGAGCACCCGCTTCATGCGGCTCGTGGTGTCTCTGGTACCCGTGTAAACCGAGTAGGCCAGAACCTTGCGGTTCCGGGCTTTTTCAGCAAGACATAGGTCCAGAAGGGCCTGTTCCTTCGGCATGAGCTCGTCATCATCGAAGACCGACGGCACGAAAGCCAACGTGTCTCTGGATCGAGGATGTTTCACCACCTCAGGTCGAAAGCAGCAGTCCGGCCATGCCAACAGCACGTTCAACACCACCCCTAACAGCGTCGTATCTCTACGGGCCAGCGCCTGCCGAAGCTCGGCGGTCAATGTCTGGGCAAGCTTACGGTGAGCCGCCTCCTGGTCTGGAGACATCGGTACG
Organism: Pseudomonas syringae group sp. 26L6; assembly: GCF_032587815.1. Lineage (NCBI taxonomy): Bacteria > Pseudomonadati > Pseudomonadota > Gammaproteobacteria > Pseudomonadales > Pseudomonadaceae > Pseudomonas > Pseudomonas syringae group sp. 26L6. The sequence continues at coordinate 435,559 of NZ_JAWHPJ010000053.1, forward strand.
TCAATGAACTCCTCCCGGTAACCAGGTAGCACGTTGCCGCCGATATCCTTGAGTTTCAGGAACACAGTGAAGGGTAGAACGAAGCGGTGAATGCCTTTCGGGCCGAACCCCGGAGCTTTGACCGTCCGCACTGAGAGTTTCTTACCTTTGGCAGTCTTGTGAGAACTGCCATCACGCTCGGTGTAGATATCCTTCAATACCCCGTGATCCCGCATAAAAGACATCGCCGCCGGCGCCATGCTTCCTCGCGCGTTGGGCTGATAGCCGTCCTCGATCATACGTCTGGTGAGGATTCGGAACAGGAGGTAGAACAGATCGTCTGCATACCCGCCCATCAGAGTGCCGGTCAGCAGCACAGTCTTTCGTGCTTTGGCTGCGAGCACGCCCATAGCCTGACCTTGTGCCGATCCACTGTTTTTGTACTCGTGCCCCTCGTCCACGACCAGTAGGTCGAAGCACCCATAAGGTAGGTAGCGCTTGATGAACTCGGTGGGTTGGTAACCCCCTTCGCCGAACCCGAACTCGATGTTCGCCATCGCACGCTCCATGCGCTTGGCCTGGCGGTCGCTGAAGATGAAGTTGCCTTTGGCGTCCATCAGGTTGATGAACTCAGAGACATTGTCCAGGAGCATCGAGGCGAGAAAGTCCTCGCCGAAGTCAGATAGAAGCCGTTCTGCACGAACAGGTCCGATTGTAGGGATGCGACACATCGACTTTAGGATCGTGTTACGGCGGCTGCCGCCATCCGATTTGCCCGGGCGCATCAGCGTCCATAAAGCGGCATCACAGTGTTCGCAGCGTCGACGTCGCTCTTCACGCTGAAATTCCTCAGCGGTGATCAGATTGCCTTCCTGGTCCTGGAGCAGACGCCCACAATCTGGACACGCTGCCAGGCTCCTTCCACCGCCGGTACGTCGCTGCCAAAAGGCCAGACGCCAGTGGAACCCCATCCGCATCCGCACACGGCCGAGAATAAAGAACTCCTGACGTCCGTCGTAGGTATCACCCAGTTGATCGCGCAGCTTCAGCAGCTTGACCAGGGTATCCGGTCCGTTGAGCACCCAGACGCGAGCGTCTGGGATGGTTTCGAGGATTTCGCGCCGCCACTTGTAGACCAGGTGCGGAGGCGCGATGACCATCGTCCTGCGATAACCAGCTCCATGCATGACTGCAGCGAGAGCGATGGCCATCATTGTTTTGCCTGTCCCCATCTCGGCATTGATGATGCCAGCCTGCTCATTCTGATCGAGCAAAAGCGCGGCAATTGCCTGGACCACTTGAGCCTGGGCAGGGAAGGGCTGTCGTTTGAGGCCGTCCAGCACCCACTGCCGAGCCGGATTGTCGATGCCGGCGTAAACCGGTGGGTTGGAGCGGTTGAGTGACTCCAGGAGTTCGTCGCCAAACTCTTCGATAAACTCAGTGAGCCCGATGTTCAAAGTTGGCACACAAGGGTGGCCTGCAGGCGCAGCCAAAGGCAGGTCGTTCATGATGTTTCTCCACTATTGGGTTAAACAGGGCATGCACGACACCACCAAGGGTATTGTTCATACCCTGAGGTGCGGTTAGATGATTGAAAGGTGTTGGTAAAGTTTCTTAGTAGTCAGATGGCAACATGACTGTTGTTGCTGAGCGATCAGACTCGGTAATGATCCAGAGTCTGGTCTCATCCTCTGCGTCGATGTCATACCCGGAAAACAATCGGCCATCAGCACTCAGTGCTTGCTGGTTGCTGTCCCAGTCGTCGTTCGAAATCTCGCCCCAATCGCCCGTCGCGTGACGCCGCAGGTACTGCCTCACGTCGAGAGAGCTATTTTGAAGCAGACTTTGAACGCTGTGCGTGACCATCACACGGCCCAGTTCAATTGAAGCGTTCTGACTACTTGCAGCAGTGTTTGAGGTGGTTTCGTGTGTAGCTGGTGTTGTCGCATCCGAGCTGATGGTCAGTGCGTACCCTAGATAGGATGAGCCTGGCGTCATATCCCATGCCCGAATCCTGGGCACAAAACGATCAGTCAAGATCCGTGTCTCAAACACGTTGCCGTCCTCGTCCTCAGTGAATTCGGTCTTGGGAACCTTATCCTTGTAAGTGTCGCCCTTGAGCACCAGGACACGCCCGGAACGAGAGGTCACTACACCAGTTATGGCTCCAGCAGCGAGTGCCAGTGCCAAGTGCCACCGTGAAAGTGCCTTCACCGGGGCCCGCGGTTGAGCGCCAGTCTGGCCAAAGTGCAGCGTGAAATCAGGCCATAGGCCTCTCAGACGAAGAACCTCTTCACTGAATTGCTCGGGTTCAAGAGTGATTCGGTAGAAGTGTTCCAGGTCATTAGCGATCGGTAGGACAGCGTATTGCTCCCATGGCCAAGTGGCCGGTAGCAGATCAGCAGCTTCTTCCCCGGATCCGATTGCCCGCAGATACTCACGCATCGCCGCCAGTTCCCGGGATCTTGCCAGATCCTGACGCCGTACCCTGATTCCGAATATCACGACCTGTTTGAACGTCCGGTCTACCGCGGCGCAGATCCGCAGCCCGGTAAAGTGATTGGTGAGCCAGCCACACAGCTCGTCGTCCAGCACGTAGTGAGGAACGATGAATACCATCACCCCTCCGTACTGAAGCAACGGCAGTGACCGTTGGTAAAATGCCTTCTCCAGCCTTTTGCGGCCGCTACCCTGGTACTGTGAAGCGCCAGAGTGATCAGCGACCAGATCCCCGTAAGGAGGGTTGAGCCAGAGCAGTCCGAAGGACTGTCGAGAGATCATGGTGTCCATCAAGTCACCCTGCAGCACTCGGTCCAGCAACGTTTTCGAGTGATCAGCGCGCTCTTTGTCGTACTCAACCGCATACGTCTCTGTTCGGTCTCGCTCCAGCCGGTGTGCGACCTCAGCCAAAGCCACTCCTTCTCCCGAGCACGGATCAAGAATCCGCATCCGTCCCGAGGTCGCCGGCAACAATGCCTGCAGAGTGCGCTCCAGAGTCAGTTCGTCAGTCGGGTAATAGCCGTTGCGTGCAAAATTACGGGCAAGCCGTGAGAACATCAAAGCCATGGTTGGCTCCTTGGACTGGTGGGCGTGAACTACGCCGTAACTTCAGTGGTGAGCTTCCCTGCGCGAATGAGTTCGCCGAGAGCTTTTTCGAGCACGTCCATCTGCAGCGACAAACGCCAGGCTGTCACCGAGCCAATAGCTCCCGGTAGCGGGTGCAACATGTTGTGCGCAGTAAGGACCTCCATCACCGGCTCACGCCAATGTGGAAGGAACGGAAGAGGGCAAGTGTCTACGATCAGCGGCCACAACCTATCGAACGGGTCTTGGGCTTGATTGATGAGCGCGTAAGCAGAATGGTTTGCTCTATCCGGCTGCGAGCAACGCTGATCGAACAGCCATAAGTGCAGCAGGCTGCCGAAGAGCGTTCCGCGAAGCTGGCGAGTGGTGCGTTTATCCAAAAGATCCGTATCAGGGAACACCGGGATGCGTTGGTCATTCATGACGATGTGGAACTGGTCCAGGCCGTTCTCGGTGGTACCGAGTGTGAGTCTGGCCAGAAACTCCTGCATGGCCGTGTCGCGGCCCCAGGCTGATAGAAATATCAGGTTTCGCTGCTCGTCACAGACGCACGCGTCGACGTACAGATCCGGGCATTCTTCGATGTGAAAGAGTTGAGTGCGGTTCGGCATTAGGTCCTCCAAAACACGAGGGGAACCGCCCTGAGTGGCGGTGATGCCCCTCGGGATTCAATGTGTTTAGCGGATAAATTCGGGTTTATCGATTGCCGCCCGAGTTTGTTCTTCTGTCTCGTACTGCCAGCGACCATCAACGAACGCATCGCGGTCGAAGTCGTAAACTTCAAACATGACGTTTTTGTCGCATGGGTTTAGATGGGTGCAATACAGCTCACCCTCTGAATTCAAACCGGCTGCCCAGTGAGTCCCCAGTTTGAGTCGGTAACCCGGTCGACTCTTCAGCAGCATCGTGTATATCTCTAGGATCTGATCGAAACTCAAAGGCTCAGCAGCCACGAGTTTTTTCTCAAGCGGATCGAAGGTTACGGTGTTTGTTTGATACAACGGGCTTTGCCCAGCAATGAATATCTCGCATCGGAAGCGCGGTCGCATTGCTATGGCCGCGTCTGCCTGTTCTACGGTCAAGTCAAGTTCGTCGACCAGAATGTTCCAGATTTCAGAGTCAGGCGCTTCTTCGTTGTTGGTGAGTTGATCCTCAATGATATCCAGGATCGCTTTCTTGATATTTATGAAAAGCGGATGCATGTGATGCTCCTTCAGTTAGTAATGAGGAGCACCCATGAGGGAGCCCTCAGGGGATGTAAAAGTAGAAAACGCTCAGTTCTGAGCAAGGTCAATAAGTGCTGAGATTCCAAATCTGCAGCTTGAAGTCAAGCTCATACCCGAGCTCGCCAAGGCGAACACATTGTTGCCGCAGACGCTTACGGTCTACAGTTGTGTCCAGCTTGACTGAACGTCCAATCGGCCAGATCGTGCCGAACAGCTCTGCATCAGCCTCATGTGCGGTGACCTGTTTCTCAGGCTCGGATCTCGACATCCCGAACGGTGCGTCACTGCCAGCAGAAACTGATCTTCTCGGAGTTGTTTGAATAGTCGGGCGAGGTTTGCTTGACGACGAGCCTCCCGAGGCTTCTTCGTCGAGTGGGTCAGTTTCGTTGTTGGACAGCCTCTCAGCCTCGTCTGCGCTCAGGTTGGCCACATCGTCCAAAGACATGCTGTCCAGCCTGGCGCGGACTTCGACCACTAATCTGCCGCCGTTTGTGTAGTAGGAGGGACGAATTTCGGTGATAACAAAATCACCTCGATATTTGCCCTCGTGGTACTGGTCCAGCAGCGCGTCCTTGATAACGAACTCACCGATGGACGTCGAAAGTCGCCCAACGTTGAAAGCGCCGTTGCGACCGCTGATGGTGCGTATGGCCAAATAGCCGGGCAGGTTGATCATGACTACTCCGGATTATCGGGCAGGCCACTAATATGGGAGCCCGAAAAAAAGCCCGAATATTCGGGCTTGTTCGTGGTTGCAGGTTGCTAACTGGGTCAGCAAAGATAGAGCGGCTTTTCATCCCTCAGCGAAATACACAGGTACGAATTACCGTGTACTGCATCAATGCGATGGAGTTTTAGCTCCAGCCATTCACGCCCTGAGCGGTCACCGTTAGGTGGGAAACGATAGATACCGAAGTCTATCTGGGTTTCATCGGGTTGCAGGTGGAGTTCACGATACGCTTCGAGTACGACGTCGCCTAGGCGAGTGCCGACTTCTGCAATATGTGATGGGGCTTCCAGGTGAACAGATTCATTCCATGCGGAAGGCGTCAGCACAACTGGCAATTTCAGCAAAGTGGATGGCAAGTGGTTTATGGCGGTGGACATAGTAGTTCTCCAGGTGCGGGTAACCACCTGGCCCGACCGGGTGGTGAATTACCCGGTCAGGTTGGTTTTCGTTCTTGAGAACGTTTGGTTAGAGTCTTTCTGTTACAGCGGATGGGCTATCAGGATATATATCTATCCCGCACCATTCCCGAAGAGTCCAGTAAGACCTGAGGAGTGCAGCATCTTCAATATACGAGCTGTGGTCCGGTGTGAAATTCTCAACGTGGTCCAATAGGGCCAAGTCTTCGAGCTTGTCCAGGACATCCTCCCAATACAAACTGGAAAAGCGATCCGGAGGCGTATCTTTGTTCAAAACCTGTTGATAGATACTATCTTGAGTGTGTGCTTTTGAGATCAGCAAAGCGAGCTCAAGTCGCAAGGTAAGTCTATTAGTATTACTGTCCATAGGAGCTCCAATATAAGGGCCCCGGACCCTTAAGGGTGGGGGCCTTAAGGGTAAAGTAGAAGGTTTAGTGTCAAGAAGTGATCACCATACCTGTCATTGCAAGAAAAGTGGCGACCAGTCCTCCTGCGCCGATCTGTGTCAGTAGTTGAGCGGAGAGCTGTTGTCCAAATTCCAGAAAAAATATGCTTAGCACTGTAAGCACGAGTGTAGCGATAGCGAATTTCATGAAGTCGTTACCTACTTTGTGGAGAAAAGAAAAGGCGCCTGCAGGGCGCCTTGAGGTTGTAAAAAATCTATCAAGCGGCTTGTTTCTCTCCTCGTCCTGCGCGAGCTGGTTTTGCTCGTGTTGGCTTAGGGGGAGTAGCAGCTGGAGTAGCCACATCAGTTGGTTCGCTGGAGGCAGACGCCTCGGATTGAACGACTGGGGTAGCTTCGGACTCTGAACTTTCAGAAGAGGCAGGTGCTTCTTCTTTCTGCGGAGCCTGATAGACGTATTCACCTTCAACTTTGATCCAGGCAAGGTACAAGAGACGGCCTTTGAGGCTGACACCTGCTTGGCCCTGCTTAGCACCACTGCTGTAAGTAAAAACATCAGCCCAGATATCGCCGATCCGGAAAGAGACAAGAACCTTCTTCTCGGCAGCAACAGCTTCCTGGCAACGGCGAATCAGCTTGTCAGCTTCAGCACCAACCACGTTGCAGTCAATGTAGGCGTACTCAGGTTTCTCAGATGTGCCTTTGAGGGCAGCTACTGTCACAGCCATGAAAGGAGCGCCCTTACGAGGCTTCACTTCACGAATGCGGTTGAGATAGCCAATGCCGACGGTGTGCAGGTCGAAGTATTTGGTTTCGTTGGTAGAATTGCTCATGATGTATCTCCAGTTTTGAGTGTTCAAAGCGGAGATACACTTCGCTCAGGGGGAAGGTATTCCCCGCATGGGTGGTAAAGCGAAATTTTACGACAATCAATGCATGAATCTGAACGCAGTAAGCATAACGCCTACAGCAGCAGTCAGCATGACGGCCATACGAATGGTGAGTTTCAGTTCGAGTCTAGACTAGAGAGTGTCGATGTCGGCTTTTGTCGCGAGTTGCGTTTGCATATCCGACTCCAGAGCATCGACGACTGCAGCGGCGCGGTCTTCCGGAACATCGATTGAAATCAATGCTTGGTACAGCGCAATACTGCTTTTCATGAAGGTCTCCTGCTGGGCACGAGACCAACCCTACGGGAAAGGTCCCGATGGGGTGAGAGAATCATTGTGCATCCATCAACCAGATAAACTGATCAACCGTTCGCGCTTCCGAATGCTTTGCGAACTGGGGGTTGGATTAATGCGAAAAACGCATCGTAGTCATGAAATCCAGACTACCTCGGGCATGTTGCTGACAACGTCAGCGGTACATGGCTTTAGAATCCTTTAAGGGCGATTCGTTTGTCAACCCTCCAAATGAAAAAAGCCCCTCAATACATGAGGGGCTTGCCAAGGGTGGGGAGTATTAGGCAATGAGCTGGTCCAAAGGACCCATCACAGGGGCCTTGACTGGTGGTTCAGCATCCTGCTTTTGGGATGTTTCAAGCGCCTTCGATGCGCGAGATTTCCGGGGTTTCTTTACGGGTTTGGCTTGAATTTCTTGCATGTGGTGATCATACCAGCCAGCAAGATCGACGTGTTTGCATCGAGCCAATGCCGGCAGGCGGTATTGTTCCCACTGTTCGTTGGACATCACAGGTTCTGGCATTGTCCTGACTTGCTGTGGTGCGACTTGCACTGGTTCAGGATTAGGCTTATGAGTGACTGCACGGATGCATTCACGCAATGCTGTACCAACCATAACGCCAAAACGAAAGCTTGCTGTACTCATGATGTTTCTCCAGGGAAAATTGCGGAGAACACCGCCCGAGAGGGGAGTGATTCCCCGCTGGGTGAGTGACGCGTTTAATGTGCATCCATCGGCGTTTGAAACACCGATCGTTCGCGCCTCCGGAAGCTTTGCGAACTTTAGGTTGGATCAATGCGTAGAACGCATCGTAGTCGTGAGATCCAGACTACCTTCGACGAATAGTTGATAACTCCAACGCCTTAATCCACAAAGCTTTGAGGAGGTTACGGATAGGTTTGCTTGCGTATAACATTTCTTGTTGACGCCATTGTTCATTCATAAGCTCCCATTCCTCATCACTCATCGCGAGGGCTGGATCACTTATTTCAAAGACTTCAGCATCAGTAAGGTCACAATCTTCAGGTCCATAGTGCTCATAAACCTCTGGCCCAGTGAACTCAAAACAACCGCATGGGCAGGTGTCTTCAGTAAGACCGTGACTGCAGATTCCATGGCTTCGATTAATTTCCCTTGCCGCCTTGATTTCTGACGGGGAAAGATAATCATAGTCCAAGCGTGCATAGGTAAACGCATCTGCTGCTTCAAGCGCCAGTTCGTCATCGCCGAAAGTCTCAATCATCTGAGAGCAGAAATGCTCAAAGACCATCGTTTCGTATGTCGGAAATTGACGGCATGCCTCGCCATAAAGCATATCAACGCGTTTCGTGATTTCAACATTCTGAGATGCTGAGTGCATAGCCGTGTGATTCGACATGGTCAGTCTCCGTTCAAATAGTAGAAAACGGAGAAACTTGTCCCTAAGGGAAAGTATTCCCCGAGGGCAGGTGAGTTGTATGACATGACTCAGCCAAGCCGAGTGCAGCGTTGCGGGCGATGTGAAATATGCATCCATCGGTAACCAATACCGATCGTTCGCGCCTCCGGAAGCTTTGCGAACTTTGGGCGGGATCAATGCGTGGGACGCATCGTAGTCGTGAGATCCTGACTACCCGGGCATGTTGCTGACAACGTCAGCGGTACATGTCTTGAGAATGTGAATTCTTTGAAGGCTTGTCAAGCACGAGCTGTCGGGTTTGGCCACGACCAGCGTGAGATGCTTGTGTCAGAGCTCTCTACGACAGTATCTTCCTTCTGCTTGACTTGGTTCGCAGGCAGCAACCACGGCATTTGTCGCATCAATCACGGACTGCAGTCGACGTGTGATCATCGGGATCTCATCATGCTCCAAGGCTCCCCCTACTCTCAGAATCGCAGCGAGTTCTAAGGCTGCCTGAGCCGCTTGGTTCTCAACTGTTTCTGGTCTTACTGGAGATTGCTTAGACGCAAGTTTAGTGATCATCCAGTCAAGCACTCCCTTCAGCACACTCATGTTAATTCCTAATATTGATGAACGCAAAATACAGCGTTCCTTACTGACTCAGCCCCGCAAAAGCGAGGCGTAATTAGAGCTTGTTTTATTCACGCGAAAGAACAACCTGTTGGAGGAATTTCACGCGAACAGACGCTTTATCTGGCTGGAGAAACAATGTTGTTCTAACGCTGACTCAATGGGAATCGTGCTGAGAGCTATCTCATTGAAGACGCTAGCTCTCAGCCGATGTGTACTTTGCAACAACTTGTAAAGTTTGCCACCTGTGAGCGCTAGCTCAGCGAGGATCCCTGGGCATTGATCGCACGCATTGCTACATCGACATCACCCGGCCCGTTGTCGTGGCTTGGGCCAGTTATCAAAAGGCACGCATTCGCGCACAAAGGGAACCCGTTTTTTCACCGGTGGGCGCCGGCAGCGAAAAGTGGCTACCTCGGAAGGTAACCTGGTCATCCAGCGTTGCGAGATGACCAGGTTACCTGCCGAGAGAGTCGGAAGCGTTTTTAAAAAAAAGTGGACCGCAACACCAGTGCGGCCCTGAGACGACTATGCATCGAACCTTCTGTGAACTCTGTGTGCCTATGAACCCGCTTTCACGAGTTAGACGGCTGCGTGTCTGCTACTGAACAGGGAGACACAGGGAGAATTCACAACAAGATCTGTACGCCCCTCCCGATGCTTTGCGTACTTTGGGGGAGGAGAATGAAGGCAAGGCCGACTTCTCCAGGGTGTCACTGATGACCGTCAGTGACCAGCGGGGTGGAACTGGTAGTAGCCCCATTGTGGCACATCATTTGTAACCCCGCTATCACCAGCCTCTCAGCTGCTCTTGACAGTAGCGGCTCGGGGCTTGGCTGACTTGCCAGGTGATTTTTTCTTCCCTGTACCAATGTTCACCGTACCTTTGCATTCGGGGTAGCGGGAACACGCCCAGAAAACGCCTGAGGATCCTTTACGCTGCGAGGTTTTCGCACTGCACAAAGGGCACTTGGGACCTTCGGGCACTTTGATCGACAAGGTGGTGCCTTTGTATTGTTCGACGAGCCTGGTGATCCAGCTCGATTGTCTGGCGATAAAATCATCGAGCGTCAAGGTGCCTTGCTCGATCATCGTAAGCGCTTGCTCCCATATCGCAGTTGTGCCGGGATCGGCCACAGCAGGAGGGACCGCATCAATTAGCGAGAATGCTGCTTCAGTTGCTCGCAGCGCGCTACCTTTCTTGATGAGTGACCCTCGGTCTATCAAGCCCTGAATCGTGCCTGCGCGAGTTGCTTCAGTACCAATACCGGTGGTTTCCTTGAGCTTTTGAGCCAGTCGTGGATCCTTCACCAGCTTGGCAATGGTTTTCATCGCTTTGATCAATGTACCTTCGGTGTAAGCCTTGGGCGGCTCAGTTTTCAGCGATTTGAGATGCAGGTCCTGAACGTCACACCGAGTGCCAATTTGCAGCACTGGCAGGATCTGAGAGCGGCCGCCACTGTCATCAGCCTCTTCTTCGGACGATGCAGAAAAAAGAACCTTCCAGCCTGGGACCACGATTCGCTTGCCCACTGCTTGCAGTAGAACGGCATTGCATTCGAAGGTGGCCACGGTCCGGTCGTACTCATGGGTAGGCAGGAACTGCGCAAGGAAGTGGGCGCGGATCAATTCATAGACCTTGCGTTCCTTCTCAGACATTGCTGAAAGGTTTGCAGGTTCAAGCGTGGGGATTATCCCGTGGTGGGGACCAGTGATTTTTTTGTCATTCCATGCCCGGGAACGTTGCTCCGGGTCGATCAGTTGCAGCGTCTTGCCGATGGATGGATCCGTTCGATTCAGAGCATCGAGGACCATCGGCACTTCGTCAAACATGCTCTCCGGCAGGTACCCGCAATCGGTCCTTGGGTAGGTCGTCGCCTTGTGAGTTTCGTAAAGTGACTGTGCTACGTCCAGCGTCTCTTGCACACCCATCCCAAACTTTGCAGAGCACACCTCCTGCAGGGTGCTCAGATCGAACGGGAGCGGAGCTGGATCCTTGCCACGCTTTGTATCAACAGAAACTGTTGAGGCAGCCTGACTACTTTTCAGCGCGGCCAGTGCAGCAGCTGCAGCAGCTTGATCAAGGCAACGGCCTTCCTCATCTACCACGTACTCATCGGCGACCCATTTCGCCAAGAACGATTGTCCTGCCGTCCAGAGCTGAACCTCGACACTCCAGAACGGTTTGGGTATGAAGTTCGAGATATCCCGGTCGCGGTCGACCACCAGGCGAAGGGTCGGTGTTTGGACACGGCCCACGGAGAGCACACCGGTGTACCCGGCCTGTCGGCCGAGCAGGGTGAATAGCCGCGAAAAATTCATACCGATGAGCCAGTCCGCTCTGGAGCGAGCGAGCGCCGAGAGGTACAACGGGTAGGTTTCTGAGCCTTGCTTGACGGTGTTGAGCGCTTGGCGGATGGATGCTTCATTGAGCGCAGACAGCCATAGCCTCTGAATCGGTCCTCGGTACCCACAATACTCGATCAGTTCGCGCGCGATCATCTCCCCCTCGCGGTCAGCGTCTGTCGCAATGACGAGCTCGGTAGCCTGCTTGAGAAGCTGCTTGACGATCTTGAACTGACTGGAGGTTTTCGGCTTTACGAGCACTTTCCATTCAACAGGCAGGATTGGAAGTGTATCCAGGCTCCAGTTTTTCAGGTGATCGCCATAGGCATCCGGTGGAGCCGTTTCCAGCAAGTGCCCAATTCCCCAGGTCACGGCCACACCATTGCCCTTGATGCAGCCGTCACCTCGTGTCTTGGCCCCGAGTACGGCGGCGATGTCTTTACCCTGGCTGGGCTTCTCGCACAGATACAAACGCATAAGGACTCCGATGAGGTCGTTTTACTCAAAGGAGAAACATTGCCTGCTTGAGAAGTTATGCGCCTTAGAAAACCCTATACTGGTCCAACAGGGTTATCTGAAGCGCCTCACGCGTCCACCGAATGCCGTCATTTATCCTATGATGTTGATTTGAACCTGCTCAGGTCTAACATGGTAGAATTTCGAAACCGCAAGCTTTGCATCCTCCAACGACATTGCCTTCCTTAAAACTCCGTCTAGGTCGAAGACCTCTGGAGGTTTACGAGATCTATTTAGAAAGGCGTCAAAGTCTGTCACTTGAGAAGATGTCAGTTCCGTACCTGGACGGTAAGTATCCAACAAGTAATTTACCTGCTCCTTGGATAATCCAACTGTCCCCCCTATTCTCAGAGTCCAGTCAATCATCTTTCCTTGCGATCGGTTTACTATCCTCCGGTCCCATCCTGTAACTTTGTAAAGTTCTGCGTCCCCATCTTTATTATATTCAACTACATATTGAATGCGAAGTGCATCCTCGTCCTGAATCTTTTCTGGAAGCTTCATCTCCCAATCTGGAACTGAAACAAATCCATAGGGGTACTCATTCTTTTCATCATATTGGATAACGTAAACTCTTGGTCCAGTCATTGACGCAATTCCTTTTGATAGTGGCGATTTGATAATAGCAGTGAGATTCCTGATAGCAAGCCTGATGGCTCTGCACTTTTGATGATCGGTAGGAGGTGCGCTTCCAGAGAACCTCCGATCCAAGCGAAAGCTAATTTAGGGTGATAAAATAGGTTATCACCACTTATTGCCGTTTATCGGTTTTAGCAACGGCGGACTGATATAGCGATGATTTTGTGACCGAAAGCTTTGAGAGCGATTGCAGGATAGCCAATGATGAGAACGATATGCAGGAACTGACGAAAAACCATACGAATGATCAGCGTCGGCTCACGGCGGTCGAATTTCAGACGCTGGCCAAGGTTCCAGCCGCGGTCGAGTGGTTTGCCAACCTGGACAACCCTCGAACACGACGTGCTTACCAAAACGACCTGGAAGACTTCTGTAGTTTTATCGGCTTGGCTTCGGCCGATGAATTTCGGGTCGTGACCCGATCGCATGTTTTAGCCTGGCGAGCCCACCTCGAGCATCGCGGTTTGGCCGGAGCCACGATCCGGCGCAAATTGGCCGCGCTGGCCAGCCTCTTTGATCACCTCCTGGAGAACAATGCGATCGCCGGCGGCAATCCAGTGCATGGGGTAAAACGTCCCAGGATAGAAAGCAATGAAGGCAAGACGCCGGCGTTGGGTGACCACCAGGCGAAGGCGCTGCTCGAGGCGCCGGATGAAACAACACTTAAAGGGCAGCGCGACCGGGCGCTATTGGCTGTTCTTCTCTATCACGGACTGCGCCGTGAAGAAGCGGCGCTGCTGCAGGTGAGCGACATTCAGGAGCGCCGCGGTATTCAGCATCTGAAGGTTCACGGCAAGGGCGGCAAGGTGCGATACCTCCCGTTGCACCCGATCGCAGCCGGGCGTATTCATCAGTACCTGGAAAACTCAGAGCATCATCTGGCCGAACGGAAGGTGCCACTGTTCATGCCGCTGCGAGGTAAATTGACCGGCGCCGGTATCACGGCAAACGGCATCTATGCCGTCGTCACGGCCTACGCGAAAAAGGCCGGGATTGAGGTCGACGGCCTTGGGGTTCATGGACTCCGAGCAACGGCAGCCACCAACGCCTTGGAGCATGAAGCCGATATCGCCAAGGTCCAGGCCTGGCTGGGTCATGCCAACATCAGCACGACCAAGATCTACGATCGGCGGGAGAACCGGCCGGAGGATTCACCCACCTATAAAGTGAAGTATTAATTGAAGTGATCGAGGCCTAAGCGGCAGCTCACCCACGCGCACTGCCAAGGATGTGGTGCAACGCTGCCCATGGATGATGACCTTCCACATCGCTGGCTGGACAGGTGTCGGCATGTAGAAAGGGGCTTTCGCAGTCTTCCAGCGCTTGGCTTTCCATGCAGCCAGTGCATACAGCACGTCCGGCAACGATCGACCATCGACCGTTCCGTTCCTCAACACCTCGTTCAGTCTCCACTGTTTCGACTCCTCAGCGTACGTTTGTTAGATGCTGAAGGTAGCGCTGTGCGGGCCGATTTGATACGCCCAAAACCATACCCTTGTTTGAGTTGTAAGCCATGCGCACCAACCAACAAAGCGACGCCTGTTGGTCGGCTTATTAACGGCAGCTTTCGGCCATAAGCAGACCTTCGCCCGCATATTTACGATGCCCTACCGTTCTAATTGGCGTTGCCTCAGAATATCGGTCCACTAGCGGCTGGATGGAACCACCATGCGCATCGTCACAGACTCCCGGCCAAACGAAATCCTCAGGCTGGCGTTACGGGAATACGTCCAAGGTGTACCGTACCTCGGCCCCATTTTTCGTTGAAATGATCCATCAAAGATTTATGAGGCGCGGCGGCTGTATGTTGGCGAAAATATCAGGTGTGTATTCTTCTGGTTTGCGCCACTGACAAAGCCAGTGGCGTAAGCCAGCCTATTAATTATTTGACGTTACGGCTTGGCAACGTGCCAGACTTGGTTGACGCCGTCACCGGTTGTATCCCCTGGCTTGGTATCTTTGACCCAGCTGTAAAGTGGCATGCCTTTGTATGCCCATTGTTTTGTGCCATCGTCTCGAGTGATGACAGAGTAATCATGACCCGCTTTCGCGTCTGCGGATACCGGTAGAGGTGGCCAGTTTGAAGCGCATGGCCCATTGCAGACCGACTTGCCCGAGGTGTCCTTACCGAAGGTATAAAGAGTCATACCTTTTGCGTCTACGAGTACTTTTCCCTTGTCCGTTTCAGCAAGCTTGACTGGCGCATCGGCGAGCGCCAAACCCGACATGCAGCTGGCGGCAACAGCGACGGTGAGAATCATCTTTTTGAACATATGTATTTCCTTTGGTCATTTTTAATTTTTAGAAGACCCACCTGCCTCTGAAACGGCAAGCGATCAGACAATAGACGAGCCACAAACAGGTTAATTCGACTCCATAGAAAAAACGTCCCGATATCATTTTTTGCTGGAATGCTGGGCTCTCCCCCCCCCCGGACCCTGTGCCTTCCTCAATTGAGCAAAGCGACGCTCACGGTCAAGCATCATTGGCTCATCTCAATGAGCGACGGCGATCCATCATCCAGGACTCATCATTTTCACTCATTATTATTCACTTGGTCGTGGAGTATCAGCAGGCCCCCATGAAGGCCTGCGCTGTTCAATCAGTCGGCCTTGAGCGTCGACACCACCTTGTTGCTGGCGAGATCGACTGTGGAGATACTCAAGTCCTCATTGAGGACATACGCCTTCGACTTGTCTTTGGTGAAGACAATGGCCTGGCGGGGTGCCTTCAAACCGGTCACAGTGGTGGTCACTTTCAGCGTTTTGGTGTCGATCACTGAAAGGCTGTTGTCACCGAGGTTACCCGAGTAGACGTGCAGCCCGTCTGGAGTGAGGGCTGCGCCGTAGGGGTCTTTGCCAACAATGACGGTGGTTGTGATGGCGCGTTTTTGAGTGTCGACAACTGCGATGCTGTTACTGCCGCTGTTAGCCGCGTACAGCGTATTGCCGTCCGCCGATATGGAGATGGCGCGCAACTTGTTGAAGCCAGTGATCTCACCTTCAATCGTATTGGTCTTGCTGTCGACCAAGGTAATTTTGTCCCCAAGAAAGTTGGTGACATAGACGGTTTTGCCGTCAGGACTTACTCGGATGCCCTGGCGCGGTTGGGAGAAGCCAGGTACCACAGCTACTGGCCGCTGGTGATCAAGGTCAATGACCGACAGCGTGCTGGCCGCTTCATTGTTGACGTAGAGCAGGCTTCCGTCCTTGCTGAGTGTGGTACCAAAAGCACCTGCGCCCAACGGAATATCTGCGATCACTTTTAAAGTCTTGGTGTCAATCTTGCGCACGACCCCCAAACTGCTGTCGGAGAGGTAGAACACATCGCCAGTTGGCGAAAACACAATATTTCGCGGCGTGACGTAGCCGGTGAGAACCTGGCGAACCTTACCGGTTTTCAAATCATAAACCACTACATCTGGACGCTGACTGTAAGAGACCACCGCCGTCGTTTCATCAGGGCTGACGGCCAGCGAGTTGTTGTGAATATCGCCGTCAAACGTCCAGCGATCTTGCGCGGCCCACGCGCTCATCGATGCGGCCAACGCAACACCCAACGTCAGGGCTGTGACGGTTTTCTTTATCACATTCATCAGAATTTCCTCATAGGGTAAGCAAGGCACCCAGTCGCGCCTTGGCATATACAACTCGTTCATCGCTGCAGGGCAATGAGTTGACTTTATGCGTCGTTGATAAATTCCGCAAACAACTTGTTTTGGTAGCTCTTACCTGTTTTATAAATAGGTCTAGCTACTCCTGGCTCACGAATTGACTGCATTTTTCCCAGAATCGCTCAAGCCCAGGCGAGATGTATTTGTCCCGGTGACGGATCAGAAAAAAACGTCGGGTCAGTGCAGGCAACGCGTGCGGCAGTTCAACCAAGACTTCAGAGGCCAGTAGATCCCGAACGACCCAGCGGGACAGGCAACTGATGCCGATGCCTTGTGCGAGGGTATGCTTGATGGCCTCTGAACTGCCGATCTGGCGCGTTTCGGCGAGATCGTGCAAATGACGCAGCAGCAATTGTTCGACTTCTTCACGGGTACCAGAACCTGGCTCGCGCAGTAGCCATTCAGCGGTACGAAGATCATCAAGTGTGACCTGCTGCTTTAGTGCCAAGGGGTGCCGTTGGCCTGCGGCAATAAGCAACTCATCAATTAGCCAAGGCTCGGCACTGAGTTCGGGCAGGTGGCAAGGCCCCTCGATCAGGCCCATATCAATCTCGAAATCAGCGACTCTTCTTGCGATAGCCATGCTGTTGGCCATGTCGACATCGACCCTCAAATGTGGTGTTGATTGACGTAGCTCACCGAGAATCAATGGCAGAACATAATTGCCTATCGTGGTACTGCATCCTACCCGCAAGCGTGTCTTCAGCCCGGCATGGCCGGGTAAGAAACTGGCCTCTATCTGTTGTGCATTCTCAAGCATCCTTCTGGCTTGAGGCAGTAAGGCATGGCCGTTATCGTTCAGCACTAAACGCTTGCCTACACGGTCGAACAGCCTGGTATCCAAGGCGCTTTCCAACTCGTTCAGTGCGGCGCTGGTTGCAGATTGGGACAGTGACACCGAAATGGCGGCGCTGGTGGTGCTACCGTGCTGCGCGACGGCGCAGAAAATTTGTAGCTGGCGTAGGCTTAGCTTCATGTAATCTACCTTCTTTATAGGTCATATAAACCTATACTATCCGTTTTTACCGCTATTCCCATCAAGCTATACTTCAACCATGTCATATCGAAGGCACACTGAAGCGGGAGCGCGAAAATGAGTGAGACACGACTCGCAGCTATAATGGGCGGCAGCCATCCACTGGCGGCTTTGTCCAATCCACGAGAAGCGATCCGGCAGTTCACACCCAACTGGTTCGCCGCCACGATGGGCACCGGGATTCTGGCGCTGGCTCTGGGCCAACTGCCCTTTGTTGCGCAGTGGCCCAAAGCGTTAGGGGAAGCCTTGTGGTTTTTTAATATCGTGCTGTTTTGCCTGTTTACGCTGATGTACGCGAGCCGTTGGGTATTGTTCTTCGATGAGGCCAAACAGATCTTCGGCCACTCCACTGTATCGATGTTTTTTGGAACTATCCCCATGGGATTGGCGACCATCATCAACGGTTTTCTCCTTTATGGTTTGCCACGCTGGGGGGGTGGGGTAGTCGCTTTAGCCGAAGTGTTGTGGTGGATCGATGTCACCATGGCATTGGCCTGCGGGGTGCTGATCCCGTATATGATGTTTACTCGCCAGCAGCACAGCATTGATCAGATGACAGCGGTATGGCTGCTGCCAGTAGTTGCGGCTGAGGTGGCTGCCGCCAGTGGCGGTCTATTGGCTCCGCACCTCGCTGATGCGAGCGCACAGTTCACCATGCTCATCACCAGCTACGTGCTGTGGGCCTACTCGGTGCCCGTCGCCTTGAGCATACTGGTGATCCTGTTACTGCGCATGGCTCTGCACAAACTACCTCATGAAAGCATGGCAGCATCGAGCTGGCTGTCTTTAGGGCCGATCGGTACCGGGGCTTTGGGGATGTTGCTGCTGGGCAACGATGCTCCAGCAATCTTTGCTGCCCATGGAATGGCAAGCATCGGCGGCGTAGCCGAGGGCATTGGCTTGATCGGTGGTGTGCTGTTCTGGGGGCTGGGATTGTGGTGGATGGTATTGGCGCTGCTAATTACCGGGCGCTACTTCAGGGAGGGCATTCCCTTCAACCTCGGCTGGTGGGGCTTCACCTTTCCGCTGGGAGTGTACGCCGTAACAACCCTCAAATTGGGCTCTATGCTGCACCTCACGTTCTTTAGCTTCTTTGGCGTGGTGCTGGTGTTGATGCTGACTGTCATGTGGATGATCGTCGCGGCTAAAACCCTGGCTGGTGCCTATCGCGGCAACTTGTTCGTCTCGCCGTGTATCCACTCGCTGAGCAAGGCGAGCAAAACCTGAGCCTTTGGCTACTTGATCGACTGTTTGGCGTGACGCAGTGTGGACAAAATGCGCTGCCTAACATTCGGGTGAGTGCAAACGGAAAGGGGGCTTGGGTGTGGCATTTCCAGCAATGAAAAATTAGGGAAGGCGAGCCGAACACGCGGTATGGCTTTCTGGGCAACACGTCCGGCAAACACGATAGTGACGAGATCAGGGAAAAGCGTCAGTAGCGTGATCAGCATCTCGATACCTTCCTCAATTTGCGCTCTGCGGAGCGGACCCTTGGGCTTATCGAGATCTGGTAACCAAGGGTACAAATTCCAAAGGACGGTTTTGTGACGTGCCAGTCCAACCTGCTCAATGAAACCTTTCAGGTTGCGTTGTGCAGGCCCCGGATTGTCTCTTGAGACATACCGTGGAAGACTGACCGTTCGAGCGGGCGATTCCAACAAGATCAATACCCTTGCGAAGACGCCGCCATCCAGTGGATCGAAATACGGTAATGTTCTTTCGCCCGTGGACTGGGCCATTACCCAGCGCGTCAATTCAGCAGTTTTCGGCAGCAGCAAAAAGTCTTCTCTTACCTTAAGAGAAATTTCCTGCTCTGCGCTTTTCTGATTGAGTAACACTACTTGGAAGCCTCCTTCTTCAGGTTATAGGCCGCTACCGATTTACGAATATCTTCCCGCGCTTCGTCTGCGCTCCCCCAGCGGCCCATTTTCACCCACTTACCCGGCTCTAACGCTTTGTAGTTTTCGAAGAAGTGCTGAATCTGTGCGAGGAGTAACGCAGGGAGGTCAGAGCATTCCTTTACATTGCTGTACATAGAGCTGAGTTTTTCATGAGGCACTGCGATTACCTTGGCATCCGCACCAGCTTCGTCCGTCATGTACATCACACCTACTGGGCGACTGCGGATGACAACGCCAGGTGATACCGGGTAAGGGCAAATCACGAGGACGTCCAAAGGATCGCCGTCATCGCTCAAGGTATTTGGAATGAACCCGTAGTTAGCCGGGTAGAACATCGGCGTGCTGAGGAAGCGATCAACGAAGATCTGTCCACTTGGCTTGTCCACCTCGTACTTGATCGGCGAGTGGTTTGCAGGAATCTCGATAACGGTGAAGAAGTCATCGGGGATCGCGTTACCAGCTGGAATATCCGTGTAGCTCATGCTCATATCTCCAAGCGTCTAGGAAAGGCCAATGCCACTGACGTTTTTGCCAACAGCTATACGTGGTTCGTTTTTTTACGGTAACCAGTCCAACAGGTTTACCGGCGATAGGCCGTCAGCGCACGAATGCATCATGTCCTGCATAAAACGCACGGCTGCCAAGATCCTCTTCTATTCGCAGAAACTGATTGTATTTCTCGACCCGCTCCCCCCGGCATGGAGCTCCTGTCTTGAGATGGCCAGTCCCCATCGCGACAGTCAGATCAGCGATGGAGCTGTCCACCGTCTCCCCGCTACGATGAGAAACCATCGCCCCCCAATTTGCCCCATAGGCCATTTCGATGGCGGCTTTGGTCTCAGTCAGCGTTCCGATTTGATTAGGTTTGATCAATACGGCATTGGCGACGTTTTCTGTGATGCCTCGCTGAATCCGTTCGACATTGGTGACAAATAGGTCATCTCCAACCAACTCGATCCGGTCACCCAGAGCTGCATTCAATAGCTTCCAGCCTGACCAATCGTCTTCCGCGAGTCCATCTTCCAGTACCGCAATCGGATACTTGTCGACCCAGGAGGAATAGAGATTAATCAGCTCTTGAGCATCGACCTTACGACCCTCAGAGCGCAGATGGTAAAGGCCGTTTTCATAGAAGCCGCTGGATGCTGGATCGATAGCGATCTCGATCTGAGATCCAGGGGTGTAACCAGCCCTCTCGATTGCCTTGATGATCAGCTCAATGGCGTCTGAGTTTTTCTTGAGTGCCGGCGCAAAGCCGCCCTCATCTCCGACCGCTGTTGAATAGCCGGCGTCCTTAAGCACCGCTTTCAGCTCGTGGTACACCTCGGAGCCCCATCGCAAGGCTTCCTTGAAACTGCCAGCCCCTGTAGGTGCAATCATGAATTCCTGAAAGTCAGGGCCTTGCCAGTTGGCGTGAACACCGCCATTGAGAATATTGAACATCGGGACGGGCATTCTTGCTGCTTGCTCGCCGCCCAGATATTGGAACAAGGGCAAGTTCAGCGCAGAAGCCGCCGCTCTGGCAACGGCGAGGCTCACGCCCAAGATCGCGTTTCCTCCAAGCCTGGATTTATCAGAGGTTCCATCCAGCTTAATCATCAAATGATCAATTTGTTCCTGGTCAATCGCATTCATGCCCCTCAGAGACTCAAGTATTTCGGTATTCACATTGCTAACGGCCTTTAACACTCCCTTGCCGGAGTACCGCTGTGTATCTTTGTCACGCAACTCAACTGCTTCGTGAGCGCCTGTAGAGGCACCGGACGGTACTGAAGCCCGGCCCATGGCGCCGCACTCCAAGGTGACGTCGACTTCAACGGTAGGGTTACCGCGTGAATCGAGAATTTCACGTGCATGAATGGCCTGGATTTGCGTTTTCATTGATCTTCTCCAAGTAACGATTCGGGAGCGTCATTAACCATTTGAATCCGTTGAGAGGCCTCTATGTCGGACGTCAGCTCTCCATGAGTATCCTGAACAGCTGCACTGCCGACACCGCAATTGCGGGAACCAAGAAGCCTCCAATAATTAGTTCAGGAATCTCTCCCACCAAGGGCATGAACTGCCCTCTTTTTGCCATCTGGAAAAGCTCCATCATTTGGTTTGAAGCAACCATTACAGAGCAGCAATACGCCGTCTGGGCTTGTAGCCTGACGCGCCTTTGATTTAGCAGATGAAAGGTCAGCAAGGACACTCCAACGCTTACGATGAAAAGCGCGGCGAACTCATAGACGGATCCTGTGAAAAACCTGCCCATCACAAGCCCGAATACGATGCTCAGCGTCACTGCGCTCATGTGGTCTCCCAATTCTCTAAAATGATTTTGATGAGCCGACGTCGGTGAGCTCCATTTCGCGATCTCATCTTTGGATTGCCAACCGCCATCGCGCTCAATGTTGCTGTGCTCTCAGCTCGTAGCCCGGTACGCAGGTCTGGGCTACGTCGGCCTTGCAGGACTTTTCACTGGGCATACGCATCGTGACTAATGCGCCTTCGAGCGGGGTGACGACGTACCACCCCTCGCTCGAAATCTTTTGATTGTCTGCGATGCCCGCCAGAAAAAGCGACCAAAAAACCAGTCCTACGAGGAGCTGCCTGTTGTCATGAGCCCAGTTAGCGGGGGCTGGCTGTGGACGTAGGTTATAAACTCGGTACATGGCGTTTATCCTTTTTATCGGTTGTCCAACAAGGTGCGTTTTTTAGTTTTTCGCCTGGCCCACTCGACCGTATTCGATGGGCAATTTGATATAGCTCAGTGAAAACGACTCCTTGGCCAATGCCTCCAGCAACCTGTCGCACCCAATTTCATCAGTGGATATAGTCACCGTGACGGGATGGTCGGCACCGCCGAGGAAATGCGCCGTATGCAAATGCCCCAAATGATCTAGCCCCTCTGTACCGCTCACCAACGTCGCACCCAACGCGCCCTCTCGCTTGGCGAACTCGACCAACCACTCTCCCAGTGGAAGGTGCTGGTAGTTGGTACTCTGTTCGGTGAAAAACGTCAGTTGAAAGCCGTTCATAGCTACATCCTCTAATGTCGCGAGTGACCGACGCTTCGGTCGGCCTTACCTCTTCATTTCCGAGCTGTTTTCAAACTGAATTACGACGCGTCAGTGAGCGGTAACTCACATAAGAGAAGAACTGCTCGCACCTTGCGTAACTCGTCAGCGTGGTCGCGCAGGTATGCGCGCAGCTTGTCCTCTGTATCTAGCAATTCCAGACACTGGGGATGACGCATATCGCCAAGCTCCGGGTGATGATGGGAGATGCGATGGCCTGGCAAATAACCTGCAGAAATCGTCTTGAGCATGACCTGCTCAATTCTTGCTTTTTGAGCAACTTTAAGGAGGTGCTGGGCTAGTGCAGGTGCGCTTAGGTGGTGCCAGAAGCTGGTCACGCGAGCCCGGCTAGCGCCAGGAAAATAGAGTTGCAAAGCTGTCAGGCGATCTTGGTGATGTTCAATCATTTCTCTTCCCCCGCAAGAGTCACTTTCCGCTCGCTGGCGGATTCACTTTGAGCATGAAATTGCTTGATATCAGAGAGCCGGATTTCCTCCGGAAGAGGACGGTGATGCTTGCTGTGGCCGACGCGCTGGGCGTGATAGATCCCGGTGTGTCCGGATACGAGGTAACTTGCGATACAGGCAATGGCTGCAAGCGGAGCAATTTCGGGCCCGAAGAGCTCCATGGCCATAACGATGGTTGCCAGTGGCGTATTAGCTGCACCGGCAAAGACGGCGACAAAGCCGATACCAGCCAGCATGCCGAAGGGAAGGTGCAAGAGGGGAGCCAGCGCATTCCCCAAGGTGGCACCGATGTAAAACAGCGGTGTGACTTCGCCGCCCTTGAATCCAGTCCCCAGGGAGACAACGGTGAACACCATCTTTCCAAGCCAGTCCCAAGGGGCCATTGGCATTTGAAAGGATTGGACGATGCTCGGAATGCCTAGCCCGATGTACTTATCAACGTCGATGTAATGGTTACTACCGAGCGCCCACACTGCGACTGCGATCAGCAGGCCGCCGGCGAAGGGTCTTAATGGTGAATAGGTGATAAGCCGCTTAACGAAGGCTCCGAGCTTGTGGGTCGCAGTCGCGAATAGCAGGCCGGTAAGGCCAAAGACAATCCCAGCTGCCACCACAGCCATGACGCTCCACAGCTGCACCGGAACCACTTCGCCAATGACGTAATGCGTGTGAACCACGCCCCAGGCTTGCCCCACCTGGTCAGCAACGATTGCCGCAACCACGCAAGGGAAAAGCGCGTCGTAACGCATACGTCCAATGGCCAATACTTCAAGTCCGAATAAAGCCCCGGCAAGAGGGGTGCCGAAGACGGACGCAAAGCCAGCACTGATACCGGCCATGAGAATCACCCGACGGTCTTCGCGGCGCAGACGGAAGACATGCGTCAGTTGATCGGCAAGGGCACCGCCCATTTGCACCGCCGTCCCCTCACGTCCCACAGATGCACCAAAAAGGTGGGAAACCACGGTTCCGATCAGCACCATCGGCACCATGCGCAAAGGCACGATCTTCTTAGGATCATGGATCTCATCGATGATCAGGTTGTTTCCGGCATCAACGGGTTTGCCTATCAAGTGATATGCAAGTCCCACAGCAAAGCCGGCCACTGGCAGGAGCCAGATTACCCAGGGATGGGTTTCTCGCCACTGGGTGGCATGATCCAAAGAAAGCAGGAATAACGCAGAAGCAGAGCCTGCCAAAAGAGCTACAAGACCAGCAAGCGCAAGCCATTTCGCTATATAGGGCAGTAAGTCGAGTTGTTCAGGTCGTCGAAATTTAGACATTTGGCCAGCCACAAAAAATAAGTGGGCCTGACCAAAGAAGGGATTCTAAGCGCGAACGCCTACAGACCTGGTTTGATCAGGTTTCTGTAGGCATCATCAGCTGCTACGGGCGCAGCGGTTTGTTAATGGAGGAATGCCATCTCCAATGCGCCGATCTTAGCTAGGTCTGTCCAAAATGTAAAATCGTGTTTCGGAGTACGAGGCAAGCGAAGGCGTCTTCGAGTCACCGCTTACGAAAGAGGGCCAAACTAGGTGACCTCTGTTCCGACGAAGCCCAGCTCAACTGGGGTTTTTATGTAAAACAACGAGATATCTTCAAGCTCCAATCGCTTGAATAACTGTTCAGATTCGTCCTCGGTAATGGCCATACGAATTTCGGTAGGCTGATCCGCTAGTTCAAAAAAATGCGAGGAATGCAGCCGGCCGGTATGCCCAAAGCCTTCGATACCTGTGGACAGAGTCGCACCCCGCAGTCCCATTTCTTTCGCCAAATCAACGACCCAGTCGCCGAGCATCTTTCCCTGATAGCGACGATTCTGTTGAGTAAAGAAGGTCACCAGAAAAGCTTTCATGTTCCTCTCCTCAGCGCGTGTTGATTATTTGATAGGACAGAAGCCCGGCAGCCGTCATTACCAGCGAGCCCACGACGTGTAGTGAAACTGAGCCTAGCGCCCAGGGCAGCCTACCCATCACGACCAATACAGCCGCCATAGCCGGTACAGGCATCCAGGCCCATGCGTTGTTCCAGCTTTCAACGATGCGTGATCTCTTTGCCCCGGCAGCTGTTGCTACCGCTAAGACCAAAGGCAAAGCGATCAGCATCACAAAGGCCTCAACAAATGGGCCTATAGAAATGACCACTGTTGAGTCGTTACCCAGCATGAAGGTCAGGTACACCGGCAGCAGTACAAGCTGCATCAAAAGAAGCAATGGGGTGGCCGCCAGAGTGAGTTTGGAGTCGCCTTTACCGATATGGGTAAAAACCACCACATAGTCGATACAAGGCGTCAGCAAGACCAACAGGGCACCCACCAAAATCGCCGGGTGATTGGTTATCCCCATCGTCAATGCCCAAACCAGCAAGGGGATGGCCACGAAGTTGGCTGTGAGCAGCGCCGCCATGAAACGCTTATTTGCGAGGCCATTACGGAGATCCAAGAACGGGATCTGTAGAAACATGGCGTACATCAGCACTGCGATGGTGGGTGTCACCGTCGACCCTAATGCTTCAGACGCATTGGGGGCGAGCAGGCCTCCGAGGGCCGCGACAATGACCGCGACGAAGTAAATGGGAATCTGGTTAGTCTCTAGCTGTTCTCTGTCCACAAAATGCCCTTCAAGCGCGTGAAATTATTTTCTGAAGACAGGTTAATATCTGTAGCTGCTACAGGTTCAAGAAAATGCTTGGGGAGTTTGCATGTCAGGAATCGGGGCGCTGTCGAAATCAACGGGTTGCCACATTGAAACGATTCGCTACTACGAGAAAATAGGCCTTTTACCTCCCGCCCTGCGGTCGACTGGGCGTCATCGAATCTATACTGAAAAGCATCGATCAAGACTCGTCTTCATCCGGCAGAATCGTGAATTGGGTTTCCCGCTCGAAGATATCCGAGAACTCATCGCGCTCGCAGCAGATGCTGATCGTCCGTGCGCTGACGCGCTTTCGGTGGTCAAGAAGCACCTAGCGGAAGTAGAGTCGAAGGTAGCAAAGCTTCAGCAAATCCGGGTAGAGCTGCTCTCAATGGCAGGTATGTGTGAGTCAACATGCTTAGGTTCGAACACTCCAGACTGCACGATTGTTGAGTCACTTTTTGAACCTGCTGCTGGGGTTCGCTCTGGTTGCTGCTCCTAGACGAGTCAAGAGCATAGGGGGAGCAAGCTGCCATCGAAACCGAATAGCGCGATAGCCTCGACAGGGTGTTTCGAGCGTCCGTCTACACCAAACGGGCTGGTACAAGATGTGTTCGGCAGACGCTTACGACCTGATCAATTCCTGGTGGAATGAAAGGCGTGACGCTGGCCCGGGAAGCCAAGCGCTTTTACCCCACTCCAAAGGTGTCGCTGAAAACTGGTTATTCCGAAAACTCGCTAGAGCCTACGGATGCGGGGGGATTTTGATGTTATCCAAATCTTACGTGCCCATCGATCTGGCTAAGAAGGTGAGGCAAGTGCTGGAGGGGCCCAACGGGGTCAGATGACTATTCGTTCTTGTTCAGTGCAGCCGTCAAAGCCCGCCAGCTTGCTCTAATGGTGCATTGATACACCATGCGAGACTGAGCTGACTACTAAGCGTGCGACCACTGCACCTGGACAATACCGTGCCGCTTGGCGAGTGGCTTGCTAACGATCTGGACCCTGTCTCGGCGATATTTCGGGATCTGCGCTACCCCCGAATCCACTGCAGCCCAGTGCCAGGCCTCAGCATTGCTCATGATTTCCGCGCTGACGTAAAAGCTCTTGTCGGCACCATTGTGCACGTACTCGATTCGATAATGAGCGGAGTGTGGCATGGGCAATTCCTTTCCCGGAATGTGACGAAGTTCCCTTATTCGGAAAATCCCCAAGTTCCTAAGTTCCGTCTCTTTGAATCACCTCACCAGCTCCGGCAATGGCGGCATAGTGTTTAGTCCACACTGAGGCCTAAAGGCAAGTGGCGAATCCCCGATCTGTTATCAACCAATCTTCAGGCCATGAAGCTCAATTGCTGTGGAGTCACTCAGATTGCTGACCGGGTGGAGCGACTGGCTCATACCCATGGCAAGACGTGGCACACCTGGCACACCGATCAAGACAAAACACTTCCCCTAGGTGTTCCACAACTGATGATGGGGTTCACAGCTGACGGCCAGGCTGATCCCGCAATGCAGCAACAACGCAACCAACGCTTGGGAATCGTCAAGTCGGCAATCAAAGCTCAACGAGCCGATATTCAGATCCCCAAAGCAGATCCAGGTGCGGATGGATGGCAGCATGGGAAGACAATTCAGATCAACGATCCTACGGGACATCTTCACGGGCCCGCAACGTCACCCACCCCACAAAACACAAACAGCCGATCAACCCAATAGCCAATAGACTGTGCAATCCCTGCAGGCTCACGCTCAGGGAGGACGGTATATCGCCAAGGCACAGTCGACAGTCTAGGTCCGATATCCAAGGACATCGGACGAGTCCGCTGACGTACGTGAATACCTTAAACCTTGAAACGATTGACCAGCTGATTCAGACTAACCGCAAGCTTCGACATCTCGTTGCAAGCGCTTGCAGTCTGGCTTGCACCTGCAGAACTTTGGGAGGCCAGCTCGCGAATGCTAACCAGATTGCGATCGACTTCCCGGGCGACGTGCGCCTGTTCTTCCGAAGCGGTGGCGATGAGAATGTTACGCTCGTTGATGCCCGTAATAGCTGTCGCGATCTGGTCAAGCGAACTGCTGGCATCGCCTGCGACGCTTAGGGATTCTGCAGCCAGTTCTCTGCTGGTGGCCATCGCCTTCACGGCCTGGTCAGAATCGTTCTGAATGGCCTGAATCATCTGCTCAATTTCTTGCGTAGACACTTGCGTGCGGTGAGCGAGGGCTCGAACTTCGTCAGCAACGACTGCGAAGCCTCGGCCTTGTTCACCCGCCCTAGCGGCCTCGATCGCGGCATTGAGCGCAAGCAGATTGGTCTGCTCAGCAATGGCTCTGATCACCTCAACCACTTTGGAAATGTTCTGTGCACGATTGGACAAGCCAGTGATCTGCTCGCTGGTGTCGCGCACGTTGCTCGACAGCTTTTCGATGGACTTAAGCGTCTGCGATACACGCTCCAAACCAACCTCCGTATAGCCCTGACCTTTCCTGGACTCTTCGGAAGCTGATTCGGCATTGCGTGCTACCTCGTCCACTGCAGCGCTCATCTCGGTGACAGCAGTTGCAGCCTGATTTACTTCATCATTCTGCGACACCAGGCCAAGGCTGGATTGCTCAGTCACCGCGGTCATTTCTTCCGAGGCGGCAGCCAGTTGGGATGAGGAGTCAGCGATCTGCATGATCGTGCTTCGAAGGTTCTGCTGCATCGTGGCCAACGCGCTCAAAAGCCTGCCTGCCTCGTCGGTACCGCTTACCTCAACCTCCTTCGTCAGATCGCTTGAGGCAATGCGTTCGGCGACGCTAAGGGCGCTCCCGATGGGCGACGTAATCGTTTTGGTTAGAAGAGTTGCCAAACAAAGAGTCAGGAGCGCGACGAAGATAATCAGGCCGATGACGATGTAAAGACCTGAATCATAAACTTGCGTCGCTTGAACACCGGCAAGCGCAGCGCCTTTGTTATTGAATTGTGTTAATTCCTCGACCTGAGTTTCCATTTGGTTCGTGAGGGGACGTATACCGGTAGCGACGAGTTTGACAATCGAAGCGGTGTCGCCTGCCTTCAACAAAGGTTCCAGCAGATCCAGTTGGCTTGCGTAATCGTCGTAGGACTTTTTCACGGCCAAGAACAACTGTCGCTCCTGGTCACTCGCAATGAGGGTCTCATAGTTATAGACCGCATCCTTCATGGCTTTCCGGTAGGCAGGAAATTTGACGATGGTCTGCTGAACGGTTTGAGGATCGGCAACGGCCCGCTGGGTCTCCAACCGGACGCGAAGGACGGTGGAGTTCATCATCGCGGTTTGCCGAATACTGGGTAGCCAATTCAGTTCGACATCCTTTTCCGTATCGCGAAGCTTGCCCATCTGCAGTATGGCGATGACGCCCAAGACCACGACCAGCAAAATGATGGCCGAAAAAAACAAGGTGGCGCGTGGAGCGAGGTTTATATTTCTGAGCCGCATAGGACTTCCCACTGCAAGATGGCCAGAGGCCTGGTCTTGAAGCTATCGGCTAGAAATCGTGAAGGATTATGGCTGTTCGTCAGCTCGTTGACACCACGTCCCCCGGCGGCGCATGCGTACCATTGTCGGTTATGGCCGTTACTTACCAATGTAAGAAATACGTTATCACGCTAATTCAGGAGGGCTGACCGTATGTCTATCATTGAGCCAGTTCGGCATTATTTTCATAGACGCGAAGCTGAAATGATGATTCAGGTGGCGCACAAGTTGAGTTTGTTGGTTCAGGAGCAAGCAGCGCCACGAGGCAACTTCGTTTTCCCTGGGATGGACTATTTGGCCAGGCTGGAGGTCGAGGGCAAGCGAGTGGGCCACATTGATTACTGCATCAACCCGCTGCAGGACCGGCTCTACATCGACAAGATCGAAATCGACGCAGATTATCGACGACGCGGGTTCGCCTTAAGCGCGCTCTGGCAACTCTGGCAAAAGCACCACCTGCCCATAGTGCCCCTGTATCAATTTGGCACATCAGATGGATTCTGGCACAAGGCGCGGATACGTTTTGCGGCGGTGGGAGCCGTAATCGGAGATGAGATTCGTAGCATGGAAATGATCGCCGAAATGGATCGCTGGCAGCACCTAGTGCCTGAGCCGATCCATGAGCGCTTGCAGCGTGAGCTCATGGCATCGGATGAGTGGCCTGCTATTAAGGCTAAATGGGACGCGGAGTACGGTCCATGCCGGGAGAATTGATCTCAATTGAGGATGGCGGACGTCGGCTTACGGCGGCGGAGTTCCAGCAACTGACGGCTGTACCCTCAGCCGTGGAGTGGTTTGCCAATATCGATAATCCACGTACCCGCCGGGCGTATCAGATCGACCTACAAGACTTCTGCAGTTTCGTCGGCTTGGCCGGGGCCGAAGAGTTTCGGGCCGTGACGCGCGCACATGTCCTGGCCTGGCGCGCTCGGTTGGAGCAGCGTGGTCTGGCCGGAGCAACGATCCGGCGTAAACTCGCCGCGCTTGCCAGCCTGTTTGATCATCTGCTCGAGAACAATGCAGTGGCAGGGGGCAATCCGGTCCACGGCGTCAAGCGGCCCCGGATCGAAAGCAACGAAGGGAAGACGCCCGCGCTCGCGGACCACCAGGCCAAGGCGCTTCTCGATGCGCCGCCGGCTGACAGCCTCAAGGGACTACGAGATCGTGCTGTGCTGGCCGTGCTGCTGTACCACGGCCTGCGCCGGGAGGAGGGCGCGCAGTTGAAAACCAGCGACTTGCAGGAGCGACGGGGCATTAAGCACCTGCGGGTGAACGGCAAAGGCGGCAAGCTGCGCTGGCTACCGCTGCACCCCGTGGCCGCCGAACGTATCTACGCATATATGGAAAAGGATCTTGAGCGAGGAGCAGGGAATGGGTCGCTGTTTAGGTCACTACGAGGTCGCGCCTCTGGTACCGGGCTGAGCGCCGATGGCATTTATAAGATCGTGTGTCATTGGGCGATGTCTGCCGGCATCAAGGTTGATGGTCTGGGCGTCCATGGTTTGCGGGCCACGGCGGCGACAAACGCGCTTGAGCATGACGCGGACATTGCCAAGGTGCAGATCTGGCTGGGGCACGCAAACATCAGCACGACGCGTTTGTATGATCGACGCGGCCAGCGACCGGAAGACTCTCCGACGTTTAAAGTCAAATACTGAGAACCGCGGATTGTGGGCCACCCTTCAACCACTACCACTCGTCGGAGAATTAAGGTTGGTAATTACTGCTCACTCCAAATCTCGAAATTTGACGGAAAGGCTCGTAGAGGTCTCCCGGATGCTTCCAGATACCTCAAAACACCATTTCTACGAAAATCGCGTAGTCATAAAAACCCCCGCGCGAGGCGGGGGCAGAGTGCATCACTGTCTTTATCAGGTGGCAATGCAATTTTCTTGCGTTTAACATCGGTGCAACACATGACGCATACAACGGGACCTAGGAAATCTCAGAGTATTGCTGGTAACCCTCTGCGTCAACTCCTCTAGGGGGTTTACTCGCTGTCGTGTGGATATGTCAGGAGCCTAATCCTGATCCCATTCACTCTGCGAGGACATCGCCATGCTGCGATTCATACCTGAAGAGTTGATTAGAGCGCTGCAGACCGTTTACTGGTCTATTCGTCTGATTCGACTAATTCAACAAGTCTAAGCAACACCAGCAGGGGCATGCGCCCCTGCTGCCTTTCTGTTCGCATCTGTGACGATCCGTCAATTGACTCATTGGTACGCCACGGCTGCGCCGTTGGGTACTGTCGCCGGCAGTGCGACCCCCACGTTACCAGATGACGGGGTGACAAGGCTGCCAGACGACGCCGTTCCGATGGCCAGCGACCCCCCAGTCAAATTGATCATCTCTGAAACAAGACCGGGAGGAGGGGATCCGACGAACGCGTAACTTCGTCCAGCATCGATCACTCCCTCCACCCCAGGGTAACGCGCGTACCAGGTGGGCAGTGCCAACTGGTTATCGGCCACCGTTCCTGATGCAGCTTTGTGAGCGTAGGCATACTCGGCCAAGGCATTTCTGTAGACGAGGACGTTATGAGCAATCAAGGAGATTTCTACGGTCTGGGAGCTCTGTTCTGCCTGGTGTGACTTCTCATAAACCATTCCGAGCACTGCTGTAATCACCACCATTGCAAGCCAGTAAATGTTCACTCTACGTCCTCGATGACAGTTATGAGCCTGGTCAGAACTGACAACAGAAAATGGTGGCGTAATCGTTCTGGCCGACCACGATTCCTGGGGTACTGCTGAATCGTTGGCCTGAGCCGGCCGTGTCCCAACCAACTTTTGTGTAGCCGACTGGGCAAGCGTAGGTAGTGACGTCGTTTGCGTCGTAGCCGGGGATGGTTTTTGCCGTGCAGGTAGGGGCACTGGAACCGTTCACCACCCAGACCTGGTTATCACAAGAAAGGGATCGACCCGTACTGGTTCGACCAACCATACCGTTTGCAGCACAGGCAGTGCCGGCAGTTGCAACGCCATTCAGCTGCAGGTATTCACCGACGGTCGCGCGACCTTCCGAAGTCACTGTCCCACCCCGGATGTTCCCGGCTGTGTAGAGGTTCTTGTCGCCGTAGACCCGAACCCAGTCCGAGTCACTCATGTACCAGCCACCACCCCATTTTTCGCTGTACCAGCCGGTGTCGCCCTGAGTGCGAAACCAACCGCCTGTGACAGTCTCGCCTGATATGCGGGCAGCCGCCCCCGTGAGGTTGGCCGAGGCATTCACCGACTGCGCGTATACATCACCTGCAGCGATGACGTTGCTCTGGGCTGTGACGCTCCCCGACGCACTCACATTCCCCTGGGCTGTGACAGATCCCGAGGCACTCACGTTGCCAACGGCGTTCACTGACCCAGCAGTGTCGACATTACCTCCAACCGTCACTGTTCCAGAGGCGTTCAATGCAGCCACATCGTTGACATTGTTTCCTCCCATACTGAGCGCCGTGTTCATGCGATTGAGTTCAGGCTTTCCTGGGATGGCGTTGCGGTACAGGTAGTCGTTGGAGAGCGTGCCATCCTGGAGAAACAAGGCACTTGCAGTGTGGCCAACGCCTGGGTTGATCCCATAGTTGCTCAGCGCAAGTTGCCAGCCGCCTCGTACTCCTTGGATAACGCCGGTGTTGTTGAACGGGATGAAGCCACCCGGCGCACCCATATTTTCCGCAATCGTCCGGGTACCGATCTCATCGATAGCCTGGCCACCGGTAGTGATCACGATGGATTCGAGCTGGTTGACGTTGACCCTTCGAGCAAGCACCACGTAGCTCTGACCGAATGCATTTGTGTCACTGAAGCTGGCTGGCAGATAGTTGGTGTTGCGTAGCATCTGAGGGGTAATCGTCGCAGGCGTGGTTGTGCCCGCCGATCCATAGACCGTTGCGAAATTGTCCTTCAGGTATTTAGAAGCGGCCTCTGCGATCTGCTGCTGTTGCTGAGCTGCGATTTGATAGTTCTGCGCATCCATCCTGTCGGCCATCAGCGAGACGCCTATGGCCGACGCAATGGCGAAAATGATCAGGCCGAAGAGCAGCTCGATCACCACAAAACCATTCTTTCTGGTCTGGCTATGCTTGAGAACATTCATCCCCAGAGGCTCCTGTTCGATTGTTGATCCACATCCTGGCTAATCATTGCGATTTGATTTGATCGGATCTTCTCTCGAATACCAGGGCCGTCAGGTCCAGTCAGTGAAAGGCTCTGGATCTTCAGATGTCGCATTTCGCCTTCACCTTCGAGGGCAAGCGCAGCTACAGCTACCAAACCCTGTGACAGAATTGATCGGACGTTGCTGATGGCCGGCTCCGCAAGAGTCGCTACTCGCTCGATCGCCTGCGGTACTGTTCCCGCGTGAACTGTGGTGATGATGAACAGGCCATTGATTGCCGCTCGCACTGCCTGAACTGCCGTGGGGGTGTCTCTGATCTCACCGATAAGCATCATGTCCGCGCCAGAGCGGAGGCCTCTCATCAAAGCCTCCTCATACCCGCCATTGCGTCTCGAAACCTGCATCTGGATGCAACGACCAGGTCCGTGACGACCGTTCAAATCTGTCTCAGCTGGATCCTCTGCAGCCAACGCGATCCCACCGCACGCATTTAGCCTGGCGATGATCAGCGAAGCTGCGCTTGACGTCTTACCGGTGCAAATCTCGCCGCAAAAAATCACCAGGCCGCGCACCTGCTTCGTAAGCAGCGATTCGACAAGGTCTTCAGGAAAACCCAATTGGTCGAACCGCCGGACCTGCGCATTTGATCTGCGCAGTACGAACACGGCCTGGCCAAAGGCATCGGGTATCTGAGTGACGCGAAGCACCGTTCCTTCTTTGATCAACGAGAACTCAGGATCCTGATGCACTTCAAAATGCTTTGCGCATTCCTCCCGTAATAGCAGGGCGCTTTCTTTCCAGTTTTCCGGAGCCTCGACACGTCCGCTCTGGCCATCCAGGCCTTTTACGTCCGTAAAATCCGGCCCCAAGTAGAGGTCACTAAAAGGCGTGTCGATAATTGGGTTCATGCTCAGTAGGCCGTCCAAGCCAACGTGTTGCTATCAGTAGAGCAGCCACTGGTGGCAGCAGCTGAACTCACCTCGCCGTTCACAGCTGTGCCGCCATTGATAGAGGTGGTGACCTTCTGCCCGCGTCCAATCTTCGTGGCCAGTGTCACACAGGCATCTTGGGGCAAACCGGCCTCGGTCACGGTGAATGTCATCCCGTTGGCAACCACAGTGACCTGGCCACTCCAGGCGTTGTAGAGCTTGCCGCTGGAGAACGACATATTGGGCAGGCCACGTATCGAGCTGAGCTGGGCGATCAGATCGGTCCCTGACGCTCCGTAACCGGTACTGCCTTTGAGCTTGCGAGTGTTCGCGATCAATTGACCGACGTTACCCTGTTCGTTGTTGACGTCCGAACTGCCCATCGCGCCCCAACCGTTGTAAAGGGCGTAGCCCATCCCGATCAGGATAACGATGAGAACGAAGAGCAATTCAATCGAGATATAACCGATCTGGTTCGCCCGAGCGGAGTGAGTGGTGTTTTGCATGTGTGTGGTCCTGGGTATGTGGGTAACGGGTGTAGTGCTCAGTGCGTCATGCCTTGTGTGGCATTGCCGGTCATGCTGTAGGCCCCGACCATGACCAGAATCATCAACAGGCCGATCAGAACCATGGATACGAGGGACAGTGTCTTTGCGTAACGCTCGACCTGTTTCAGTGATATCTCCAACCAGCGAAGGCTGTAGCGGTGCACTGCAGCCGAGAAGCTCTGCGTAGTGGAGAGAACAATCAGAAATTGAATCGCTTCGTGGTCTGGGAATTCATGCCCGGAAAGATCTAAAGCCTCCCCAAAGTTTTTACCCATCCGAACCCCGTAGTGGGCGGCTTCCAGGCGTTCACGCAGCCACGGATTTGCCCCACGCTTTAACGTGTCCAACGCTCCGAGCGGATCGATGTTTGCTCGCAGCATGACTGCGATATTGAGGAGGAACGTTGAGCCGTGGAGCGCTTTGTAGATTGACCAGGGAGGCAAGATCTCCAGCCTTGTCCGCCAAGGGCCACGGAAGTAAGGCAGAGTGACGACACTGGTGACAACCAGGACTACCACAAGGCACAAAGTCAGAAGTCCCCAGTTAGTCACAAAGGTGGCGATCATGTGCAGAACCATGGGTGCGCCGGACCAGGCTTCTGGGTTGGATGAGCGGCTCATGGCCGGCACCACCCGGGTGGCGATTACGTTCAGCAAGTAGGCCATCAGGCTCCAGACAAAAACCGGGTACGAGGCCGTTGAGACCACCAGCCTCATCACTTTTTGCCGAGCCTCGATGATCCGCACGCAGTCGCTGAATGCCTGGATCAAGTTCCCTGACTTCTCGCCGGCGCTGATAACGGCGTGCTCCTGATAAGGCACCCAGTTAAGGCAGGCCTGGGCCAGCGTCTTGCCGCCGTCCACAGCTTTGCCTATGCCATAGCTGGCAAGCGCGATCGGATGTCGAGCACGTCGGCCTCCATCACTGTAGATCGATCCAATACGATCAAGAGCCAGGTCGAGCGGCACCCCGTTCTCGAGCAGAGCGGTCATGCTCTCGTAAAGCCGGATCCGCTCATTGCCTCCAAACTGGTTCCTGTAAAAGCCATCTACAAGCCCAGACCAGGCATCCATCACCTTACTGAGCATGGACTTCTGCCTCAGGCGCTTCGGCATCCAGCATGTAGCTGTCAAAATCCAATGGACCGACTACGGCCTCTGCCATGCGCGGGTCAATCAGCCCTGTATTTATCTTGATGAGCGTGTGGGCAACCTTCGTGATACCACCCATGTGCTTGACCCAATACTGGCGCGCAGCGCTTGGGCCATTCTTTCGGATCTCCTCCATGAACCGGTGGGTCGGGAGAAGAATCTCGGCGACAGCGGCCCTGCCGTTCACCCCGTCACGGCATAGAGAGCAACCCGGCCCAGCCAGATAGACCTGATCCAGCACGGTCATCTTTTCGAGCCGCTCGACCAGCTGCGGATCCAAGGTACTGATCTGGCTGCGCGCAGGCACGCGACACTTCTTGCACAGCGTTGGCAGCAGTGACTGGTTGATAAGGCCGACAATGAGTGTAGGGTCGGTGACCAGGCTTGTATCAGCCCCCATGTCGATCAGGCGAGGAATTGCTGCTACAGCGTTGTTGGTGTGCAGAGTCGATAAAACCAGGTGGCCGGTCATCCCCCCTCGCAGTGCCCCCTGAGCTGATTCAAGGTCTCGAATCTCCCCATACATCAGTATGTCGGGGTCGAGTCGCACGGAGTTTGTAATGGATTCTCCCCATGACTCATTGCTGCCAAGAGGGGACTGATTTGCACGCATCGGATATTCGGGCGGGTCCTCAACGGTCAGGATATGTTTTGTGCCTTTGCACTCTTCAGCCAGAAGGTTGATCTGCACCTGGAGCGACTTCGATTTCCCTGATCCAGTCGGACCGGTCAATATGATCACGCCGTAAGGAAGACTTCTCAGCCGCTTGAACAGCAAATTCTGTTCTGGCAGAAATCCCAGATCGTCGACGGACTGTTTCTCCTGATCGTCATAAATCAGTCGCAGCACCATCAAAGGCCCTTCGACCAGAGGGCGGGTTGCTACACGGGCCCCTGACAGTCCCAATTGATCGAGGAAGGTGCGAGCCATGCGCGCATCTTGTTTCAGTTCCGGTTGATAGTAGCCCTCAGATTTGACGTCGCACATTGAGTTGAAAAGTGAAGAACAAAGCTCGTTTCCTACGGCGCTCTGGATCTGCCCGTACTCCCGCAAGAGACCGTCCTCACGAAACTTGATGTAGGTGATTTCGTGGCCAACGATGAAGTGAACGTCGGAAGCACGTCGTGCATGGGCCGCGCCGATGATACGAATCACCTCTTGTTGACGCTGGGTACTGTCTATAGATCCGGCGAAAGCTTTACCCGCATTCTGATACAGAGACTTGATGTCGCTGAGCGTGCTGCTGATGGTCTGAAACGGCACGCCGGCTCGGTCCAGGCGGTCCATAAATGCCATCACATAAGGGTCGTGCATGTGCTGAGACGACACGAGCAATTCTGCTTCTTCAGCCTCTGGGGCAGGTGCTAACAAGGCAACGAGCTGACGCAACTCGCTGGTGATGTCCCCCCACCGATTTCCCTCCGCAGTCAGGACGGTTCCGACCACGTCAGATTGCATGGCAATGGTGATCGGTTGCACGACTGCGGTCGGCCGGGCGACCTGGCGTGCCAACGGATCAGCCTCAATGTCTGGCTCAATTCGTACCGCGCCGCTCATCGCTGAAACTCCTGCGACATGCTGGACAGCGGACTCATAGCCGAGGGCTGCCCCGGAGCTACAGGCTTGAGTGTCTGCAGTGACATTTGGGGCGCGTCAACCGAGCCACTTGGTGCCCGGGTCGAGAAACCTAATGGATATCGGCGTCCGTCATGGCCCAGTACCACGCTGTCGAGTGACACGCTGATTACCTTGAATCCTCCTGGCAGCTCAGCATTACCAACAGATGCATCGACCTCGAAACCACTTCTGTACAGTAACGTTGCATACAGAGCGTTATTCATCCTGAACACGGTCTTGACCACCGGCAACTGCGGTGTGCTGTTGCTGGCCGGGGCGGGGGTCGTGTAAGCGTTCTGCGTAGTCTGAACCGGCACAGACGTGGTTGTTTTGGCTCCGTTTACGATGTCTTCCTTGGCACGAGCCCGCGCCGCCTGTGCTGTGAAGAGCAGGGTTTCACTCTGCACCTGGGACAACTCACCAATGTTGATCCGGCTCAGGTCGGTGGGAGATGGGTCGGCAGCGACGGCCATGTTGCCGGCAGCCACGCAGGACAATAGAAACGTCATCAGAATGGAGGCGCGAGGGTTAATGCACATAGAGGTCACCTATGACGTTCCAGGTTAATTTGCCGTCTTGAAAGTCGGTTTTGATTTCACGCAGGCGCATGCCCGTGCTTTCCACGCCTTGAAGAACAGTCGCTGGCGGTAACAGGCTCGTGTAGCGGATCTCGAAGTGTCGATAATCCGGAGGCGGTGGTGGTGGAGGGGCTGGCTGGCCAGGCAAAGCTGGTGGCTGGACAACCGTCACAGGTACTTCCGTGATCTTGGGCTGGACGTTCTGGGCTTGCAGCCATGAAGTGATGCTGTCCAAGGCCTGCGTTGCCGGGTTCAGAACGTCATCACCCGCCAGCGGCAGCTCGAAGGTGAGCTTCACCGCGGCCATGTTGCCTTCGTCGTAAAACGCTGGCGTATCAGCAAAGTAGCCCGCCGTAGCTGCGCTGAAAGCCATCGTGGTGCTGTTGCCGGTGCGGTTGTAGTTGGCCGACATCAGCGTTCCGTCGCATTTAGCGGAAACGAATAGCCATCCTTCGATTGCCGGTGGTAACTGGTCAATTGCGCCGCTACAGCCTCTAAGAAATACTGGGACAGAAGGCTGTTTTACCCACGGATGTACAAGCGCCTCGATCACAACTGGGGAGTTTGTTCGCTGGTTCAGGGCATCCAATTCGGCTTGCCTTGCAGCTTCTGCCGCTTGCTGCGCCTGACGAGCAAGTTGCAGCTTATGTTCATTCCACTGGTGCCACCCAATCAGGCCGGCCACGACCAAGGCACCAATCACCCCGGCTTTCA
The DNA here is from genome assembly GCF_032587815.1 of Pseudomonas syringae group sp. 26L6. Lineage (NCBI taxonomy): Bacteria > Pseudomonadati > Pseudomonadota > Gammaproteobacteria > Pseudomonadales > Pseudomonadaceae > Pseudomonas > Pseudomonas syringae group sp. 26L6. The sequence goes on from NZ_JAWHPJ010000053.1 coordinate 474,022, forward strand.
GCAGTTCCTGTCTGGACAGGCCGAATGCCAGCGGTGTCAGTTTGTATTCGCGCTTGAGATTTGATGGCTGCAACAATGCTTCAGGGTCGAATTGTTCGCCACCGCGACCAAACTCCGGGGGGAGAAAAATCTTGTCGAAGCTCATCGAGCGGCTCAGTTGCTGAGCCACCTTCTTTTTTATTTCCTCACTGCTGCCTACCAGGTCTGCACCGGGTATGACCGCACCTCGGTACACTGCGACCAAGGCGTATCTATCCTCGGCGTCCTCGATCTTCCAGGCAGCCAGCCACGATGCGCCCAGCTGCCCGGCGAGTGCAGCTGCAAGGGAATACATACCTTTGACTGCACCGTCATTCTGCGAAACAAATCCAGCCTGAATCACCGACTCGGTATGCCTGATGGCCACGATGTCCATTTGCTGGGTGCGACCAAACTGGCGTGCTTCCTTCATGTAGCCGGTAAGGCTACCCAACGGGTGCCACAGCAGGCCTGTAACGAAAGATCGTCCGTGATAAGTCAGAATCTGAACTTTGCCATCGCTGGGCGTTGGGGGGCGAGTAGCGCGCTTTCGTATCAGAGAGAACAGGTTCGCCATGTCAGTTGGTCACAATCGGGGTGATCAGCACTACCAGAACGCTTTTTGACGAGGTGCGCTTACGCCCACCTCCAAGCCCGAAGAATCCGGGGGAACCTGTGCCGATCTTGTCCGTGTTGTCGCTGAGCTCCTCAAAGCCCGACAGGATCAATGTCTGACCGCTGCGCAGCTTCACCTTCGGTGACAAACTTTTCGCATCGTAGTTGGGGATCTGGACGCTGGAGCCGTTGCTCGTGAATGGCTCGAAGGTAGGTTTGGAGCTCATATTGATCGATACCATGAGCAACATCTCGTCATCGTCCATCAAGCGAGGCTGCAGTGTCATGTTGAAGCCGGAGGTGATAGTGCCCGGAGTAATTGCCGTGCTGGAGCCCACTGACGCCGTGGTGTTGGTCTGAACCGATGGGATGTAGCCTTGGACGTTGCCGATCTGCAGCGGAGCAGGCTGCAGATTCAATGTGGTCACAGACGGCGATCGAACATTCGAGATCCGGGCCTGCTCTGCGATTGCCTGGATGATCGCGTTCGAACCTGCCCAGGCAGAGTTGGCCGTATCGACAATGCCAACAGAGCCCGAGATTGCGCTCGAGCTGATGCCTGGCACAGTATTCGAGAGAGACAGGCCCCACTTTGTGCTCAGCGAGTTGTAGACGGCCGCCCAGTTCAAAGCCAGCTGATCGGTGTCGGTCAGCGTCGCCTCAAACACCTTCACATTGAACAGCACTTGTTGGGTGATCGCGTGGTTGGTCTTGGCCAGATAGGTCTCAACGTTCGAAAGCACGTCGGGCCGGTCAGTCACGGTCAACGTCCCGGTCGACGGTGACAGATACATGCGACCAGGCGGCGAGGTACTCAGCATTGCCCTCACGTTGCTCTGGATGTCAGTCAGGATCGATGTGTTGAGAGTGACTGTAGTGCTCTGGTTGCTGCCCGAGTCACCCGAAACGCCTGAGGAACTGCTACCTGACGATGATCCGCTCGACGAACCACTTCCCGAACCTGAGGAGGTGGTCATACCGGATCTGACGGTGCTTTTGATTTCCTGCACGTCTCCAAATGCGTAGACGTCAAACACCTTGGTGTCGAAATAGCTGACCTGCACTGACCGTGAGGTGGGATTGAATCGATAGGTGAGTCCCAGCCGCGCGGTGACCTCATCCAGCAGACCCGAGGCTTTCCCTGTGAAGCGCAACCCACTGACGAGGTTCGGTGTCAGCATGGATGCGAAGTCAGAACTTCTCCCCTGAGAGGCCTGCGCCAGGTTGGAGCCGCCCGTAATACCTGCAGGCAGCAACCCGGCCAGGCTATCAGGGTTGGGGGCCGTGCTGATTGGAGGCGCATTGTTGCCCTGTGCAGGTGCATTAGCGTTCAGCAGGCCAGGATTGAGCGCATCCGGCGAGACCAGGACAGGGATCCCGCACTGTCTGGAAATGTACTGGGCAATTTCAGCAATTCCGACACTGCCAGCAGGCCTATATGCGACCTCACAGTCATACTTGGTGGGGATGCCTCGTCTCGCAACAACTGGCTGCGTTGAAACCCAGGGTTTGTCGCTGAATATCACTGTGTCCCGACGTTCCTGTTGCTGCTTGTTACGCTGGATAGCCGCGTAACGGCCGGCAGAATCGGCGGTAGCCTCTGCCCGCGCAGCGGCTTCATCCACCCGTTGCACTGAGCATGCTGATGCCGTTAGAACAGCGAGACTCAGAGCGGTCTGACGCATGAAGGGCATGCTCATTTTTTCCTCTCCGATACGTGCAGAACCTGCTGACCATTGCCCTCATTACCGTCCACCACAAAGGACCGTTTGGCGTTGTCGTACAGCGGGAATATCTGCCTGACCGCCGAACTGAAGGAGCCTGTAAAACTCAGCGGTGCTTCGATGGGGTAGTCCAGGTCCTCCGGTACCCAGATAACCTGCCAGCCGGCCCGCTTGGCCCAGTCTTCAACCGATTGACGCAAGGTACTGCCCACAGGTGCATTCCACGTTTGCTGTGGCGCAGCGGTTGCTACGGGTTTCGCTGCTGGTTCAGGCTTCATAGGAGCCTGGCTGGTCGAAACGATGCTCTTGGTGACGGTGGTCTGAGATGTGGCCTTCGCCGGAGCCGCGCTCACAGGAGTCGGCTTTTGCTGTGTAGGGGTGCCTTCCTTGGCTGGGGTGCTGATGGATGCAGCTGGTTGCGCTTTTGCCTGCGTGACGACCGTGGTTTGCGGTTGCCCTGCAGGCGATGTGTCCTTGCTGAATGGGGTTCCGGTTGCCGGGGCAGTTACAACAGTAACGGCAGAGGAGGTGCTGGCTACCGAGGTTGATCCAGTGCTGGCCGGTTGCGCAGGTTGAGCCAGTGCCACGGGCTTAGACGTCTCTGGCAGTTGGTAACCTGGCCGCAGTACAAAACACACACCGCGCGTTACTTCGTTGACCTTGACCTGCCATGCCGGACCGGCCAGTACCTGCAGCGTGTTGCGCAGGCTCATTGGGCCGAGCTTGTACTGGGCAGCCGGAAGAGGACGTGTGAACAAGATGTTTACGTGACCGGTGCTCGGTGGGCACAACGTGTAGCCTGAGCGGCTGACCACATACTGCATCGCGTCCTGGACGGACGGATGCATGTTGGCGGGAATGCTGACATCGATGATCTGGGCCATCAGATCGCGTTGCTCCGCTTCCGGAGCGGTATTCACCAGGGCGTAGCGACCATAGCGGACCATTGGCTCCTGACCGGACTTTGCGCCACTTGAGTACAGGTCTGGCGAGAGCAGCTCAGGATTCTGGCTGCTGTCGAAAGCAGGTCCAACCGGTTTGTCCGCTACAGACGTGCATCCGGCGAACAGCGCGAGTATGGAAAGTGTGGAAAGCTGCCTGATCATGTGTGCCTTGACCCCATTTCTTGATGGTGGCCAAGGTGCCAGCGCTAAGGTTGCAAAGCACTGCTAAACCCTTAACGGATCGATTCAGGTTATTCGAGCAGGCGTGGGGATAAGGGAGGTGGGGAGGGCAGCAGTAGCAACCCTCCTGATCGTTCAGGCCGTCAGTTGATCAGAGCACAACGCTCTTCAACGAGGTCCAGGCTTCAGCTTGAACGAGCGTTTGATCTGATCATCATCTGCAGAACCATGCTCAGTGTACCGGCACCAAATGCGCAAACTATGAGGGGCGCGAACTCTTGAGCCAACCGTGGTTGGTCGAAGTTCGGGTCCTGCATCAGCGAAACCATGGAAAGCAGGACGTAACCAACGATGAGCAGAAAGCCGCATCCATTACCAACTCTAGAGATTCTGAGCAGTACAGGTTCCAGATTTGAAACAATCGATTTGAGCATGAGGAGCTCCCTCGGCAGCTTGACCTATTGGCATAATGGCGAAGATTAAAGCAATCGTAGCTGCTTTGGAATTGCCCGTCATGGTGCCGCACGAATCACTCAGATGATCTCAGCGAGAGCCTTCTTGCTGGACTCTTCTGCTTCAGGATCGATCAGATCGCTGGCCAGGGCGCGCTTGTCCATGAGCATCTGCCACAGCTGCTGGTCGATGGTGTCCTCAGCTAGAGGGATTTTGACGACAACCATGCGCAACTGCCCGTTGCGATAGGCTCGATCCTCAGCTTGGTCCTGCAGCCCCGGTGTCCATGGAAGCCCCAGAAAAAAGACATAGTTCGCAGCAGTGAGGTTGTAACCTGTGCCGGCGGCCGACCTGGTCCCGATGAACACCCTGCAGTCCGGGTCCTGCTGGAAAGCATCAATCGCCTTCTGGCGCTTCTTGGGCGAGTCACTTCCCACCAACGTCACGCACCCGACGCCCAACTTGAGGCAGTGCTCGCGCAACGTGGCGACGGATTCCTGATACTCGCAGAAGAGGATCACCTTGTCGTCGACGTCCAGCTCGGCCATCAGATCCGCAAGGATCCTTACCTTCACGCGCTCGAGCAGCTGACGCAGTGCGCCCAGCCTTGCGAATCGGTGCTGGTCGCTGCGCATGATCTGATTGTACTCGTCACGTTCTACCTGGCTGAGTATCACCGGCACAGTCTGCCGCTGCTTCCCCTTCAGGTTGGGCAGCACATCCTTGCGGCGACGAAGCATCCAGTCGGATATCTCATCTCTAAGCGTCTTGCGAAACTCAGGACTGCCGGCGAATCGCTCGCAGAACTCATTGAGGGGCAGTTGTCCGATTGGATGGCCTGAAAGCCTGAGGAGTGTGTGCAGCTCGGCTTCGCGATTGAGCACAGGCGTGCCCGTCAACAAGTAGCGGTTTTGTACCTGAGCCGCGATGTCGAAACCGTGGCGTGTCCATGCAGCAGTGGGTTCCTTGAGTCGGTGAGCCTCGTCAATGACCATCACCGCGAAACGATTCGCGTGCATGACAAAATCACCCAGCCTCTCGTAGTTCACGATGATCCAGCCAGCGTTCGCATCAAAAGTTTGCATTGCGATTTGAGCCTGAGGAAACACCATCAGGATCTCACGCTGCCAGTTGATGATCAGGCTGTTGAGCACAATCACCAGAACCGGTTTACCTTGCGCGCGTATGCCAGCGGCGATCACAGCCTGGCGAGTTTTGCCCAGTCCCATGTCGTCGGCCAAAAGCGCGCTCGTGCGCTGCAGCAGGTGCTTGATTCCTGCTGGCTGATGATCCATCAGCGAGAATTCTTCCAGCGCCTTATCGATATCGGCACTGGTCAACTCGGTGTTTCTGATGGATGGGACAGATGCCAGGTAGATACCTGAATCTGAAACTTCCTCTTCGCTTTTGGTCGACTCCGGAGAGTGGCCACCCAGACTGATACTGGTGACCTCATTCACCGCATTGACCGACCCGTCAGCGAGCAACTCCTGCAGCGTGTCCAGAATTTCGAACTGATCTTCGTCCAATCCCAGTTCCAGAATCAGGTTACTACGAACCAATTCTGGTGTGCCCTGCACTCGCCAGGCTTTGCCCGCCGAGAGGAACACCCCACGCATGCGCTTGGCGATTGCTACAGCACCAGGATGAAAATCTCCCGACAGGATCACACCGCCTTCCGCCAGCGGCGCGAGCCTGAACTTCATCCCCCAGGTGAATGCGTCACGGTGCACGTCGGACTGGGCAGAGGTAATCCTGTCTCTGAATGCTTGCCAGCTTTCGATGTGTTTGCCATCCGCGAGCTCTGCCAGCTCCCGATAGAGCACATCGAGGTCATCGAGTAGCTTGTCTTTGGGCACACGCCAAAACTGGTTCAGTGGGTGATCAGACCTGCGTATGAAAAAGCCCCTCCGGCGAAGCAAAAGCTTGTTTGCACCTTGTAGGTAACTGAGGGACAGCCCGAAGTCGTAGCCATCGAAAATGGCTTTGCGAAGCAATACCGGACGCTTGTTCATCAATTGGGCCGATGCCATCTTCAGAGCCCCTTGTCCAACAAACTGTTAGCCCAGCCCACGATCTCTTCCCCAAAGCGGATGTTGAACATCGATTTTTCATCAGCGTAACGCGCCATCTTCATCGCCATATTTGGCCATTCCAGGAGCACGGGCATACGACCGCTTCTGACTGCGGCCATGAATAACTCAAAAGCGTTCATCACTGCCGAGTGAGCATCTGGGGTTTTGTTTTCGTGGTCTCTAATCTGAGCGATATGCAAATGCTGAGGTGTAAAATCGCCAGTCACTCGCTCATTGCGGCCTGTTCTGAGTGTGAGCTCGACCGATGCCAGCGGCAGCCCTTCAGATCGGATGGATAAGAGTCGGCAGTTGCCCGAATATGCACGGAAGTCGTATGTGTCGATGCAGTGACCCAGAGAGCGATGCTCCTGGTCTAAGTCTGCTGGGCAGCGTAATTCGAAGATCTGCAAACCGGTCGTACTGCAGGTGATTGGATCACTGCCCAGCAGCAGCCCCGGCCACCTTGTGAAACAATCAGATGGCTCAGGCGGGAAATCCCGCTCCAGCCCCGCTCTGATGTCTGCGAGAGCTCCATGGAATGCATCGACCACATTTGATATTTGGCGGAAGTTCAAATCGCTTACAAACGCGTACAGGCGCCGCTTGGTGTTACGAGCCTCGCAACTACCAGCCCGTTCTAGGTTGTCGAACAGCTCTCTTAAATCAACAAGTTTGGCCGCCATGCCGGACCAGGCAGGGTCTGCCCAGTCAGTAGGGCAGCCCACCAAAAGATTGTTCATATCACGCAAGGGGCGGAGTAAATCCCATGGAATCGCTGATCTGAACGCATAGAAAAAACGCCATTCTGCTTTGGTTCTCGGGCGACGATTGCCTAGCACAGAGCCCGCGATCAGATGCTCCCAGCCTGCCTCAAGGCCCTCGGAATTCAAACGACTGAGCGCGCTGCCGGTGTCGTAGACCCGCTGGTGGCCAAGGAAACGGATCGAGGACGTCGGTACCGAGAACAGCCATGCCAGAACCCTGTTGAGCGGCAAGCCAGTGTCGACTGCCCTTCCCACGAACCCGGCCCCGTCCATGATGGTTTCACCCTCCCAGGAGCAGCAAAACTCCTGAAGTTCGAACCATGGGCATTCCACCAGCAGTCCACCTGCAATCATGGGCCACGGCATTCCAACCCCAACGATCAACACCGGCACCAACACCGGTTGTGCTTTCAAGGCCTGTAGTCGACGTGTGCGATCGCCTTGAGCGAGCCAGTTGTAAAGTTTGGCGGAAGGGCACTGCACGGAACGCACTGCATGCAACAGCTCCTGGTCGAGGCTCTGACAAAACCTCTTCACTGCCGCGCCGATACAGGTGATGTAAAAGCGGCCGCGTGGCGCGTAAAAACGTTTGTTCCGGCCCTCTGAACTAAGCGCGCCCATATTGAATTTCACCAGCGGTCTTATACTAAGTTCCGCTTCATCCCGCGCCAGGTCCCGTGCTGGTTTGCAGAATGATGTCAGAAGTGCATTCGCACTATCATGAGTAATCAGTTCATGAGCCAGCTTCAAAGCTTGGCTCGGAGTTGGTGCGTGGCCGGGGACTTTTCTCTTCTCATCAAATCGCACAGCTGAAATCAGCTGGCCATCGAAGTATTGCAGCTGCCTGCCGAGCCGCGCCACAGTTGGACGTGCAACGGAGTCATCGTTATGGAGAGCAACGCACCAGCATCGAGTTGATGAGGTGTGAGTCAGGTAGTGCAGTATGAACTCGTCACGTCCTTCCGCCGGTACGTCGAAATGATCAGCCCAAGTGTTGGCAACGGCCCGGTGCCGCTCTGGGAATTTCGCAATGTCGAGAAGAGTTTGGACGAAAGTTGTTTCGCAAATAGGCTCGGCAGTCATGAATCAATGAGCTCAAAGTGACTTGAGGCAGCACTGTCCTAGACCTGATGTGCGCTCGCCATGCGTAACCGTAAATGTGGGGGGAGTGGGTTAATCGCCCTGAGTCAAAACTTGAAGCTTTGCTGTTGCTCCTGGGCAAACCCCTTTAGCCACGATGCGCGCATGGCTGGATGCCGGTAGGGGCATTCGTGGAGAGGGATGCTCTTACGCGCTGCTTCAGCCCCGGCGAGCATCACGGCACGGTGAGGGTTGTTGTGGCGACGCCGATCCGAAGTCTCGTGCGTCACCGTAGGGGCTGTTCTCACAACTGAGGATTCCCGTGGAGTAGATCGGATACATCCAAGGCTTCACGAACGAGGCGAATTTTTCAATCTTCAAGGTATTCAGCTGCCGCCAGCTCCCTAGCTTCCCGCCGGGCTTCTTGGACATCCAGGTCGTTCATACGTGCTTCAAACAGCTCATTGAGCGTGATTTCATCCTCTAGTGATGTCCTGTCATCTCCCCACCATTCCTGATAACCGCCTCATTCAATTCAGTAGTCAGGGCGGTCCTTGATGCGGTGTCGTCCGGCATGCGGATGACATAGGTAACGAAGTTGTTGATGTCACTCATTGGATTCGACCTGTAAGAGAATAGTCGTGAAGTTAGCTTCCCGATTCGTAGATTCATTTCACCAGTAGATCCACGAGAAGGGCGTTTTTTTGCTCCAGCGGTTGAGCAATTCAGAATTACCCGCCTGCTGATGGAGAACAACGAAGATCAGTGTCGTTTCCACCAGCAGCATCACGCAGAGGGCGCGATTTTTCAGAGGGTTTGGCTACACAGGAATGTCGTCGTCAAAATCCAGAGCAGGATCACTCTGGGTTGATCCCTGGTAGCTCTGACTTGAACCCTGATCGTTCTGCTGCTGGTTGGTCACCCTAGATGGGGCCAATTGGACCATTTCCACCCTGTGCGGAAGAATGGCCACCCGCGATGCCTGCACCTTTAACGCAGAGAACTCTTTTTCGTCCTTGGTCCAGTTATCAATGATCGCTCGACCTTGGATCATGACCCGCATGCCTTTTTGGAATAAGTTGGCATAGTGTTCTGCATCGCGGTGCCAATATTCGACGTTGGCCCAGAACCCACCCCTGTCCTCAAAACCCGTGCCATCGCTTTTGGGAATGGAGTTATCGAAGTACACGTTCAGCCGAAGCAGGCGACGCGGATCCTTGTTCCCATTGGGGAACTCTTTGAATTCTGGAGCAGAGCCGATGTTACCTTCCCAATCTACTGATGTGCCCATATTAGGACTCCTTCTCGGTGTGCGGGTTTATGCCGCTGGAATGTGAGATCTGTTGCAGCCGTTCTGCATAAACGGCATCTGCCTGGGCCATCTTCTCGGCACAATCCACGGCCTGGCGGCCGATCGTATGTACCAGACTTATTTGCATGTTCAGTGCAACGCGTTGCTGTTCCATGGAGTGCAGGTCCCGGAGCAGCGATTCTGGAGTTCGGGGGTCCGTCAACAAATTGGACCAGACGTTGACGCCCATCTGCCGCGTCCCCATTTCTTGCCAGCGAAGAAACACTGTGCCAGCGCTTGTGCGTTGTCGAACCATCCGAACAGGTAAGAGGGTGTATGGATGTCGGTTTGCCTGGGCCAGCACTTGATCCTCTGCCAGCGCATTCAAATCACCTTCAAGGGAACGGCAAAGCTCGGCCAACTGGAGCATCCCCCCCTTACCTTTAAAAGGTTTTAAAAGGCCTTTTAGGAAGGGCGCGTGTTGCAGCCCTGCGAAGGCATCCTGTTGTAGGGGCTGGAAGGCACCCTGTTGCAGGGTATGGGCTCCCGTGACCGAGTGACTGGGATTGAGCATCACTCTTCAGGCTCTGTACGCGGCAATGGTGCTGCAGGAGCCTTGTCCATCGAGATGAAATCCTCTCCCTCGTCCTGATCATCCTCGTTGAAAGTCGAGGCCGGACCTGTGCTCAGCGCTGGGGCGAACTTGGATTTGCGCGTACCTTCAAGGATGTCCTGTGGGATCTCACCGAAAGGTGCGTACATCTCGCGTGCAAGTTCAGAGCGGGCATTTTTCGCTGCGAAGTCGCCTCGGCTTGCGCCTGAGAATTTGTAGCGCTGGCTCAGGCCGAACAGACGGCGCAGAATGGCAGCGCCTTCATCCAGCCATTGCCCTTTTGCGTGGTTGTCGATCAAGCCCACGTGGCTCGCCAAAAGGATGCGTCGTACCAGCTCGTCGTAAGCGGTTAGCAGGTACACGGCTTTGAAAGCCAAAGGCGTGGAGAGAAAGAGGGGCAGGGTGACCGGCTGGACTGAAAGGTTCTGGCCTATCGATAGCATCGCGGGTAACGAGGCCATTACCTCGTCCAGCCTGTTGTCGATGTCCGTCATCTCTTGCTCGGAGCTTTCGATCTTTTCTTCTATAAGCAGGAGGAACCAGTCTGAATATGGATCATCCTGCTCGCACCCGCGCTTGATGCGATTGAGGATGTTTGCAAACCCGCTCAGGCCGATCATGCCCGGTTTGCCCTCGGTGCGTTGACGACCGAACCACAGACGTGACGCGTGGTGAGTGTGCAGGGTCAAGTTGACACTGGAACGCAACGAACCGATGTTGAGCTGAAAGTTGTCAGCCATGCTGAGCGCTTCCTTTATAAGAAGAAATTGAATAGGCGAAGCAAGACTGCCCGCGCGCTTAAGGTGCGGTCAGTAACAAACCGTTTCTTGGTCGATTGGGTTTTGCCTGATCTGTACTGGGAGTGATTCCCGGGGAATCACCCAGATCGGTGTTCGGAGCGATGCCCGGGGCATCACTCTGATCGGTGCCTGAAATGATTCCGGTGGAATCAACCTGTTCTTTGTCTGGAGTGTTGCCCGGGGCCACACCCAGATCGGTGCTCGTAGTGATGCCCGGGGCATCACCCAGATCGGTGTTCGAAGTGATGCCCGGGGCATCACTCAGATCTGCGTCCGCAGTGATGCCCGGGGCAACACTCAGTTCAACGTCCCGATTGACGCCTAAGCGGTCGGGATGATTGGACGAGCTCAACGCTGGGTCCTCGGTCGAACCAGCTGCTTGATGCTGAGCATGGAGCTGCGCCCGGTCGCGAGTAATGACACATCTCGATCCTGCGGCGAAGTCCTTGGGACAGGAGGAGGGGGATCCTGTGCTGGTGGGTTAGCGAGGTTGTTCGGTGATCGTGAGTGACTTGTGGGAACTTGCGGATTCTGGGCGTGCGCTGAGGGGGCCTGCCACTGTGCGTTGAATTCACCACTCAGGGCTTTCTGCGTGCAACTCAGCAGGTAGCCGAACGGGTTCTTCACGGATCCGCTTTTGCATCGATGTTGCCACTGATCGAGCACGGGTTTTCGTAATTCAGCTTCTACGCGCTGCAAGGCGATCATCGCCTTTTCACGTTGATCCTGTGTGAACCGTTCAAACCCGGGGGGCAGGTCCGGCGCAATGTCCTGACCTTCGCGCGGTACAGAGCTTTTACATACAGATGTATTTGTATTGGTATACGTACTATATGAGTTCGGAATCCGAACTGAGCCAAAAGAGGCCGAATTCAGACTGAGTTCGGAATCCGAACTCGGTGTTTTTAAATTCGCTCCGGTGCTTTTTTCACTGAGTTCGGATTCCGAACTCAGTGAATTTGACTCGTCTGACCCCTTGGTTCGGAATCCGAACTCAGGTTCAGCCTGTCTGTGCTCGACCGCTTGTGGGGCGTCATGCCAGCCCTGTTGCCGCCATCTATCCTCGATGACTTCCAGCCGCGAGGGCAGAGCGCCTGTCGAATAATTTGGGTCGACTGCAAATTCCTTGAACGCATGCTCTGCGACGACTCTGACGGCTTTGTTGGCATGCTCAAGAGCGTGGCCGACGAGTTGCATATAGTTGCGGTCGATTTCCATCGCCTCCGCACATCCCACAGGTTCGTCGTGCAGAATGTAGATGTTGCCTTGAACGCGACCGTTGGCCGAGTCGCGTACCCGTTGCCCCAGGCTGAGCCAGCGCGTCAGTCTAAGGACGGTCAACGCCTTGGCCACAGTTTCTTTAGATGCAGATTTACCTGGTGACGAACCGAGGTAGGGGCGTAGTTTTTCGTAGCTCGGGAAGGCCGTGACGCCATCACCATTGATGAGCAGTCTGAAGATTTGCCAGGCATTACGTTCGAGCGGGGACAGCCGATCATCGAGCAGCAGGCCGCGCGGCACGGTCTCGTGTGGATTGCCACTGAAGACGATGCCGTCGTAGTGCTCATCGCGTAACGACCCAGTGTCTGGAGGCATCGAACTTGAGCCAGCGTTCTGCTGTTGCGCCAGTCTCATCTGCTGGAGCAGTAAGTGGTTTTGCAATGCCCCGGCAGCGGCGTTGATTGCTCCCCCCAATGAGGGGCGCCGGTTGGATCTCATCACATCCGATCGCCTTCTACCTTGCCTACCGGTTTACCCGTCTGACTGTGAGTCGATGCTCTGCGGCTAGCGTTGGCTTTCGACTGTTGACGAGACTCCCCTAGGAGTACAAGGCTGGAGGCCTTGCGTTGCTGGCCAGTGGGGTAAAGGTCCTGAGCCAACCAGCTTTGAATCTTGTTCCACACAAGTCCCAAGGTGATCGGATCTGATGGCTGACTTTGTGGCTCCTCGGGGGGAATGTTGACCTCCTCAGTCAGCATCATCGCGATATCAAGCAAAGACACCCCGTCGGTGTGATCGACATGGTACTCATCCATCAGTTGGACGAACCGGTGCCATAAGGGAGCGTCATCCGGTATGTCCCGGAATCGCCCTGGACGGCCCGGAACACCTACCAGCACTCGTTGAAGGGACACTTCTTGTGGGGACATCCCGAAAAACTCTTGAAGCATGGGCGTGGTCGCTCCCAGTCGAAGCGCACGCTGAACGATGCGATTTTCTTCATCCGTGCGCTCCTTATTTGAAAGCAAGCGCTTGACCATGTCCGGATCGACGGCCACGCGGCACCAAGTCACCGCAGAATTCAGCAGGACGCTTTGAGAGGAAGGGTGTTGGAGCATGACCAATATCTCCGGATCCAGACCCATATCGATGCAACGCCTAAACTCTCCGTTGCGCAGGTGATGCAGGATCTGAGCAACCATGGCTTCGTTGAGGGGGTTATGTTTTTTCGACATGACCAAACTCCTGTCTAACAACGTCGGAAAAAAGCCTCATGAGGTCTGAACCTCTCTCACTCTCCCCAGCTCAAGTTCAACCAATCGGCGGCCGAGTCGAATAAGTCGGAAAAGCTTCACGATGCAGGCATCGTCCATGCGTCCCTCAAGCACTGCGTCACGGTCTTCATATCTGGGGCTGCCCAGAAGCAAATGGCCCAGTGCTGCCGTGAATTGAAATTCCGCTACGTCTAATGGTGTTTCGGGGGTCTGTTTGGTCAGGGCGATGGCGTATACCCCACTGATGGCCTGGAGCAGGGTCAACGTGTTGTTGGCAAGCTCTGTAAGCTCGATGTCCACCGGAGGCTCCTGACACAGAAATCCCAGACCTCCCGGCACCTCTGCCACAGTGTCGAGGTTCAAGCCGCAGATGAGCGCCACTTCATGAGCAAGCTGAGCAATGACATGGCGTAATTCATCGGGTTGGTCGATGATTCGCTCGATGTACCAAACATCCGATATCGGATGAAGACCACCGGCTTGTACGGGAATTGATACTAAGGCGTTGGCCTTGAAATCCGGCAGCTCCTCGCCGTCCAGTGCAGCCACCTGCCGCTTCATCTCCAAGACACGTTCAGTGGTTGAAACCGGAGTGACCACATGTCCTTCCAGCCGCGCGACACGGTCTTCATCAGAGAGCTCCGGTGGCAGTGCTAGGTCACTTTTCTGGTCCGCCGTCGGCGGCGCAGATAGAGTGCTTTTCCCTGTGCCGCGTATTGTGGTTGACTGGGGGGGCGAGTCGGGGGGCAGGGATGTTTGCTCTAACTCCCCCGGAGGCGGGCTTGGGTCATCGCCGGTGGGTATCTGCATTGTTGAAGGTAATGTCAGTGGCGTTTCGATCACCGATGAGCGACGTGCCAGCGTCTGGTTTTCGTTGACGGTAAGCAGAATCTGCTCGTACGTCAGTCCCGTACCGTCCTTCATGTGGCTGATGAGTTCATCCTGAACCCGCTCAAAGACGAATTCGCTGGCATCGCCGTCAAACAATGACAGCACGTCCTGAAACAGCACCTCGAAGTCGGTAACGTTCGCTCTCCCTTCAGTATGCGTCTGCCATGTCTGAGCGGCGGCTTTGCGAAGAGCCAGCAAACGTTCAACCTGATGTTTGCCAAGACCGGAATAGAGTGCTGCGGGGATCACCGGCAGAAGACAACGTACGGTCTCCTGCATGCGACTGATATGGGACTGCGATACTGGGTAACCATCTGCTTTAAGCCTCCTCGCCAATTCCCGTTGAGAAATAGATTCGCCGATTTCTTGCTCATAGATCGTACGAGCGTTTTCAATGCCCACGGCTCGCTCGATGAACATCAGGTTACCGCGCAGATCGTTCTCTGCTAGGTGGCCGGTGAGGGCAATGATTTCCCCACGCTCGCCATCCCAAGGTCGGAACAGCACGCTGATCCTGTAAAAACGCTCGTCCCCGGTTTCGCTGTACAGCTCTCGCAGAATCGATAACCGCGTATTGCCGCCATTACGGATGATGAAGTTCTTCTCACCCGGACGACGTGTCACCTGGGGTGGCTGATCCAGGCCCCTGACTCGAATGGAGTCCTTGATCTCCTGGTACTTGGCGTTGGCAACTGTGCGAGGGTTACGCTCGTAAGCCGACAATTCATCCAGCGTCAAAACCATAGGAGTATCTGCGATTGGATCGGGGAGACGATCAACGCTAGGGCCTGACCGGCTGAAGGAACCGGTTAGCAACTTGCCGGATATCTCTTCCGCAGTGAGTTTGGTCGCCATGTCTATTGTCCCGCCTCAGGAAGTTGAATCACGTTGCTGGCAGGAGTGCCGCCTTTGAGCAACACATCGATCACAGCCGTCAGCCGCGCAATTTCCTGCTCGTGACGCAGAGTCGCTTCAATCCTACTCACGATTTCGGAGTTCATTGAGCGACGGTTGAGTTTCGCAGCACCGCGTACACGACCACGCATTCCAGTGGGTAGGCGGATAACGAATTTCTCGTCTTTGTCGTCGTCATTAAGACTCACAGCGTCTTTATTCAGCATGGTGTTCTCCATCGAGGCTGAGGGATTGTGCGCGGCGCAGTTGAGCGCGAGCGTTGAGGCTGGCCCTGTGGTCGCTGGGTGTGAAAGATGTGTAGATAGGTGGGCATCCACCCTTGGTGAACTTGATGTGCCCGCTTCCAGTGCGATGAATCGCCCATCCCTGTGATATGGCGAACACAGCCAATTCCTGTAACGACTTTTTGGTCCCTTTCAAAGAGATGCTCGGATTGCTCATTTGTGTGCCCTCGATTTGCTGAAGGCGGCTGAACGAAAGGGGATCTGATACCTGCGGGCAATGACCTCGCAGCGTTTTATTGTCTGACTGAGTGTCCCGGCTGCGGACTGGAGAGACGCACCCGCAGTGCAGTGGGCTCTCAACAAGCGAGCCAGCTCGGTATCAGTGAAAACATCGGCTTTCTTTTTTGCCTGGGATGCAGGATTTGCCTTCAGCTGAGCCGTCTTCTCAGCGTTGATGATGAAGTTGGGCTCAGTGGAACGCTGGTTGGGGGCGACTGTGTGGATCGAGCCCCCACGGCTGAGAAATTCGGCCATGGCCTGCTCAATACGAAGCCGCTCGCGCTCACGGTCAGACTGCAATGGAAGGTCCTCATCGGTGCGGTGGTAGTACTCCATTTCACTTCCCTCCAGACGCGGTGAGCTTGTTGCCTGACTGCATCTCGACGATTTCAACCTCGTGATCAACGAATGTGTCTGTCAGCATCTTCATGAACGCTTTTTGTGAACCTGCCGGTTTTATGCGAAACACCACTGTGTATTCGTTACTGCGGGGTGCTTTGTTGATTGAAGTGACGCGCCACTCTGCGTCCAACGGCTCCAACTCAATGATCTCGCCGGAGTGGCATCGCGGGCACTCAGGTTGGTGTCCTGGCGTCGCGAGCACCGCAGTGCGAGGCAGGTGGTGGCCGCAGTTGCAGCATTGATGGGTGATCAAAAAAGGGGTGTTATGGGTGCTCATACTCGAGCTCCTTGCCACGTGCTGGCCGACAGGTTTGCAAAACGGGTGTGTTGGGGGATGAAGGCGGTTCTGACTGTGCCGAGCGAGCCATTCCTGTGCTTGCCAAGAATCAGCTCGGCGATGCCTTTGTGCTCGGTGTCGTTGTTGTAGACCTCATCGCGGTACACAAACAGAATCAGATCTGCATCCTGCTCAATCGCACCTGAATCGCGGAGGTCTGCGTTGATTGGCCGCTTGTTCGGACGCCTCTCAAGTTCCCTATTGAGTTGAGAGAGCGCTACGACCGGGCACTGGAATTCCTTGGCCAGCGCTTTGAGTGACCGAGATATCTCGCTGATTTCATTGGCCCGGTTTTCTCTGCCTGGGCACTGCATCATCTGCAGATAGTCGATCAAAATCAGAGCCGGTTTCCCAAACCGTCTTGCGCCTCTGCGGGCACGCGCTCGTATGGCTGACGGGGTCAGCCCCGCTTGATCGTCGATGACAAGGCGGTCACCGTAGGAATTGAGCTTGGCTACCGCCATCGCAAGTTTCGGCCAGTCCTCATCTTCGAGTTGACCACGTATCAGTTTCTCTAGGTTCAGATGCCCAAGGATCGACAAGAGGCGGTAGATCAGCGCTTCAGCAGGCATTTCGAGGCTGTAAATCTGGACGGTAGAACGTTCGTCTTTCTGCAGCGCCGGATCGACGAAGTTCAGCGCCAAGCTGGTCTTACCCATCGATGGCCTGGCAGCAACGATAATCAGGTCCGCAGGTTGTAATCCGCCCGTCAATTCGTCGAGATCATCGATTCCTGTAGGTACTCCAACGACCGACTCGCCAGCGTTGAAACGCAGATCGATCTTGTCGACCACCTGCAAAAGCATCTTGTTGACGTCGACAAAGTCGGATGTCTGTTGGCCTTGTCCCAAAGCAAACAGGTTCTGCTCGATGACGTCCTGGACAACGGACGCAACCGCTTGAGGGTCAGACGCCTCCCGAGCGCATGCATAGCCGTGCGAGATCAGCCGCCGAAGGTGAGCACGATTGCTCACGATATCGGAGTAGGTCTTGATATTGGCTACCGATGGGGTGTTCCTGGCGATGTCACTCAAGTAAGCCAAACCACCGGCCTCCTCGATGCTGGGCATTGAGTCGGCGACTGTGACCACATCAAACGGCTTGTTCGCCTCGGCCAGCACCGAGATGCTTTGAAATATCAGCTTGTGTTCGCGTTTGAAAAAATCGTCCGCGTGGACACGATCCGCGATCAGGTCCCAGGCTTCATTATCCAGCATGAGGCCGCCCAGTACCGCCTGCTCGGCCTCAACCGAATGCGGCGGGGACATGTCTGAAATATTCATCATGCCCTTCCAATTCTTGCTGCGGAGGCTGCATGCTGACTAACCCCTCTGTGCAGGGCGGCTGATGATCCTTGCTCCCATCCCTGGTGTTTCGATTTCACGTCATGACCCTTGGCCGAGGTCGGCTCAAGCTCTTTTTCGATCACGGTGGGGTGATGTAAGTCGAGGTAGGCACTGATGGTTTGACGGGTTTGGTCGTCTTGTTTACCCGCGAATTGATAGACATTACTTGCGACTGCTTCGACCCATGCTTCGGCAAAGATCCGGCCACGACGTCTCTTTGTGGTCGGATTGCAGCGTTTGAGCTTCGACACGTGTTGTCGACGAGCAAGAATCAGTTGCTGATGAAGCGCCGAATAGGCATAGGTGGCCAGATCTGGCGATACGCCCAAGCCAATGAATTTGAATCGCCACTCAGCTGAGTAGCCCACAGCGATGCAGTCGCAGTCGAAAGCGCTCGCGCATGTGCTGGCCAGGTTGTGTAGCCAGGTGGGAGGTGCTCGCTTCGTACCCGTCGGAACCGAGGCTTCGCAGGCCAAGTGAGCGTCGACCTCCAGCTCATCGAGCTGGTACTGCTCCATGAGCTTGCGACCCTGACGCAACGCGGTCTCAGCCTCGTTAGGCGATGCGCCCGCAGAGCGTGCCAGAGCGAAGCATTTGATGACTTTGTCGATTATCCGTTGGCGGTCAATGGTCATGGCCGTACCTCCGGTGCTGCCTCAACTGACAGAGCCTCTTTCCAGAGCCTGAGGGTTTCATGTTCATCAGATGTGAGCGCGGCTTTAGCATTCTCCTCACGGACTTTCGACTGCAGAGCGGCTAGCCGATCCTCGACCTCAGATCCATCGTCGTTAGAGATGTCATTAGTCAGTGCCTCAACGAGCCGGATACGAAGTGAGCCTAGGCAACTGACTCGATAAGCGGTCAGGCTTCCCCAACCTATCAGTCTGCTGAACGGCGTCAGTAAGGTGCTTCGGATCTCGCTATTAAGCTCGACTGCGGAGTAGAAACTGTCATGTGCGCCGATGCGGTTGAATAACAGCACTGTTTTGAGGACATCAAGTTTCTGGTCCAGGCTCTCAGTGGGCAGAGGATATGTGGCAGCAATCAGTTGTTTTGCTCTTGCGTTCCGAGCATCCTGCCGACGTTTGGCCGCTTTCTCATCACGGACACGTTTTTCTTTGGCGTGCTCCACCTGACAATTCACAGACTCAAGGAGCTGCGCGGCCTGTGTGAGCAGTTCACGCTGTTCCACACTCAGGTAATCACCCAGTCGGCTAATCAAGCCGCGACCCATCTTATGGCCGGAGCTCAAATTGCGGAGCTCACGTGACGTGTTCGTAAGCTTGGTCTGCGCGGCGCGCAGCTGCGCTGAGTTGTACTGCTCGTTGAGCTTCCGCACCAATTCAGGAGTGATCCCGGTTGCCTCGGTGAGATTCGGTTTTCCCATCTCACTGGCCTCCTTTCACGAGCGCTTCTACCGCGCTCTCGGTCATATCCTGGAATCGTGCGGACCACTGTGGAAGTAGCTCGATAGCGAGCTCACGGATTATCTGCAAGGCGCTTGGCGCGCGACGGTTGCTGGGCTGCTTGTACTCGACCCTGTGCGCGGACATGCCCGAGGTAGACGCTTGACGGAAAATTACAGAGGCGGGAACAGTGCTTTGAATCACCTCTATCTCATCGCTTTCGGCAAATGTTTGCCTGATCGCGCTGTGGATCGCCCGCGCGTCATTAGTCTGATCGAGGCAGTTCACCACGACTTTGATGGGCGGTATGTTCAGGCCGAGGCGTGAGTAAGGCCGGAGACCTTCCAGCATGTGCAAGGTGCCACGATTGAACTCACGGGCGCTCAGCATATTGGGCTGCAAAGGAGAGACCGCCAGATCTGATGCCAGGACCACCATCTCCAGCATGACACTACGAGCGCCTTGGGTGTCGATGAGTATCAGGTCAAACTGATCCGAAAATGCTTTCAGCAAGTGAGCCAGTCGAAGCCGACCGTCCGGTGCCTGGAGCAGGAGGTTGATCAACTGATTGTTGGGGTCGTTCGACAGGATCAGCGATAAGTTGGGGATACTGGTCCGAGAGACGATTTTTTCAGGATCTGTCTGGTTGTGTGCTATCAGATCAAAAATACCCCCGCTGACCTCCTCGGCCATGGGGTAGTAGGACGAGAGCGAAGGCTGGACCGGGTCCATGTCTATGAGTAGAACCTTCAAGCCGGAATCGGCGCAGAAACCACCCAGATTGGCGGCCAATGTGGTCTTCCCGACACCACCTTTGGTGGACAAAAGCGAAGTTACAAACATGATATTAAGCCTCTAATGGGGACATTAGAGACTGCGGTTTGGGATACGAAACGATCTCAAGCGGGGTCCTGGTTCAGCTCTCCGACCAATTGGCTTTTAACCAATTGGTCGTAGGTTCGAATCCCACACGACCCACCATTTCGAAAATCTGGAAGGCCCATGAAAATGCGGATTTCCAGGTTTTTTTTTGCCTGTCTTTTATTCAGGTATCCAGATCAGCGCGAGCCGGAATGACCCGCCATCCCGTGCCTTTAAGTGGGCAGCCATCTGCGGGGAACTCCAAGCCCCCGCAGTGCTGTCCGACAACAAACGCCCGTTAAAACGGAGCCCAAGGCACTACTGATTTCATCGGTACAAACGCTGCCGTGCAATCGACTGGCGCGCCGTCGCCTGGACTGCCGGACACCGTGACGTCGTCTTTTATCGAAGGCACCAGTTTGTTGAAGAAGCTTAACGGCCCTGGGCCAATTGTGAAGTGGGTGGCGGTAAGCGCTGTGAAGGCTGGTTGAGTGCCGTCAAAGACAACGTTATCCAGCGTGATCAGAATCGGCCGTTTCTGGCCATTGTCGCTGTAGCCGGCGAAGGTCGTCTTGCCGCCACCGAATCGCGGACTGTTCAGGTAGTGGAAGCCCTTCACGGTGATGTCGCTGAGATCGGGGTACGAGGTTCCGCTGGCACTGCCGTAGTTGGTGTCGAACACCAGCGGGAATTTGACGTTGCGCATGCATATGTTTTCGTAACGGATACCGTCTACCTTTCCACCGTTCTTGGCACTCGTCTTTATTCTCAGCCCGATGCCGTCCTGGCTGTCTCTACCATCCGCCGCCAAATCCACAACGCTGACATTGTGTACGCCACCGTTGGTTTCACTGCCGATGGACAGGCCGTGGCCATAATAAAAATGATTGTGCGCGAACATCAGGTCCCGACTGCCGGAGATTCGGCTGGACTTTATCGCTACGTTGTCATCACCTGTGCTGATGTAGGAATAGGCCAGCAATACTTTGTTCGATTGACCGGGGTCGAAGCCGTCGGTGTTCTTCACGGTTTCCGGGGTAAAGCAGGTCCCTGGGGTCTTCTGGTCGGGCGTCGAGCCGCTTGGGCAGTGGTAGCCCTCTACGCTGTAGACCCGGCTTGGATTCAGAATCTTGATCCCCCATACAGTCACCCCGGTCACGCCGTCAGTCACAATGTTGAAGTCCGGAGCGTTTTGCAGCGTCAGCCCCTGGATAACGAAGTCCGTTCCGCCACTGACCTGTATAAGGCGCGGCTTTTGTTGATAAACGTTGGACAAGGTCTTCTGATAAACAAGGTCCCACCAGCTGCGCAGATTGGCATTCGCCCCGGCGGTAAGCAGACTGCCGCCGCGACCATCGATAACGCCTTTGCCTATGACGCCGCTGGAGTGGGTGTTTTTGGCCGAAATCAGTGAACTGCAGGCATCCTGATTGGCAACTGTAGTCACGCCGCAAGTGCCTTTGCCGTTGTCGTAGTCCTTGGGGTTACGTGACGCAAACAACGTTACGCCCTCGTCTATCCAGAGCGTGACGCCGGATTTCAATTGCAGCGGCCCGCTGAGGAATGCCGAGTTGTCGCCGTCACCTTTTACAAGCTTTACGGCTTGTCCGGCAGCACACCCATTGATTGCATTCTGGATATTCTCCTGGTCAGGCCTGGAGTCGAGCGCCGAACCGTCAGCGCTGTCCAGCGAGCCGTCTCTGGGAGTCAGGTGCGCTTGAAGTTGCTTACAGACTGGTGGGCTGGTTGGCTCGCTTATAGTGCCCCATGGCGTCACCACGGCTGCCTCACTGGCCGCCTGCGCGGGCAGTATGAGGGTCAGTGACATAGCCGCGGAAGCGGCCATCCAGGAGGTCTGCCGAAAAGTGTTCATGGCGAAGTGTAGGGGACCTGGCATCTATGAGACCTGTGATAGTGAGTAACCATGTTGGGTCGGCCAAGATATTTTAGAGATGTGTCAAATAGAAAGTCGCTACAAATTATTTCTTTGTCATGTTTCGTTATTAATGGATCTCTAGACGGTTTCAAGAACGATTCTCATCGGCTATGGGCAAGCCAGAAACTTCTGGTAAATCGGTTTTTTGGCGTTAGAATCGGCGCGCCTTCAGAAGTCGGGCCGATATTTACTGAATATCAGCCATATGCTTGATTGCACATGGCGCAGCCTTTGTCAGGCGATGTATGCGTAAAGCTGGAGGGCCTTGGTTGATAAGGGTTTCCGGCTTTTTTATTGCCTGTATTTCGGGTGTAAACTTGCCTTTCGCGCTCTAGCGCCTTCAGGTCCCGCGAACATGACACAGATCTCCGAACGTTTCCTGGTGCAGGCTCATCTCGATGCGAAGCAGCCCAAAGCGCTGAGCCCGGCAGAGCAGGCGCGTTACCGAGCCGACATTGCTGCCGAACTCAAGAAGCAGGATGCCGTGCTGGTCGCTCACTATTATTGCGACCCGGTCATTCAGGCCCTGGCCGAGGAAACCGGCGGTTGCGTGGCCGACTCTCTGGAAATGGCCCGCTTCAGCAATAACCACGCTGCCAGTACTGTATTGGTCGCAGGCGTGCGTTTCATGGGCGAAACCGCGAAGATTCTCAACCCGGAAAAACGCGTATTCATGCCCACGCTCGAAGCCACCTGTTCGCTTGACGTAGGGTGCCCGGTCGATGAGTTTTCCGCGTTCTGCGATCAGCACCCGGAGCGTACCGTGGTGGTGTATGCCAACACCTCGGCAGCGGTCAAAGCCCGTGCGGACTGGGTAGTGACCTCTGGTTGTGCGCTGGAGATCGTCGAAAGCCTGATGGACAACGGCGAGAAAATCATCTGGGCTCCAGACAAGCATCTGGGCCGCTATATCCAGCGTGAAACCGGTGCCGATATGTTGCTGTGGGACGGTGCCTGCATTGTCCACGAAGAATTCAAATCCAAGCAGCTTGAAGACATAAAAGCCTTGTATCCCGAGGCTGCGATTCTGGTTCACCCGGAATCGCCGGAAGCAGTGATCGAGCTGGCTGACGTGGTCGGCTCCACCAGTCAGATGATTGCCGCCGCGCAGCGCTTGCCCAACAAGACGTTCATTGTGGCCACCGACCGGGGCATCTTCTACAAGATGCAGCAGCTGTGCCCGGACAAGATCTTCATCGAGGCGCCTACGGCCGGTAATGGCGCTGCATGCCGAAGCTGTGCACATTGTCCGTGGATGGCGATGAATACGCTTGAGCGCACCTTGCAGTGCCTGCGCGAGGGTAGCAATGAGATATTCGTTGACCCGGCGCTGATCCCCAACGCCGTACGCCCGTTGCAGCGCATGCTGGACTTCACCCAGGCGGCGCGCTTGCGACAAGCGGGCAATGCCTGACAGCCGTAATGAAAAAGCCCGACGCTTGCGTCGGGCTTTCTCATTCGGACATCAGTTCATCATGTCCTTGACCATCCGCTCTTGTTCAATCAGATCCTTTTGCCGTGCATCGATGCGTGACGCCAACTGGAAGTTGTTGGCCGCACGGCGTTTGGCAAAGTCCAGTTGCTGGATTGCCTGACGGAAATCGCCGACCAGTGCGAAATATTCGGCGCGCGCCTGATGCAGGCCTATGGTGTTGCCGTTCAGGCCACGGGTTTCCGCCACGACGTACCAGATGTCGGGATCATCCGGGCGGGTCTTGAGCAGCGCTTCAAGGCTTTTTTCAGCTTCCGCGGTGCGGTTCTGCTTGAGCAGCACGTCAATGCGCACGTCATTGAGCGGGTAGCTGCCGGGGTACAGCGTCAGCATGCGATCGACCCGTTGCTGGGCATCGGCCAAGCGGTTATTGGTGATGTCCAGGTCGATCTGCGTCAGATTGTAGGTGATGTCGTTTGGCGCTTTTTCGAGTAATGGCTTGAGGGTTTCTCTGGCTTCGTTCAGTTGCCCACCCTTGATCTGCGCGATGGCCAGGCCATAGCGAGCCGGATCGGATTTCGGGTTTTCAACCAGTTGCGCACGAAAACGCTTGGCGGCAATACCTGGTGTTTCTTCGTATATCAACGCAACGCGGGCACGCATCAGTTGATACAGCAGACTGTCTTCCTTGCCGCCAGGCTTGGCCTGCTCGGCGCGGTTGCGTGTGTCGGCGATCCGCGATTCGCTGACCGGGTGAGTCAGCAGAAACTCCGGAGGTCTGGCGTCGAATCGATATTGGCGCATGAGGCGCTCGAACATGGTCGGCATGTTACGCGGGTCATAACCGGCCTTCTCCAGGTTGAGAATGCCGATGCGGTCGGCCTCCTGCTCGTTCTGGCGCGAAAAGCGACGTTGCTCCTGGATTGCAGCCGCCTGTGAGCCGGCGATGGTGGCGATACCGGCATCACCGGCACCTGCGGCAGCCATGACAATACCCGCCAGCATCGCGGCCATTACCGGCACCTGCATACGCTGCTGGGCCTCCATGCCTCTGGCGAAGTGGCGTTGCGACAAGTGAGCCAGCTCGTGGGCCAGTACCGACGCGTATTCGCCCTCGGTCTGGGCGTTGAGGAACAGGCCGCCGTTGACACCGATGATCCCGCCGGGTGCGGCAAAGGCGTTGAGTTGCGGGCTGTTGATCAGGATGAATTCAAGACGCCGGTCCTGAACCTGGCTGGTCTCGGCCAGGCGGTACACCGAGGTCTCGACGTAGTCCTTGAGTTGCGGGTCCGACAGCTGCGCCACCTGGCCACGCAGCAATCCCAGCCACGCTCGACCCAGGCGGTGTTCCTGTTCGGGGGAGACAATCGAGGAGCTGGCGTCGCCAAGTGAAGGCAGGTCATCAGCCATGCCATGCGTAGCGAACAGGCAAGCGAGGGTGAGCAGTGTAGGACGCAAAAAATTCATGCACGAAGCTCTGGTCAGAAGAACCTGTACTGTAGCTGGCTCAATGGCGTGCTGACCAGAGTGAGGTATTCTTGCCGCCTTATCCGCCATGCCTTTTCGGACATGGTTTGTAATTCGATGTGTCCGCCTGGAGAGAAACGATGTCTGACGCTGTAGTGCGCCCCAAGGTGTGCGACGCCGAACTGGATGCCAGTGGTCTCAACTGTCCGCTGCCTCTGCTGAAAGCCAAGATGGAACTCAATCGTCTGGCCAGTGGCGCGGTGCTGAAGGTGATCGCGACTGACGCCGGATCGCAGCGGGATTTTCGAACTTTTGCCAGACTTTCCGGGCATGAGTTGCTGCATGAAGAGGTCGACGCCGGCACTTATCTTTATTGGCTGCGCAAGGCTTGAATCACCACTGCCGTTTTTTTTGAAAAGGATGTTTGATGTTCAATGTGCTTCGCAATTGGGTGCAGCGCTACTTCTCCGATGAGGAAGCGGTGGTACTGGCGGTCTTGCTGTTTCTGGCGTTTACCCTTGTCCTGACCCTGGGCGGAATGCTCGCACCAGTCATTGCGGGGTTGGTGCTGGCCTTCCTGATGCACGGGTTGGTCAGTGTTCTGGAGCGCCTGCGCATGCCTGAAATGGCCGCAGTCGGCTTGGTCTTCACGCTGTTCATCGGTGCGCTGCTGCTGTTCCTGCTGGTGCTGGTACCACTGCTCTGGCACCAGTTGATCACGCTGTTCAACGAAGCACCGGGCATGCTTGCCAAGTGGCAGTCTGTACTGCTGTTGCTGCCCGAACGTTACCCGCATCTGGTTTCCGACGAGCAAGTGTTGCTGGCGATCGAAGTCGCCCGTGGTGAAGTGGGCAAGATCGGTCAGTTGGCGCTGACCTTCTCGATCTCCAGCCTGCCATTGCTGGTCAACCTGATGATCTACCTGGTGCTGGTGCCGATTCTGGTGTTCTTCTTTCTGAAGGATCGGCACATGATCGGCCGCTGGGCGCGCGGCTATCTGCCTCGCGAGCGTGCGTTGATCAACCGGGTGGCGGATGAGATGAAGCGTCAGATTGCCAATTATATTCGCGGCAAGGTCATAGAGATTTTCATCTGTGGTGGCGTGACCTACATCGCGTTCGCCGCGCTCGGGCTCAACTACGCAGCGCTGCTGGCGATGCTGGTCGGCATATCTGTGGTCGTGCCTTACGTTGGCGCGGTGGTGGTCACAGTGCCGGTGGCTTTGATCGGATTGTTCCAGTGGGGCTGGGGTGATCAGTTCATCTACCTGATGATTGCCCACGGCATCATTCAGGCGCTGGATGGCAACGTTCTGGTGCCGTTGCTGTTTTCCGAGGCCGTCAACCTGCACCCGGTTGCAATCATTTGCGCCGTGCTGCTGTTTGGCGGGCTGTGGGGATTCTGGGGGATCTTCTTTGCGATTCCGCTGGCCACGTTGTTCAAGGCCGTCCTCGATGCCTGGCCGCGTAATGAACCCACTGTGGCACCACTGCTTTAAGCAGCAAGTCTGGATCGTTGCGGCACCTTGCGTGCCGCAACGCTTATCGGAATATCAGCCTTTGTTCAGGGCCTCGGCCTGCGCCAGTACTTCAGCCACATGGCCCGGCACTTTAACGCCGCGCCATTCCTGACGCAGTACGCCTTCCTTGTCGATCAGGAAGGTGCTGCGGTCAACGCCCAGGTATTCCTTGCCGTAGAGCTTCTTGAGCTTGATAACGTCGAACAACTGGCAGACGGCTTCGTCCTTGTCCGAAATCAGCTCGAACGGGAAAGACTGCTTGGCCTTGAAGTTTTCATGGGTCTTCAGGCTGTCTCGGGAAACACCGAGCACAACCGTATTGGCCGCCTGAAACTGCGCGATATGGTCACGAAAGTCCTGACCCTGCGTGGTGCAGCCGGGCGTGTTGTCTTTCGGGTAAAAATAAATCACGACCTGCTGACCCTTGAGCGCGGACAGCTCTACGGTCTGTCCGCTGGTCGCAGGTGCCTGAAAGTCGGGAACCGGTTGATCTACTGTGACGGTCATGGGAACTCCTTACATTGGGGCTTGTGGGCGCCAGGGTTCGATCAGTGCGTCGAGATTCAGCGCGTCGGCGAAATCGAGGAATTGATCGCGCAGCCAGCTGATCTGGGTCCCGGCAGGCAGTGTCACCGTGAATGTGGCATTAAGCATGGTGCCACCGGTCTGCGGAGCCTGATACGTGTCACAGATCAGATTTTCCAGCTCGACGTTGTGGTCAATGAAGAACTGGCACAGCTCATTGATGATGTCCGGGCGGTACGCCGAGCTGACGTAAGCCACGTAGGGCAGGGCTTCCGGGCGGTTCTCCAGGGTAGCGCTGCGTACCACGCTGGTGGTGAACGCATGCTTCTTGGAGAGGCTCGACAGGCCGGTTTCAAGGCGCGCCAGAGCGTCCCAACTGCCTGACACCTGAAGAATCAGCGCACTGCACTCACCGTGGCGAGTAAGGCGCGAGGTGACTACCGAGCAGCGGTTTTCATGGCTGGCACGGCACAGGACGTTGGTCAGCTCCATGGGGTTTGCGCCAAGGGCACTGATGACAAGGAATTGTTCGCGAACTGTGGGGGTGGACGACATGCAGCATTCCTAGACGATGAGCGGTCGGTACTTTTTCGGACTTGCGGGGCTGTTTCGACAATCGATGGCGCGAGATACCTTCCCGGGTCCCGGAGCGCCTGCCTTGCATGGAAGTACCATGACGGGGCTGGAATGCACTGGGGCAGGGCTTCTGGCGACAAATTCGACCGATTGAGCGAGGTGCGCAGGTGACCAGTACCGATCAAAGGACGAAGGGTAGCGAAAACCATCGCTCAGGGGAATGCTCAGAGCGCGGTACTTCGCTTGTACAAGGCTGATAGCGCCAGTACCATTACGGCTCTCTTTTTCCGGCAGGAGCGGTTGCATGATTGCGGGCAGTATGGTGGCACTGGTCACACCAATGGATGCACAAGGTCGTCTGGACTGGGACAGCCTGAGCAAACTGGTTGACTTCCACTTGCAAGAGGGCACCAACGCCATTGTTGCCGTCGGCACCACCGGTGAATCGGCGACGCTGGATGTGAGCGAACACATCGAGGTCATCCGCCGTGTGGTTGCCCAGGTTGCAGGACGTATTCCGGTCATCGCCGGTACAGGCGCCAACTCGACGCGCGAAGCCGTCGAGCTGACCACCAACGCCAAGACCGCTGGCGCCGATGCGTGCCTGCTGGTAACGCCTTATTACAACAAGCCGACGCAAGAAGGCCTGTTTCAGCATTTCAGCCACATCGCCAACGCCGTAGACATCCCGCAGATCCTCTACAACGTGCCGGGCCGTACGGCCTGCGACATGCTGCCAGAGACTGTTGCGCGTCTGTCTGCGGTAAAAAACATCATCGGCATCAAGGAAGCCACCGGCAACCTGCAGCGCGCCAAGGACATTCTGGCCAGCGTCAGCAGTGATTTTCTGGTGTACTCCGGTGACGACGCTACGGCAGTCGAATTGATGCTGCTGGGCGGCAAGGGCAATATTTCCGTCACTGCCAACGTTGCACCGCGCCTCATGAGCGATCTGTGCGCAGCGGCCATGCGTGGCGATGCCGAGACGGCGCGGGCGATTCACGAAAAGCTCATGCCGCTCAACAACACCCTGTTTATCGAATCCAACCCTATCCCCGTGAAGTGGGCCTTGCATGAAATGGGTAAGATGCCAGCCGGTATCCGTCTGCCGCTTACCTGGCTCAGCGAAGCCTGTCACGAACCGCTGCGTCAGGCCCTGCGCCAGTCCGGCGTCCTGGTTTAATTGAGGAAGTATCACGCAATGAAGCGATTGGCCGGACTTTCCGCACTTGCTCTTATTATCTCCAGCACCAGCGGTTGCGGTTGGCTCTGGGGCGAAGATGGTTACTTCCGTGATCGCGGTAGCGATTACCTCCAGGCTACCCAGACCCCACCCATGCAGGTGCCTGCCGATGTGTCCGGCGTCAAGCGCCTCGACCCGTTGCTGCCGATCCCGCGCAATGTGGCTGACAGCACCCAGAAAGAGGGTGAATACACGGTTCCTCGCCCTCTGCCACTGGGCACGACTTCCGAGTCGAGCGATTTCAGTCTGCAGAAAAGCGGCGATGCGCGCTGGATTCTGGCTCAGCGTCAGCCAGCCGAAGTCTGGCCGGTGGCTCATCAATACTTTGAAGACAATGGTTTCCGTATCGCTGAAGAGCGCCCGCAGACTGGCGAATTCAGCTCTTCGTGGCAGCGTCTTGATGAACTGTCCGCTTCGGTTGCCAAGCGCCTGAGCGCCGCTGGCGTTTCAGCCGATGCTGAAACCCGCGTGCGGGTTCGTATTGAGCCGGGCGTGCAGCGCAATACCAGTGAAGTCTATGTGGTAAGCGTCGAGCGTCCTGCCGGCAGCACTGCCGATGTGGCCTTCCCGACGCGCACCACCAACCTGGGCCTCGATGCCGCACTGACCGACGATCTGCTGGCCAGCATGGGGCGCAACGCCGAGAAGGGCGGTTCTATTTCCCTGTTGGCGGCACGTGACTACGACACCCCGAGCCGTGTTGCCTTGAGCGAAGACGGTAGCGGCAACCCGGTCTTGAACCTCGGTGCCGATCTCGACCGTGCGTGGTCGAGTGTCGGCCGTGCGCTTGATCAAGGTGACTGGCGCGTCGAGGACATAAACCGCAGCCTGGGTCTGTACTACATCAACCTGGCTGAAAAGGCCAAAACGCCTGAAAACGAGCCTGGTTTCTTCGGTCGCCTGTTTGGCAGCAAGTCGAGCAAGGAAGAGATCGATGCCCGTGCCGAGCGTTATCAGGTTCGCCTGAGCAAGGTGGGTGATAACGTTCAAGTGACCGTCGAAAAGAACATCAATACCGTTGCGCCTGCGGATATCGCGCGTCGGGTGTTGAGCGTTATTCAAGACAACCTGGGTTAAGTGCGTTTCGCGGTTCTCGGCAGCGGCAGTCGTGGCAACGGCACGCTGGTCGCAAGCAACGATACGTACGTACTGGTCGATTGCGGTTTCTCCCTGCGGGAAACCGAGCGTCGCCTGGCGCGTCTGGGCGTCGCTGCAAACCAGTTGAGTGCGATTCTGGTAACCCATGAGCATGCCGATCATGTGCATGGCGTGGGTTTGCTGTCGCGGCGCTACAATGTGCCGGTCTACCTCAGCAGCGGCACATTGCGCGGTATGCGCAAACCGGTTGAAGTTGCCGGTTTGCTGGCGGGCGGAGAGAGCTTGCAGGTTGGCGCGCTGGGCATCGATGTGGTGTCTGTCGCTCATGATGCGCTTGAACCGACGCAGTTTGTCTTCAACGACGGCAAGCGCCGCTTCGGTCTGCTGACCGACCTCGGCTCTTACTGCTCTAACGTATTGCAGCGTTATCAAGGCCTGGATGCCTTGATAATCGAGGCCAATCACTGTCGCGACATGCTTGCCCGAGGCCAGTATCCGGTCTTTCTCAAGCAGCGCGTTGGCTGTGAAACAGGTCATTTGAACAATCATCAGGCCGCCAGCCTGGTGAGCGAGCTGGGATGGCAGGACCTTCAGCACCTGGTGCTGGCGCATCTGAGCAGCAAGAACAACCTGCCGCATCTGGCCCGGCAATGTTTTGTCGACACCCTTGGGTGCGACCCGGACTGGCTGCAACTGGCCGATCAAGATTCAGGGCTCGACTGGCGACATATCGCCTAGCCCAACTACTTAGCAAGCGGAGCCCATCATGGAAAAACGTGAAGAACTCTACCGCGGCAAAGCCAAATCGGTTTACAAGACCGACGACGCTGACCGCTTGATCCTGCTGTTCCGTAACGACACTTCGGCGTTCGACGGCAAGCGCATCGAACAACTGGACCGCAAAGGCATGGTGAACAACAAGTTCAACGCCTTCATCATGCAGAAGCTTGAAGAAGCGGGTATTCCCACCCAATTCGACAAGCTGCTGGGCGACAACGAGTGCCTGGTCAAGAAGCTCGACATGATCCCGGTCGAGTGCGTCGTGCGTAACTATGCTGCCGGCAGCCTGGTCAAACGTCTGGGCATCGAAGAGGGTACCAGGCTCAATCCGTACACCTTCGAACTGTTCCTCAAGGACGACGCCAAGGGCGACCCGTTCATCAACGAATCCCACGTTGTGGCATTTGGCTGGGGCACTGCCGAGCAACTGGTTCGCATGAAAGAGTTGTCGATCAAGGTCAACGAAGTTCTGACCAAACTGTTCGACGACGCTGGCCTGCTGCTGGTCGACTTCAAACTCGAATTCGGCGTATTCCACGGTGAAATCGTCCTCGGCGACGAATTCAGCCCGGACGGCTGCCGCCTCTGGGACAAGGACACTCGCAAGAAAATGGACAAGGACCGCTTCCGCCAGGGTCTGGGCGACGTCATCGAAGCTTACGAAGAAGTCGCAAACCGTCTGGGCGTGCCGCTATAAGCGGAAAAAACACGCAAGCGCTTGATAGCACGAAAAAAAACAGCAGAAGGGCTTCGCCTTCTGCGCTGATACTGTTATGATGCGCGCCGTTGGAGAGATGCCAGAGTGGCCGAATGGGACGGATTCGAAATCCGTTGTACCTTCACCGGTACCTAGGGTTCGAATCCCTATCTCTCCGCCATTATTTGAAAAGCCCCGTGAATATTTGATTCACGGGGCTTTTTGTTTTTAGGTTGTACTACCTCCCTCGTTCCCAGATTTTCCCCTTCCCCGACTCCGTTTTTTCCGCAGTCGAAGATAGCTGGCCGGTCAGAACTAGCTGAATTGATCCGGGATTTTTGGAGTGTTCAGGCGCTCGTTCCGTTCATGCAGCACGCGGACGATGAACACGACCTGGTTGCGAACCACATAGCTCACTAAGAAGGGGTAGCGAGTAAGTACCAGCTCGCGTACGTCCGGGGCTTGGGAAGGGCGTCCCATACCTGTAAACGTTGCGAGCTGCTCAATGGATTCCAGAATGGTGCTGACGACTTCGTCAGCTCTCTGATGGCCCATCAGCCCCGCATAATGCTCATGAATCGCTTCCAGATCGCTATCGGCTTTTTCACTTAACTCGATTTGCGGCACGTGCTACCCACTTGGCTTTAACCGTTTCCAGATTAATCGTCTTTCCTGCATCAATGTCGGCTAAGCCTTCGTCAATGGCTTTCAGGTGCCAGGCTTCTGCTTCGATATAGCGAGACAAAGCACGTTTCAGGTGGTACTGACGATCACGGTCCGTGGCAAGCGCTAGCTGGTCGAGCATTTCGACCAAGCCTTCTTCGACACGGAATGACAAAACAGGCGATGCCATATTGGCCTCCACGGGTGGTGATTGTAAACATTGTATACAGACTCCTGAAAAGTATACTTGAGGCCTTGATTGCGCAACAAATTTGTGTGCTTTTCGCCGAGTTGCTATTCACTTTTTGGAAATCGACAGCAACCCCGAACGCTTGAGCGAAGTCGGGACGATGCCGCCCCATCACCACTCCCAAACTATTCACCCCTCCCGGTTTCCCCTTTAGCCCTTTCTGATCTATACCTTGGGTTCAACGTTTTGTGAGGCGAGGAGCTATCAGATGTCGGACGTAGATCAGGTACAAAAGTCGCAACCCTCTCCCAGTCAGAGCCATGATGATGTGATTGCCCAGTTCAAGTGGCAGGGCAAGCAGATCGACTGGTTGCTGCAATGGCTGGTCAAGTTTGTCGCGAACACCAAGGTGGAGCTGGGCGTGACGCTGTCGGTGGGCGGGAATCTGGTTTCCGGGCATCTGATTTCTCACGACACCTATTTTGAGCAGTTGGCCGACGATATTTCGGCGCCGTTCAGTTCGTTTGCCAATGGCACTGACGCGACGATGAAAGAAATGATTCTGTCCTTCAAGCCGGGAGAGTCTTCCGAAGACACGCCAGCATTCCATTTCATTCACCTGAAGGATTGCCGGACCTATTCCACTGACGGTAATCCGATTTGCGACGCAGGTGTGTTGTGGCGCGGCAGGATCTCGGCGGTGGACGGCTTCACCATCGGGCTCATCGCTGAAAAACCAGGCGTGTCCTGACCTTTTCAGGCCCCGGCTTTCGTCGGGGCGTTCTCATCCATTCTGATGACGGTCTCCAGCGTGCTATGTGTACCCGCTGGTCTGGAAAGCTGCGCCGGTAGTAGCGTCACTTAGCCATTCTTTGCGCGACAAAATGTCGCAATGGGCCTTTAGCCGGGTAATATGTTCGCCCTGACCTTACACGCCGAATGGTTTTCGGCATGGCCTGATAGAGAACTGGCGACAAGAAAAAATAACAAGAAACGAGCCAGGCTGCCCGCCCCGGTCGACGTAAAGAATTAATGAGTAGACGAAAAAGGCGATTAGAGAAAATGACCAAAACTTCGCGACCTTTGTATATTTCCTATGCAGGACCCTCACTGCTGGAAATGCCCCTGCTGAACAAAGGCAGTGCCTTCACCCCGCAAGAGCGGGTCGAATTCAATCTGATCGGGCTCCTGCCGCAGAACGTAGAGACCATCGAAGAGCAAGTCACCCGGGTCTACAGCCAGTACAAGCAGTGCGCGAGCGATCTGGACAAGCATATCTACCTGCGTTCGATCCAGGACAACAACGAAACCCTGTTCTTCCGCCTGCTGGACTCGCATCTGGACGAGATGCTGCCGATTATCTACACCCCGACGGTGGGTCAGGCGTGTCAGGAATTCTCCAAGATCTACCGCACGCACCGTGGCCTGTTCATTTCCTACCCCGAGCGCGACCGCATCGATGACATTCTGCGCAGCGCCACCAAAGACCGGATCAAAATCATTGTCGTGACCGACAGCGAGCGAATTCTCGGTCTGGGCGACCAGGGCATCGGCGGCATGGGCATTCCGATTGGCAAACTGTCGCTGTACACCGCCTGTGGCGGCATCAGCCCTGCTTACACGCTGCCGATCGTGCTGGATGTGGGCACCAACAACCGTGAGCTGCTGGATGACCCGATGTACATGGGCTGGCGTCACGAGCGGGTATCGGGCAAGGAATACGAAGACTTCATCGCACTGTTCATCGATGCCGTACAGCGTCGATGGCCGGATGTGCTGTTGCAGTTTGAAGATTTTGCCCAGTCCAACGCCATGCCGTTGCTTGAGAAGTATCGGGATGAGCTGTGCTGCTTCAACGATGACATTCAGGGCACTGCGTCGGTTGCCGTGGGTACATTGCTGGCGGCCTGCAAGGCCAAGAATGAAACCCTTGGCCAGCAGAAAGTGGTGTTTGTCGGTGCCGGTTCGGCGGGCTGCGGGATCGCCGAGCACATCATCGCAGCGATGCGCATCGAAGGCCTGAGCGAAAGCGAAGCGCGCAAACGTATCTTCATGGTCGATCGTTTCGGCCTGTTGACCGAAGGCATGGATAACCTGCTCGATTTCCAGAAGCGTCTGGCGCAGAAGACCGCCGATGTGTCTGGCTGGACTGCTGGCACAGAAGCCTTCCCGCAGTTGCCCGACGTGGTGACGAACGCCGGGGCCACGGTGTTGATCGGCGTGTCCGGGCAGCGTGGTCTGTTCACCGAGCAAGTGATTCGCGAACTGCACAAACATTGCGCCAAACCACTGGTAATGCCGCTATCCAATCCGACTTCCAAGGTAGAAGCCACGCCGGAAGAAATCCTGCGCTGGACGGATGGCAATGCGCTGGTTGCTACCGGCAGTCCGTTCGCGCCGGTGGAGATCAACGGTCGCACCGTGCACATCGCTCAGTGCAACAACTCCTATATCTTTCCGGGCATCGGCCTCGGCGTGGTGGCTTGCAAGGCGTCGCGCATCACCGACCGTATGCTGATGGCGGCATCCAATGCGCTGGCCGAGTGTTCGCCGATGGTCACGGGGCAGGGCGATGCGGTGTTGCCGCCACTCAAGGAAATTCAGCAAGTGAGCCGTAAAATTGCCCTGGCTGTTGCCAAAGAGGCCCAGGCTGAAGGCTTGGCACTGGAAACTTCCGAAGAGGCACTGCTTGAAGCCATCGAGCGTAATTTCTGGCTGCCGGGCTATCGTGCCTATCGCCGTCGTTCGGTCTGATCGAGCGTTTCCAGAGTGACAGCGTCTGCGCGAGCCTGCTTGCGCAGATGCTGTATTGGCGGGGTTATTGAGCGTTCATGGGCGCGTATTGCTTCACGGTGAAATAAGCTTCATTCAACCCAATCCTCTCACCGTTTTCACATAAAATTGATGAAGCGCTGCCTAGAGTGCGCGCCATCGGGAGTTATCTGGCTCCTGAATGCCCGATGCGTATTAATTCGATAAGCAGACCACGATGCCGACACCCAGAACTGTTCGTCCAGAGGTTGTTACCTTACTTGCCAGTGCCTTTCTGTTACTGGGTTTCAATATAAATCTGTGGCAGCATCTTTTCGCGATTACCAGCTCCGATGCCAAAGGTCTGGCCATGCGCTTTGCATTCGGGCTGATGATTTTCTGCGTATTCAATATCGTTCTGACGCTGTTGGCATTTCGCCGTGTGTTTAAGCCTGTGGTGATCGCTCTGTTTATGATCAGCGCCGGGGTGGTGTATTTCATGACCGAGTACGGTGTCATGATTGACGCCGGGATGTTCCGAAACTTTGCCGAAACCAACGTGACGGAAGTGCAGGGGCTGCTGTCTTTTAAACTGGCGTTGTATATCGTTCTGTTGGGTGTACTGCCTTCGCTGATTCTGTGGAAACTGCCGATCAGCTACCGTCGCTGGCACCTGGAGCTGTTCAGCAAGCTGGTGGTAGGCGTGGTCTGTTGCGTGGCAATAGGCGGCGTTGCGCTGGCGAATTATCAAGGTTTGTCCTCGTTGTTCCGCAACCATCACGAATTGCGCCTGATGGTCGTCCCAAGCAATTACATCGGTGCCTCGCTTGGCTACCTGAGCGAGCAAGTGATCTCCGCACAGCGCCCGTTCGTCAAGATTGGCGAGGACGCCAAGCGGTCGGCGGACTGGGCCACGCATGCCCGCAAGTCGTTGACCGTACTGGTCGTGGGTGAAAGTGCCCGTGCCGAAAACTTCGGAATTCTTGGCTATGGTCGCGACACCACGCCCAACCTGAACAAGGAGAGCGGGTTGGTGGCGTTTACCGATGTTTACTCGTGCGGCACCGAAACCGCAGTGTCGGTGCCGTGCATGTTCTCCAACATGGGTCGAAAGAACTACAACGCAACCAAGGCCCGTAATCAGGAAGGTTTGTTGGATGTCCTGAAGCGTGCCGGTATAGAAGTGGTGTGGCGTGATAATCAGGCGGGCTGCAAAGGGACCTGTGATCGAGTGACCTTCCAGGATGTCAGTAATCTCAAGGACCCGTTGTTGTGCAACAGCCATGAATGCCGCGACGAGATACTGTTGCAAAACCTGCAGGGTTTTATCGACAGCCTCGACAAGGACACTGTTCTGGTGCTGCACCAGATGGGTAGCCATGGCCCTGAATACTTCAAGCGTTACCCTAAAGAGTTTGAAAAGTTTACGCCGGTGTGTGAAAGCAATGCCTTGAACAATTGCAGCCGGGACAGCATCGTCAATGCCTACGACAACACACTGTTGTATACCGATCACGTACTGGCCACGTTGATTGATCTGTTGCGCAGTAATCAAAACAAGGTCGACACTGCCATGGTGTACCTGTCGGACCATGGTGAGTCGCTTGGCGAGTACAACTTGTTCTTGCACGGCACACCGTATGTGCTGGCTCCTGATCAGCAAAAGCATGTGCCGATGCTTATCTGGTTGTCCGATACCTATCAGAAGTCCTTTGCAGTCAGCCCGGAGTGCCTGGCCAAACAGCGCAATGCGCCGTTGAGCCAGGACAATCTCTTTCATTCAATGCTCGGCTTGTTGAAAGTCGACACTCAGGTCTACAACCCAAGCCTGGATATGTTCGCCGGGTGCCGCACTGAGCTGGCGGCCGCTGACAAGCAGTAAAATCTGTGCTTGCTCAGGATAGAGATCGTTTCCACGCTTGCGTGGGGACGCTCATCCTTGGCCCTTTTGCCAGGCAACAGTTCCTCCTGTCCGTCATTTGCGTGAAGATACGCCAGACCGGGACGACAGACGCGCGATAATCTCCCATCACGATATATACTGCGCGCCATTGTTGAAGGGAGAGCCGTGTGGCCATCGATATTCACTGGATTCGCGACGACGACAGCCTCGCCCGGCATTGCGCAGAATGGCAGTTGCTGCCTTTTGTCGCGCTCGACACCGAGTTTATGCGGGTCGATACTTTTTACCCGATAGCAGCGTTGCTGCAGATTGGCGACGGGCAAAGCGCCTGGCTTATTGATCCTTTGCTGATCAACGACTGGCAGCCGCTGTCTGCGCTGCTCGAAAACCCCGACGTCATCAAGGTAGTGCACGCGTGCAGCGAGGACCTCGAAGTTTTGCTGCGTCTGACTGGCAGCCTGCCGGTGCCGTTGTTTGATACCCAGTTGGCAGCCGCTTACCTGAACCTCGGTTTTTCCATGGGCTATTCGCGTCTGGTGCAGGAGGTCCTCAACATCGACCTGCCCAAGGGCGAAACCCGTTCTGACTGGCTGCAACGTCCGCTGTCGGAAACGCAGATCAGCTATGCCGCTGAAGATGCAGTGCACCTTGCCGAGCTTTTCTCCATCCTGCGTCCGCGTTTGTCCGATGACAAATACGCCTGGCTGCTGGATGACGGTGCCGAACTGGTCGCCAACCTGCGCCGCGAAGTTGACCCGTACGAGGTGTACCGTGAGGCCAAACTGGCCTGGAAACTGTCCCGTGCCCAGTTGGCGGTGCTGCGTGAGTTGTGTGCCTGGCGTGAGCGCGAGGCGCGCGCCCGCAACCTGCCGCGCAACCGCATTGTGCGTGAGCACTCGCTGTGGCCATTGGCCAAGACGCAGCCGGATAACCTCGCTGCACTGGGGCGTATCGAAGACATGCACCCGCGCACCGTTCGCCATGACGGCGAGTTTCTGCTTGAGCTGATAAAGACCGCAGGCACGCTTCCGCCAGAAGAGTGGCCTCCTGCATTGCCTGAGCCACTGCCCATTGATGCGGCCGGGTCGATCAAGCGTCTGCGTGCAATCGGTCAGCAATACGCCGAGCAACTGGACATGGCCCCGGAGTTGATGCTGCGCAAGAAGACTCTCGAAGCGCTGCTCAAGAGCGGTTACCCCGACGGTCCTTACCAATTGCCCGACTCGCTGCGTGGCTGGCGTCGCGAGTTGATGGGTCAGGCGCTGCTGGACAGCCTGGCCACCCCCGGAGAACAGTCTTGAAGCGTATCTGCTCGATTTATCGCAGCCCGAAAAGAAACGAGATGTACCTTTACGTCTTGAAAAGCGATGTCCTCAAACGCGTGCCGCCTGAACTGCTGGTCGCGTTTGGCAAGCCGGTTCATGCATTTGACCTGGTCCTGAGTCCCGAGCGTGCGCTGTCGCGCGAGGACATCAATGTGGTGCTGGAGAATCTCGACAGCCAGGGCTATCACCTGCAGATGCCCCCTGCCGAAGATGACTACATCGAGCATTTGCCGGAAGAGCTGCTGCGCCGCAACGATCCGATGTAATAGTTGCTCACGTTGTAAAGCGGTCCACATCGCCGTGGGCTGCCTGTCCTGTTTTTAAGGTTTTTGAAACATGCGCGTTCTGATTGCCGAGCACGATTATCACGTTTACACCCAATTGTTGCGCAAGGCTGCGCCTGATCTGGAAGTCTTCAGCACGGGCGACTCTGCCGAGCTGTCGCGAATGGCCAGCGATTGCCCGGTCTGGCTGGGACAGCCGGACCTGATGGCCAACCTGCTGCGTCAAGGGCACAAGCCTCAGTGGCTGCAATCCACCTGGGCGGGTATTACGCCACTGCTGGCCGACAGCCTGTCGCGCGAATATCGCCTGACACGTGCAGTCGGGATTTTCGGTCAGGTCATGGCCGAATTTGTTTTGACCTACATGCTCGGCCACGAGCGTGAGGTGCTGGCGCGTTTGATGAGTCAGGTCGAGCGCAAGTGGGATAATCGTACTGGCCAGAGTCTGTCTGGTCGCAAGGTATTGATCGTGGGCGCCGGTGATATCGGCCAGCGTGTCGCCGAGTTTCTTTTGCCGTTCGGTGTGCACGTCTACGGCGTGGCCTCCAGTGCGCGCACTCAGGCGCCGTTCATCGAGGTAATAGCGCTGTCAGACATGACGCGGCTGCTTGGCGAGATGGATTACGTCATCAATCTACTGCCCAACACACCTGAGACCCACGACCTGTATGACGCGAAGCTGTTTGCCAGCTTCAAGCCAACGGCGCTGTTCATTAACGTTGGGCGCGGTGTAGCGGTTGTGGACGCAGATCTGGTCGAGGCGTTGAAGGAAGGCCATCTGGCCGGTGCGGTCATTGACGTCTGCCGTCAGGAACCTTTGCCGCAGCGCCATCCATTCTGGACCGCCTATGGTCTGCTGTTGACCGGTCACAGTTCGGCACCGACATCGCCGGTAGCCATGACCGAGCTTTTCGTTGAAAACCTCAAGGCGTTTCAGGCTGGAGAAGCACTGCGCGGAGAGGTCGATTTTTCGCGAGGTTATTGAAGCCGTTCCGAACGAGCCGACGTTTAGGCGTCGGCTCGTCGGCATCGATTGCAGAGAACAGTCAGTTACAGCGAAAAATTACCTTCAGCGGCCAGTTCTGCCAGTGGCTTGCGCGGGCTTGGCGCTTCGCGGCCTTGCAGGTATTCCGGCAGCGTCGACTTGTCACCGATTTTGCCGATGGCCACCGCGGCATGCAGTGCGTAATCCTCGGGAATGTTCAGCTCCTTGCGGGTCAGGTCCTGATCGAAGCCCGCCATGCCGTGGGTGTGCCAGCCGCTCAGGCTCGCTTGCAGCGCAAGATAACCCCAGGCCGAGCCGGTATCGAAGGTATGCCACAAGGCCGGGCTTTCTTCGGTTGCGCCTGGCGCGACGAAGGTGGTCTTGGAGACGATGATCACCAATGCTGCTGCATGTTGCGCCCAGTTGCGGTTGAACTCGTTCAGCAGGCCCAGATAACGCTCCCAGTTAGGCGTGTCGCGACGTGCATACAGAAAACGCCAAGGCTGCGTGTTGTAGGCCGAGGGTGCCCAGCGTGCCGCTTCGAAAAAGCTCAGCAGGGTTTCCTGATCGATGCTTTCGCCACTGAATGCACGTGGCGACCAGCGCTCGGTGAATTGCGGGTCGATAGGGTGATCGGCGATGCGAGGGTTCGTGCTCATGAAAGTCCTTGATAGCGAAGGTGAAAAACGAGCGTGGCTTGATGGGCCGTGGTCGGCAGGCATCGCTTGAGCGCACTGGAAAACCCGTTAACGCTACTGTTTTGCCCTGTCGCTGACAAGTCCCGGCTACCGGCAGTCGCAAGTGCTTGGCCCGCACCCCTTGTACCTCTAGACTGACGGCCTTTTCATTTTCGATATCGTTGTCCGAACCATGGCCGCTAAAGTTGAACCCTTCTGGATTCGCAAGACCCTCGACCAGCTCAACACCGAGGAGTGGGAATCGTTGTGCGATGGCTGTGGCTTGTGCTGCCTGCAGAAGCTGGAAGACGAAGAGGACAACAGCGTTTATTACACGCGGATCGCTTGCAAGCTGCTGGACCTGAAGACCTGCCAGTGCTCCGACTACGCCAATCGTCGTGCGTCGGTGCCTGACTGTATTCAGCTGACGCCGGGGCAGGCAGATGAATTCAAATGGCTACCGCCGACCTGTGGCTATCGGCTGGTCAGCGAGGGCAAGGATTTGCCGCTCTGGCATCACTTGGTGTGTGGTGATCGCACGGCTGTGCATCACGAGCGTATCTCCCAGTCAGGCCGCATGCTCAGCGAGAACAGTGTGGCCGAAGACGACTGGGAGGATTACCTGATCTTTCGCGCAGGTTGAGCGTTTAAACGACCGGCTTTGGCTCGGCCAGCGCTTCCACACCTTTGACGGCAGCGTTTTTCACCGCGTTTTCGGCGTCGTCTTTCAGGTTGTTCAACTGGGCACCGGCACGTTCGATAGTCGAGCGGGCGCTGTGCAGGTCGCTGCGACCTTTTTCCACCAGGCTTTTGGCCGAGCAGTGACCGCTGATGCCGCGAGCCAGCACTGCGCCGCCGATGGCCAGTTGGATCAGGCCCAGAAAGCCGCCACGACGGACACCTTTGCCCATCATCAGTACACCGCCAGCCAGTGAGCCAATGCGCTCCCAGCCGTGGACGTTCTGATCAGGGTTGCGCTGCAGCAGTTCAGGTGTGTCGATGCGTTCGATAATCGGGGTGTCGCGCATGATGGCTCTCCATGAGGCGGTAATTCGCAGGAAGTAGGTAGTAAACCGGTTCAGAGAAACTGACTGCTCGCCCGCGACACAGGTTCAATGCTTTTCCGTCAGCGGTCGCTGGCCGGATCGATTTTCTCGCGACCAAACTGTGGCCCCGAGCGGGTATTGATGCCTTTGGCCATGCGGTCGTAGAGCACCACATTGACGGTCGCGGCCAGATTCATGCATCCCTCGGTCGGGATATAGACCACGTCTTCACACCAGTCGCGAATGTCCTGATCCAGCGAGCCGTCTTCCGGACCGAAGATATACAACGCGCGGTCAGGGTGCGTGTATTCAGGCAGGGCACGGGCACCGTCCACCAGTTCGACGGCCACCGGAATACAACCCAGCGGCAGAATGCTTTTGAGGTCTTCGATGCCGATCAGCGGGATGTCCTGATGGATTTTCTTGGTGTCGGTGATGAAATCCCGCGCACGCTCATAGCGTTTACCGGTATAGAACACCGACGCCACACCGTAGCAGCCGGCTGCTCGCATGACGGAGCCGACATTTTCCGGGGACTTGGGGTTGTAAAGACCGATGCAGGCGTACCGTTTATTGGCCACGGGGAGGGTGCTCTGAAGAAAACCGGGGATTATACGGCAGCGTCAGAGCAATGCCATTTTCAATTCCGACGCTCTCAGAACCACATGCGTAAACCGACGACCAGCCGTGCATCGGCAACGTCCTCGCCGTCTTCGCGTGCGTAATCGGCGGTATTGCCGTAGGACCGATCCCAGGTTACGCCCACGTAAGGAGCGAATTGCGGGGTGATTTCATAGCGCAGCCGAAGGCCGAACTCACTGGTCGACAGGCCCGAGCCATTGCCGCGTTGCGGGTCGTTCTTGCCGTAGAAATTCAGCTCGGCAGTGGGTTGAAGAATCAGATTGTTGGTCAGCAACAGGTCGTAGTCGGCTTCCAGGCGCGCCGCGGTCTGCCCGGCTTCACCGATGAATGCGGTGGCTTCGATATCAAGATCCGAAATCGCCTGCCCTTGCAGGCCGAAAGCCGCCCAGGTTTGTGGCGCGCCAGGTTTGAAGTCCTGGCGTGCGCCAGCGACTACGTCCCACGATGAGCTGACGGCATGACCCCATAACGCCTGGACTTCCGCTTCCTCGGTCTTGCCGTTGCTGCGCTCGCCCTCTGAACGCAGCAGCAAGCGGTCGACATCACCGCCAATCCAGCCGGACAGGTCCCAGGCCAGCGCGCTGCCGTCGTTTGCGTCCTGCCATTCCAGCTTGTCGGCCAGAAAGTAACTGTTGATGGCGCTGTCGTGGACCTGATGCCCGCTATGGCTGATGTACACCGCAGCCCGGTCGGCGTCGGTGACGGGC
Organism: Pseudomonas syringae group sp. 26L6; assembly: GCF_032587815.1. NCBI lineage: Bacteria > Pseudomonadati > Pseudomonadota > Gammaproteobacteria > Pseudomonadales > Pseudomonadaceae > Pseudomonas > Pseudomonas syringae group sp. 26L6. The sequence goes on from NZ_JAWHPJ010000053.1 coordinate 516,181, forward strand.
GGGATTGGTGTCCGGCTCTGCATGGGGACGGCATTGTGCTCGCTGGCGTCCATAGGCATCGAGTGGCTGCCATGATCCATGCCTTCCATTCCGGCAGCCAGCGTGGTTGCCCAGGGTGTTATGGCCAGGCCTGCCGTCAGCAGCAGGGTTGGCAGGCAGGACGAGTTGCGCAATCCATTCACCGGTAAAATCCTCATTCTTCCACCCGTACTTCGCGGAACATGCCCATTTCCATGTGGTACAGCATGTGACAGTGATAAGCCCAACGGCCCAGTGCGTCAGCGGTGACGCGATAGCTGCGGCGTGACCCCGGAGGCATATCGATGGTGTGTTTGCGCACCATGAACTGACCGTTTTCGTCTTCCAGATCGCTCCACATGCCGTGCAGATGGATGGGGTGAGACATCATCGTGTCGTTGACCAGCACGACACGCACTCGCTCGCCGTACTTGAGCATGAGCGGTTTGGCGTCCGAGAATTTCACACCGTCGAACGACCAGGCGAATTTTTCCATGTGCCCGGTCAGGTGCAGTTCGATCGTGCGGCTGGGCTCACGACCGTCCGGGTCTTCGAAGGTGCTGCGCAGGTCTGCGTAAGTCAGAACTCTGCGCCCGTTGTTCCTGAGGCCGATGCCCGGATCGTCGAGTTTGGGCGAGGTGCTCATGGCCTGCATGTCGACCAGCGGATTGTTTTGTTCGCTGTCCGGGTGTGACTGCATGGCAGGTGTTTCTTTCATCGGCATCTTGCTGTGGTCCATGCCGGGCATCGAGTCATGGCCCATCTTGCTATGGTCCATGCCTGACATGTCGTCCATCGCCGGGGCTGCGCCGTGGTTCATGCTGCCATGATCCATTCCCGCCATGCCCATATCATTCATGCTCAGCAATGGGCGTGGATCCAGAGGCGGGACCACGGCATGCAAGCCGGGCCTGCTGGCCAGGGTGCCGCGGGCATAGCCGGTGCGGTCCATCGACTGGGCGAACAGCGTGTAGGCTCCTTCGGCAGGCTCGACGACAACGTCGAAGGTTTCTGCCACTGCGATGCGCAATTCATCGACCGTTACTGGCTTGACGTGCAAGCCATCGCTGGCGACTACGGTCATTTTCAGGCCCGGGATACGCACGTCGAAATACGTCATGGCCGAGCCGTTGATCAAGCGCAGTCGAATCCGCTCGCCAGGCTTGAACAGGCCGGTCCAGTTCATGTCCGGGGCCTGGCCGTTCATCAGGTAGGTGTAGGTCGCGCCGCTGACATCCGCCAGGTCAGTCGGCTCCATCCCCATTTTCGCCCACATCCAGCGATCACGAGTGGTCTCGCTCCAGCCTTTCTCACCGACGTCGTTGATGAAGTCGCCGACAGTACGCTTGTTATTGTTGTAATAATCGGACTGCTTCTTGAGCGTTTTCATCAGTTGAAGCGGCTCTTCGTCGGTCCAGTCGCTGAGCATGATCACGTGTTCGCGGTCGTATTTGAATGGCTCTGGCTCTTTGGCGTCGATCACCAGCGGCCCGTAAACCCCCGACTGTTCCTGAAAGCCCGAGTGGCTGTGGTACCAATAGGTGCCGTTCTGTTTGACCTTGAAGCGATAGACGTACATGCCATCGGCCGCGATACCGTCGAAGCTCAGCCCCGGAACGCCGTCCATGTTGGCGGGCAGAATGATGCCGTGCCAGTGGATCGAGGTGGCTTCGTCGAGACGGTTTTTTACCCTGATGGTCACCGTATCGCCTTCGCGCCAGCGCAACAGCGGGCCTGGAATACCGCCGTTGATCGTCATCGCGGTTCTGGTATTACCGGTGATATTGACCTCGGTTTCGCCGACATACAGATCGAACTCGGTGCCGGACAGCCCGGCCGGCTGACCCGGGTTCGGAACCGCCCATGCCGGACTGCGCCACAGCCCCAGGCCGCCGAGGATGCCACTGGCGGCAAGCCCTTTCACAAAGGTTCTTCTTGAGGTACGGGAGGGCATGGCGAAGTATCCGGTCAGTCGGTTGGCCGCAGGCCGAAGACTGCGTGGGTAGGGCGGGGAAATACGGTTGCGGGAAAGTACCGGGTTACTCGTCCTTCTTCATCAATCCCGCCAGCGCGGCGAACGGGTTGTGGGTTGCCTTGGCGGTTTTCGGAGTGCTCAGCGAACCGTCGGCGAAATACTGCTGATCGGTGTAACGCGAGTGCTCGTTGTCGTGGCAATACAGGCACAGCAGCTCCCAGTTGGAACCGTCCTGCGGGTTGTTGTCATGGTTGTGGTCGCGGTGGTGCACGGTCAGTTCGCTGAGGCGTTTGCCAGCGAACTCGCGCGCGCAACGGCCGCAAACGTGCGGGTACATGCGCAACGCCTTGTCGCGGTAACCCATTTCTCGGTCGCGCTGGGCGTCGGCCAGAATGCGGTCCAGCTTGGCAGTATGGGAAGGAGGATTGGCCGTGCTCATGGTGTCACCTGTGCGTGTGCGCATTGAAAGCGGAATATCGGCAAGTTTAGCGCCAGATGGGCAAACTCACACCTGCTGCGACAGTAATTGGCCGTCGACCATGCGCAGGCGCCTGGACAACGAGATGGCCAGGGCACGAATGATCTTGGCGGCGATTTTCGGCGCTTCGTCGAGCATCTTGTCCAGAGAGTCGCGTCCCAGGTTCAATAACTGGCATTGGGTGGCCGCGATACAGCTGGCCGAGCGACGTTCGCCATCCAGTACAGCCATTTCCCCGAACGCCCGCCCGCGCCGCAGAACGGCGATTTCGACCTGTTGACCGTCTGCGGCAAGTTTCTGCACAGACACAGTGCCTTGATGAATGATGCACATGAATGTCCCGGCATCGCCCTCGGCAAAGATGGTCTCGCCTTTTTCGATGTCGGTAATGCTGAAATACCCGGCTACAGTCACGAAGTCGCCGGGCAGCAGCGTGTCGAACAGGCCGCAGTCCAGCAGCATGTCGCGTATGGCGTTGTTCAGGTTGGACAATGGTTCTGACATGGTTCGGTCTTTCAATCCTGATACGAAGGGGGCAGCTCCGTGCCCCCCGATGCTAGTAAGACAGGTGTTTCACGCCAAGTTCATTCGGCGATCTGCAATACCTTGAAGATAAACGCGTACTCCAGCGCCACGTCACGCAACCCTTGATAGCGACCGCTCATGCCGCCGTGTCCGGCACCCAGTTCGGTCTTGAGCAGCAGCAGATTATCGTCGGTTTTGCGGGCGCGTAACTTCGCGACCCATTTGGCGGCTTCCCAATACTGCACACGGCTGTCGTTGTAACCGGCGATGACCAGCATGGCCGGGTACGCCTGAGCGCTGACGTTCTCATAAGGCGCGTAGGACTTGATGCGCTCATAGACCTCAGGCTCCTGCGGGTTGCCCCATTCGTCGTATTCGGTGACGGTCAACGGCAGGTCCGGATCGAGCATGGTGTTCAGCACATCGACGAACGGCACTTCGGCAATTGCTGCCTTGAACAGCTCGGGTCGCTGATTGAGCACGGCACCGATCAGCAGGCCACCGGCGCTGCCGCCGCTGATCACAAGCTGTTCGGCGCTGGTCAGGCCCTGAGCAACAAGATGTTCGGCGCAGGCGATGAAGTCGCCGAAGGTGTTCTGTTTATGTTCCTGCTTGCCATTGCGGTACCAGGCCTCGCCCAGCTCGCCACCGCCGCGTACATGGGCGATGGCAAACGCCACGCCACGTTCAAGCAGGCTCAGGCGCGCGTGGGAAAACCACGGGTCGAGGCTTTCGCCGTAGGCACCATAGCCGTACAGATACAGCGGGGTCGCCTTGCCAGCCAGTTCGCGCTTGACCACCAGGCTGATCGGCACCTGAGTGCCATCACTGGCGGTCGCCCACAGACGCTGGCTGATGTAGGCGTCGGCGTTGAAAGTGCCCAGCACCGGCGTTTCCTTGAGCACTACCTGCTCGCCGCTGGCCAGGGTCAGTTGACGCACCTGTGCCGGACGGTTCAGCGACTGATAGCGCAGGCGAATTCTGTCGCTGTCGAACTCCAGGGTGTCCTGCACATACAGGCTGTACGCGGCGTCGGGCAGCTGCACGCGATAGGCAGGCAGATCCTGCGGGCGCACTTCGATGATCGGCAGGCCGCCTTCGCGCAGGCTCAGACTGATCGCCTTGGTGTTGAGGCTCACGCCTTCGAGCATGACCTTGTCATCGTGCGCAACCAGGGTCTGCCAGTCTTCGCGAACCGGGGCGCCACTGGCCTGTTCCGCTGCGTGATACAGCGCGAAGTTGATGCCGCTCTGATTGCTGCGGATGAACCAGCTCCACACACCATCGAGCAGCCCATGATCCGGATAATACTCGTGCCCTTCGCTGCGCGGCGCGAGGCAGGTGAAGGCCTGTTGCGGATGATCGGCGTCCAGCACCCACGCTTCGCTGGTGGTTTTGCTATTGAGCAGAATGATCAGTTGGCGTTCGGAACTGCTGCGGAAGCAGTGCAGGAAGAATCGACCGTCCGGCTCATCGAACACCAGCTCTGCCGATGCATTGCCCAATGTGTGGCGATGCAGCCTGCCGGGGCGATGGGTCTCGTCCAGCTCACCGAAAAACAGGGTCTGGCTGTCGTTGGCCCAGGTCATGCTGCCGTCGCAGTCCTCAAACGGCAGGCTGCTGATCTGGCCGGTGCTCAGCTCCTTGACGTAAAGCTGGTACACCTCGTCGCCACTGGTGTCCAGGCTGTAGGCCAGGCGCTGATGGTCGGGGCTGATGCTGAACGCGCCCAGCGAAAAGAAGCCGCCATCGGCCATGGCGTTCGGGTCCAGCAACAGTTCTTCACGGCTTTCGTCTACGGTATTGGAGTCGTCGGCCGGGCGCGGGCAGCGATAGTGACGGGCGTATTCATCGCCTTGTGTGGTGCGCGTGTAATAAAGGTACGGCCCCCAAGGGGAGGGCAGCGACAGATCGGTTTCAAGGATACGGCCCTTGATCTCCTGAAACAGGTTTTCGCGCAACCCGGTCTGCTCTGCCAGTTGCTGCTCCTGCCAGGCGTTTTCCGCCTTGAGGTAGTCGAGCACCTCGTCAGTGTCGCGGTTCTGTAGCCAGGCATAGGGATCGGAACCGTCGGCCTTGCGAGCAATCGGGGCGCTGGAGGTTGCATTCGAGAAGGACATGCTGGGCTCTCTGTTTAGGCATCAATCATGGAAATTCGGTACACGCTGAACCGATTACTGAAGCGAGGCAAGCCGCGTCAGGCAAAAGCCGTTATCATAAGCGCCTCTTTACCTGCCTTACCACGGACGTCATGACCGAAAACGACTATCTGATCGCCTGGAGCGTCTACGCCTTCGCCGCGTTGGGTTGCCTGCTGGTATGGTTCCTGATGACCCGCTGGATGTGGCGTTATCTCAAGGAACCGTTGCTGGTAGCAGTCGCGGTGCTGCTGTTTACGCCGACCATGGTCGACCCTGCCAAGGATGCGATGGCGCCAGCCGTGGCGATTACCGCGCTCGACCTGATGTTCAAGGTCGGCAGCAATGTCTGGACCGCTGTGTCGGATCTGGCCATGTATGGCATGTTCGCCTTCGCTGCGTACGCGCTGTTCGTGCTCATCCGCTGGCCGATCGAGCGCAGCCGCAAGGCTCGCCAGCCCCGGCCCGCCGCTCAGCCTGTCGACACAGACCCCGCTGACGAACCGTTTGCCGAGGACGATCATTACCCTCGCAAATCCGCTGCGCCGCTTCCTCCGACCAGGGCTGCGCGAGTCGAACCGCGGTTGTAGATCCCGCTTCGTTGGCATGCGCCGTCATTGTCGGCGCATGACCTGCTGCAAAACGTCTTGAAGCGAGAACCTGAGCATGTGTGAACTACTGGGCATGAGCGCCAATGTCCCGACCGACATAGTCTTCAGCTTTACCGGGCTGATGCAGCGTGGCGGGCGTACTGGTCCGCATCGCGATGGCTGGGGCATTGCCTTCTACGAAGGTCGCGGCCTGCGCTTGTTCCAGGACCCCGCAGCCAGCAGTGAGTCTGAAGTTGCGCAACTGGTGCAGCGCTATCCGATCAAAAGCGAAGTGGTAATTGGCCATATTCGTCAGGCCAACGTCGGCAAGGTGTGTCTGTCCAACACACATCCTTTCGTGCGTGAACTCTGGGGTCGCAACTGGTGCTTTGCGCACAATGGCCAGCTGGCGGATTTCACCCCCGTTGCCACCTTTTACAGGCCGGTGGGCGATACCGACAGCGAAGCTGCATTCTGCGACCTGCTCAATCGCGTTCGCGAAGCCTTTCCCGAGCCGGTTGAGGTTGAGCAATTACTGCCTTCGCTGATCCAGGCCTGCACTGAATACCGTAGTAAAGGCGTGTTCAACTGCCTGTTGAGCGATGGCGACTGGCTGTTTTGCTTTTGCAGTACCAAACTGGTTCAGATTACCCGGCGCGCGCCGTTCGGCCCGGCAAGGTTGAAAGATGTCGACGTGATTGTCGATTTTCAGGCTGAAACAACGCCGCACGACGTGGTGACTGTGATCGCCACCGAGCCATTGACCGAGAACGAAAACTGGAAGCGCTATGAGCCGGGCCAGTGGAGCCTGTGGCGCAAGGGTGAGTGCGTGGCGCAAGGCTCGGTCGAGACAGCGGTGCAGTAACAGCGCCTCCACCGGCATACTGGATAAAAGAAGAGGGATATTGATGCTGCGAAGTTATCTGCGATTGGTCCTGTTCACCACAGGCCTGCTGTTCGGGGTACAGATCCCCGGATTCATCAGTGATTACAGCAAGCGTGTCGAAGCGCATCTGATCGAGGCGCAACAGGCCGTCAAGGGCTACACCGCTACTGCGCAGCAGTTCTTCAAGGGCGATATACAGGCGCTGATCCAGCACTATCGCAGCAGCGAAGATCCGGTTTTCCGAGCCGATGCGGACAACATCGATACGTTGATGAGTCGTACCCATATCCTTGAGCGTCAGTGGCTCGGACTCCAGGGACCGTGGTATTCCAAAGCCCTGTTCGTCGTCACGTCTGCCGATGCGGATATTCGCCGGGAAACGTTTAACGGTTATACGTGGCAAGTCCTGCTGGCCCCCGAAGTCATTGCCTGGGGCATCATCAGTGCATTGCTGCTGGCTCTTGTGGTGGAAAGCGTCGGGCTGTTACTCGGCTGGGTGATCCACGGTGGACGACGCAAGCCGCAACTTGAGCGGGACTGGCGCTGATCGCTGGAGAGGGTAATAACGAGAACGGGCGTTGCGTAGAGTCAGCACGCGCCCGTCATGCTTATTTCGCCAGATGACGCATGCCTTCCTCCAGGCCGCGCAGGGTTAGCGGGTACATCTGTCCTTCAATCAGGTCGCGCACGATATGCGTGGACGTGGTGTAGTCCCAGGCATCTTTCGGATAGGGATTGATCCAGATGATCTTCTTGAATTTAGCCATGAAGCGCTGCATCCATACATAGCCTGCTTCTTCATTCCAGTGTTCGACGCTGCCACCGGGCTGGGTGATTTCATACGGTGCCATTGAAGCGTCGCCGATGAAAATCACTTTGTAGTCTGCGCCGTACTTGTGCAGCAGGTCTTGAGTGGCGGTCCGCTCCGAGCCGCGGCGCAGGTTGTTCTTCCACACCGATTCGTAGATGAAATTATGGAAGTAGAAATACTCCATATGCTTGAACTCGGTCTTGCAGGCCGAGAACAGCTCTTCGCAGATCTTGACGTGCGCGTCCATCGAACCGCCGATGTCGAACAGCAGCAATAATTTGATGGTGTTGCGCCGCTCAGGGCGCATCTGAATGTTCAGCAGGCCCGCATCGCGAGCGGTGTGATCAATGGTGCCGTCGATGTCCAGTTCATCCGCAGCGCCCTGACGGGCAAACTTGCGCAGACGGCGCAGGGCCACCTTGATATTGCGCGTACCCAGCTCGACCTGATCGTCCAGGTTTTTATATTCGCGCTGATCCCACACCTTGACTGCCTTGCCCTTGCGTTCCCCTGCGTCGCCGACACGGATGCCTTCAGGGTTATAGCCCCCCGAGCCGAAAGGGCTGGTGCCGCCTGTGCCGATCCATTTGTTGCCACCGGCGTGGCGTTCTTTCTGTTCTTCCAGACGCTTCTTGAATTCCTCGATCAGCTTGTTGAGGCCGCCGAGGGACTGAATCTGCGCGCGTTCCTCGTCACTCAACGAGCGCTCGAACTCTTTGCGCAGCCAGTCTTCGGGGATCAATGCCTGCAAATGATCATCGAGATTTTCCAGACCTTTGAAATACGCACCGAAGGCCCGGTCGAATTTGTCGAAATGGCGCTCGTCCTTGACCAGAATCGTGCGCGCAAGAAAGTAGAACTCATCGATATCGGCAAAGATAACCCGCTGTTTCAGCGCATTGATCAGGTCCAGCAATTCACGCAGAGACACCGGCACTCTGGCCGCGCGCATTTCGTTGAACAGGTTGAGCAGCATGGCTGTCGCCCTTTTACGTAACGGGGTGGATGAAGGCGCTCAACGGTTGCCGCGGCGGCTCATGAACGCCAGACGCTCCAGCAAATGCACATCTTGTTCGTTCTTGACCAGCGCCCCGGCCAGCGGCGGGATCGCCTTGGTCGGGTCGCGCTCACGCAGCACGGCTTCACCAATGTTGTCGGCCATCAGCAGCTTCAGCCAGTCCACCAGCTCGGACGTGGAAGGCTTCTTCTTCAGGCCAGGCACCTTGCGCACGTCGAAGAACACGTCCAGCGCTTCGCTCACCAGGTCTTTCTTGATGTCCGGGTAATGCACGTCGACGATGCGTTGCAGCGTGGCACGGTCCGGGAAGGCGATGTAGTGGAAGAAGCAGCGACGCAGGAAGGCGTCCGGCAATTCCTTTTCGTTGTTGGAGGTAATGATGATGATCGGGCGCTTTTTGGCCTTGATCGTTTCATCGATTTCGTAGACGTAGAACTCCATCTTGTCGAGTTCCTGCAACAGGTCGTTGGGGAACTCGATGTCGGCTTTGTCGATCTCGTCGATCAGCAAAATGACCCGCTCATCGGACTCGAAGGCTTCCCAGAGCTTGCCCTTTTTCAGGTAATTACGTACGTCGTGGACTTTGTCGACGCCCAGTTGCGAGTCACGCAGACGGCTGACGGCATCGTATTCGTACAGGCCCTGATGCGCCTTGGTGGTGGACTTGATGTGCCAGGTGATCAGCTTCGCGCCAAAGGACTCGGCCAGTTGCTCAGCCAGCATGGTCTTACCGGTGCCGGGCTCGCCCTTGACCAACAGCGGACGCTCCAGCGTGATTGCCGCGTTGACCGCCAGCTTGAGATCGTCAGTGGCGACGTATGCCGGGGTACCTTCGAACTTCATGATCAATCCTTTTCACGTGGGTAGGCGCAGCCTGTCGGTGCGCACACCGTAACAGGGGCAAGCAATGCCGGAACTATAACGCGGCTGCCGGACGGCTGTGAACGCAGACGCCTCATTCAGTTCTTGAATGGGGCGTCACGCAGTGACCGGGTCGAAATTGTAACGCTGCTTTCTGTATGGCTAATTTGGCTATACCATACACTTCATGTCGACTAAATACAGATTCAGGGATAAATACAGGATTCAGTTGAGGGAAAAAGACCACCTGCCGCCGCATGTGCATCTGACCGGTGGTGGTCTGGATGTACTGATTTGCCTTGAGCTCGTAGAGCCCATGCGCGGACATGCCCCGACTGTTGTGCTTAAGGAAGCTCTCGAATGGATACGAATTCACCGCGACGAACTGATGGAGGAGTGGAAACGATGGCATCCATGAAACGACCCCGGCTCAAGGATGTTCAGGCGCAGTCCGGATACCGGCTGGCCCTGACATTCATCGACGATCAACAATTCGTCCTCGACATGAGCGCTGATGTGCAGGCTTTTCCGGGGTTACGACCCTTGATTGCTGCTGAAGCTTTCGCCCACGCCCAAGTGGGCGATGATGGCTGGACGGTTGAATGGCCGGAACTGGATATCCAGATCGGTGCGGATACCCTGTATCTCGACGCTCAGGCTCAAGCTGCCACCGACGAAAACACGCGTATTTTCATCGGGTGGCGTGCCCGCACGGGTTTGCCCTTGGCTAAGGCCGCACAGGCGTTGGGTGTCAGCCCTCGCAGTATCACTCGCTACAGCAACTCTCGCGAAGCTACGCCACGTACCCTTGCGCTGGCTTGCCTGGGCTGGGATGCATTGCAGCAACAGGCACATGCCGCCGAGGAGCGGGGCGTTTATTCCGTGGATAAAAAAAACCACTAAGACCCCTTGCTGCTCTCATACCGCGCATTAAATGCCTGTACGAAGGCGTTGCGCAGAATCTGCAGAAACGCCTGGAAGCCGCTGATGTCCTGCTGATGGACGCTGCCGCTCAGGTCGACACGGGTGGCGAACTGGTTTTCCCGCTGGTTTTTCAACACGGTTTCGCTGGTGCCGACCAGCGCTTCCCAGATCGAGCGGAAAACGCCCTTGTCCTTGTTCTCGACGTCCTGATGCCAGTTGAACACGTCCACGTTGCGTAGCAGGGGCTTTATGTAGCCGCTGAGCTGCCCTTTATCCGCTTGCGCTTCAATCACAAGATCGCCGTCACCGGCGTTAAAGTCGAACTTGCCATACGCCGACGAGAAGTCGTTGAGCTTCTTGAGCTGAATGCCGGTGGCGCGCAGTTTGAAGTCGAAATCTTCAAAGTTGCTGAACGGATCGAATCTGGCGGTGCTCTCCAGATCGGCATGGCCCAGCAGACGTGCCTTGCCCTTGAACTCGGCATCGCGGTTGCCTTCCACGTCGACCACGTTGGTCAGGTTGTAGATGCTGGCATTGACCTGATCCGCCTCGATTTTGACCTTGGGCGTGGAGTTGAAGTTATTGAACGTGATGCGCCCGTTATCGATGCGCAATTCGTTGAGGGTGATGGGCAGCAGCTTGTCCATCTGGGTACGCCAGTCGGTGCCCTGACCGGTCTGCGAGTTCTGCTTGCTGCCGCCGTCCACGAAGTTGATCTGCGGGCCGGTGAAGAGGGCTTTCGCGACCACTGCATGGTCATACCAGAGTGAATGCCAGCTGACAGCCAGTTCGATCATCGGTGCGTCGAAAAAGGGCACCGGGACCTTGCCATCGGTCTTTACGATCTTCAGTCCCTTGATCCGGTAAGCCCCTCGCCATAGTGCGAGGTCTACGTCGGTGATCTCACCTCGGTAGTCGCCCATGTCGGCCAGTTTGTCGTTCAGATAGTCGCGCACCAGATAGGGCAAGGCGATATTGATCGCGATCAGCAGAACTACCAGAGCGGCCAGGGTCCATAGCGGCCAGCTGTAGCGACGTTTCATGACATGAGTCTCCTGTTTCAATGAGGGATTGACTACGCACGCGGTCATCCGTTCGGTCAGACTGGACGCCCCAGGGCTGGCGGCATAGGCTTTGGGTCTTTAACCGATGTGCACAAGGACACTTTCATGAGCCGTATCTACGCTGATAACGCCCATTCCATCGGTAATACGCCGCTGGTGCAGATCAATCGTATTGCGCCACGCGGTGTCACGATTCTGGCCAAGATCGAGGGGCGTAATCCGGGCTACTCCGTCAAGTGCCGTATCGGCGCCAACATGATCTGGGACGCTGAAAGCAGCGGCAAACTCAAGCCCGGCATGACCATCGTCGAACCGACCTCGGGCAATACCGGGATTGGCCTGGCATTCGTTGCCGCCGCCCGTGGTTACAAATTGATGCTCACCATGCCCGCTTCCATGAGCATAGAACGTCGCAAGGTACTCAAGGCGTTGGGTGCCGAACTGGTGTTGACTGAACCGGCAAAGGGGATGAAAGGCGCGATTGCCAAGGCAGAAGAGCTGCTGGCGGGCGATCCGGAAAAATATTTCATGCCCGCACAGTTCGAGAACCCGGCCAACCCGGCCATCCATGAAAAGACCACCGGCCCTGAAATCTGGGCGGACACCGACGGCGCTATCGACGTACTGGTGGCAGGCGTCGGGACTGGCGGGACTATCACCGGTATTTCCCGCTATATCAAGCACACCGCAGGCAAGCCGATCCTGTCGGTTGCGGTCGAGCCAGACGGTTCGCCGATTATCACCCAGGCGATGGCCGGTGAAGAGATCAAACCCAGCCCGCACAAGATTCAAGGCATCGGTGCCGGTTTCATTCCGAAAAACCTCGATCTGTCGATTGTCGACCGGGTAGAGCGTGTCACCGATGAAGAGTCCAAGGCCATGGCCCGGCGTCTGATGCAGGAGGAGGGCATTCTCTGTGGTATTTCCTGCGGCGCGGCCATGGCGGCAGCCGTTCGTCTGGCTGAAAAACCGGAGATGCAGGGCAAGACTATCGTGGTGATCCTGCCTGACTCTGGCGAACGTTACCTGTCCAGCATGCTGTTCAGCGACCTGTTTACCGATCAGGAGCTTTCTCAGTAACACATCTTCGCAAGTGTGCACTTCATGCGGGCAACGCAAGGGTTTATGATGGCCAGCTTACGCGTCACCGGACGATTATCTCTGTTCGTCCGGTGCTTGCGGTCCTTCATTCAGAATCATGCATCAGTACTGCCCGCGTGACGTTTGGCGTTATCTGCCCGCTTCAAGGAGAGCTTCATGACCCTTTCATTTGTTGCCAAGGCATCGATCCTGATGCTGTTTCTGGGCAGCACGCTGTACGTTCATTTGCGCGGTCGGGCCCGGCTGCCCCTGTTGCGGCAGTTCGTCAACCATTCGGCATTGTTCGCGCCTTACAACGCACTGATGTACCTGTTTTCCCGTGTGCCGTCCGAACCTTATCTGGATCGCAGCAAATTCCCTGAGCTGGATATCCTCAAGGACAACTGGGAAACCATTCGCGACGAAGCCATGCACCTGTTCGATGAAGGCTACATTCGTGCGGCCGAGAAGAATAACGACGTCGGTTTCGGCTCGTTCTTCAAGAAGGGCTGGAAGCGTTTTTATCTGAAATGGTATGACAAGGCACTGCCATCTGCCGAAGCGCTGTGCCCGAAGACCGTTGAGTTGGTCAACAGCATTCCCAACGTCAAAGGCGCGATGTTCGCGCTGTTGCCGGGCGGCAGCCACCTCAATCCGCACCGCGATCCGTTTGCCGGTTCCCTGCGTTATCACCTGGGGCTGTCCACGCCGAACTCCGATGACTGCCGGATCTTTGTCGATGGCAAGGAATACGCCTGGCGTGACGGCCAGGACGTGATGTTCGACGAGACCTACGTGCACTGGGTCAAGAATGAAACGCCGCAGACCCGGGTGATTCTGTTCTGTGACGTCGAGCGTCCGCTGACCAACCGCTTCATGACGCGTGTGAACCGCAGCGTCAGTGCGTTTTTGGGCCGCGCAACCGCGCCGCAGAATCTGGACGACGAGCGGGTCGGCGGGATCAATCAGGCGTATGCGTTCAGCAAGCGCTTCAGCGACGGCTTCAGCGGCAAGGTCAAGCAGTTCAAGCGCGCCAATCCCAAGGCTTACCGCGTTTTGCGGCCTGTGCTGGCGGTAGTGGTGCTGACATTGTTGGGCTACTGGTTGTTTGGTTAAGCAACCGCTTTGATCCGGTTGTCCGCGGCACGGCGAACAACCGTCAGCCCTTTCTCAGTCCAGATTCACATGCCGGCTCAGCAGCGCTCGCAGCGCTGCAGGCTTGACCGGTTTTGGCAGGTAATCGAGTCCTGCTGCGTGCACCTGAGCGATTAACTCCGGACGACCATCAGCGCTGATCAGCACGCCCGGCACTGGTTGCCCCAGGCGTGTTCTTAGCCAGGCCATCAGTTCAGTGCCGGTCTCGCCCTCATCCAGATGGTAATCCACCAACGCAATCTGCGGCCTGACGCCATTGTTCAGCAGTGCTTCGCATTCCTGACGACTGCGAGCGGTCCACACCTGACAACCCCAGCGTGACAGCAGGCTGTTCATGCCGATCAGGATGCTGTCTTCATTGTCGACACACAGCACCTGCGTGCCGTTCAGCGCGGGTCGGCTGATATCCGGCAGCGTGTCGGGCATTGTCGCCGGGGCTGCTGCCAGTGGCACCCGCACGCTGAAAACGCTGCCTTTGCCAAGCCACGAACGCACCTGCAAAGGGTGCTCGAGAATGCGACACAAACCATCGGCAATAGCCAGCCCCAGGCCCAGCCCCTTCGCTGCGTGAGTCTTGTGGCTGTCGAGGCGTTTGAATTCTTCGAAGATCACCTGGCGCTTATCTTCGGGGATGCCCGGCCCGCGGTCCCAGACCTCAAGGCTCAGGCTGTCGCCGTAACGCCTGACACCCAGCAGAATAGGGCCTTTGGCATAGCGGAAAGCATTGGTCAGGAAGTTTTGCAGGACCCGGCGCAATAGCTTGATGTCGCTGTCGACGCGCAGTGAAGTGCCTCTGACACGAAAATCCAGACCTTGCTCCTGGGCCAGCGCTTTGAATTCGGCGCCCAGGGTGTCAAACAGCGCGTTGAGCGGGAATGGTTGGCGGTCCGGGGTGATCTTGCCGTTTTCCAGGCGCGAGATGTCCAGCAGGTCGCTGATCAGGTCTTCGGCAGAACGCAATGAGCTGTCCAGATGCTGGACCAATTGCTGGGCGTCGCTGGAAATTCCGTCCTGCTGATGCGACAGCGCAGCAGAAAACAGCCTTGCAGCATTCAGCGGCTGCATCAGGTCATGGCTGACGGCGGCCAGAAAGCGGGTTTTCGATTCGTTGGCGGCTTCGGCGGTGCCCTTGGCCTCGGTCAGCGCCTGATTGAGCTGCGACAACTCATGGGTACGTGCGGCGACACGCTGCTCAAGGCTTTCATTGACGCCTTTGAGGGCCTGTTCGGCGGCACGAAACGCAGTGATGTCGGTGAAACTCATGACGAAACCGCCGCCGGGCATCGGATTGCCGATCAGCTCGATCACCTGCCCGTTGGGGAACAGCCGCTCCGAGGTGTGCGCGCGGCCCTGACGCATCCAGTGCAGGCGTCGCGCTACATGCACTTCGGCCTCACCCGGCCCGCACAGCCCACGTTCGGCGTTGTAGCGAATGATGTCGGCAATCGGCCGGCCGACGCCAATCAGGCCTTCGGGGTAATTGAACAGCTCGAGGTAGCGGCGATTCCAGGCCACCAGCCTCAAGGACTGATCCACCACACTGATGCCCTGGGTAATGTTTTCGATGGCCCCCTGCAACAGCGCACGGTTGAACTGCAAGACTTCGGACGCTTCGTCGGCGATGCGTACGACGTCTTCCAGTTGCATGTCGCGCCCTTCAATAGCAGCCTTGACCACGGCGCGGGTCGAGGAAGTGCCGAGCACGCCAGCCAGCAGCCGCTCGGTGTGCGCGATCCATTCTCCGTTGGCATTCAAACTGGGGTTGAAACCCTTGCCTTGTCTGTTGGCGAAGCGAATGAAGCTCTGACGCGCCCGGTCTTCACCAACAAAGCGCGCCGAGAGGTTGAGCAGGTCTTCTATCTGGACGGCGAGCAGCGGTCGGCTGAAGTCGCGCCCCTGGGTTTCCTGGCCAATGAAACGACCTGCCTGCCAGTGCTCCGCCACTCGGGTGCGGGACAACATCGACACCCAGGCGAACAGCGTGCAGTTGCCGGCCATCGACAGCACCACGCCCTGAGTCATCGGTGAGATCGGCAGGTCGAACGGGTTGCTGTGCAGCCAGGACAGTAGCGGGAAATTGCTCAGCGACCAGCCCATGCCATGCGCCGCGACCGGCAATACTAAGGTGTAGAACCAGATGAAGATCCCCGCCGCCAGGCCTGCAAAGACACCACGCCGGTTAGCCTGTTTCCAGTACAGCGCACCGAACATGGCCGGTGCCAACTGGGTGATCGCGGCGAAGGCAATCTGCCCGATAGTCGCCAGGCTGGCCGTTGAGCCCAGCATCCGGTAGCTGACATAGGCCAGCAGGAGAATCATCACAATGCTGATGCGCCTTACCGAGAGCATCCAGTGACGAAACGCTTCAAACGGCCGCTCGGTGTTTTTGCGCCTTAACAGCCAGGGCAGCAGCATGTCGTTGGATATCATCGTCGACAGCGCCACGCAGGCGACGATCACCATACCGGTTGCCGCCGATGCGCCGCCGATGAAGGCCAGCAGGGCGAGTGACGGGTGAGCGTGCGCCAGTGGCAGACTGATCACGAACGAGTCGGGCAGCATGGACGCGGGCAGCAGCATTTGTCCGGCCAGCGCAATCGGCACGACGAACAATGCCGCCAGTGCCAGATAGGCCGGGAACACCCATTTGGCGAGATTCAGGTCCTGAGGCTCGATGTTTTCGACCACCGTGACGTGAAACTGTCGGGGCAGGCAGACAATCGCCATCATCGCCACACCGGTCTGCACGAACATCGACGGCCAGTTGATCGTGTCCTTCCAATATTCCTCGAGGCGTGGCGCAAGTTTGGCCTGATTGAACAGGTCGTCGAATCCGTCGTACAGGCCGAACGTGACAAACACGCCGACTGCCATGAACGCGAACAGCTTGACCAGCGCTTCGAAAGCAATAGCCAGCACCATACCGCGATGGTGTTCAGTCACATCCAGATTGCGTGCGCCGAAGACGATGGTGAACAACGCCAGAATCAGCGACACCACCAGCGCGGTGTCCTGAGCGCGGGTGCCGGTGGAATCAGCCACGGCACCGATCAGGATATTCACGCCCAGCACGATGCCTTTCAGTTGCAGCGCGATATACGGCAGCATACCGATCAGGCAAATCAGCGCGACCATGACCGCCAGTGACTGGGACTTGCCGTAGCGTGCCGCGATGAAGTCGGCAATGGAGGTGATGTTCTCCTGCTTGCTGATCAGCACCATCTTCTGCAGCACCCATGGCGCCAGCACCATCAGCACGATAGGCCCCAGATAAATCGGCAGGAACGACCACAGCTGTTCGGCGGCCTGACCCACCGCACCGAAAAACGTCCAGCTGGTGCAGTAGACCGCTAGCGACAGGCTGTACACCCAGGCGCGCATGGTCGGGCGCAGCGATGCGCTGTACCGGTCGCCGTAAAAGGCGATGGCGAACATGATGGCCATGTAGGTAAGGGCAACGGCCGCAATCAGCCCGCTGGACAGCGACATATGAAATTCCACACCGTATCGATAGCGCGCAGTCTCGCACGATGGCCGCGCTTCGTCTTTGTCGACCAAGGTCGAGCGTGGCGGGGTGTCGCAGCTGTTACGCAAACGCTAGTAACGATGAAAAAAGGTGCGGGGTGTTTTGTAAAAAGAAATGTCCTATCGACATTCGGCAGCGTTACGTCTTCAATGTGCCTCGGATTGGCGGCTACGTCAGTTCACCCCAGCCTCTCAGGACCACGGACGATGAGCCAACAGTCACAATTCAGCTTGCTCGGGAAACGCCGTTTCCTGCCGTTTTTCATCACGCAGTCCCTCGGGGCGTTCAATGACAATATTTTCAAGCAGTCATTGATCCTCGCCATCCTCTATAAGCTGAGCATCGACGGGGATCGTTCGATCTATGTCAATCTGTGTGCCTTGCTGTTCATCCTGCCGTTCTTCCTGTTCTCGGCGCTGGCCGGGCAGTTCGGCGAGAAGTACCCCAAGGACACGCTGATCCGCATTATCAAGTTCGGCGAGATCGTCATCATGGCGGTCGGGGCTGCGGGCTTTCTGTTCGATCACCTTGAATTGATGCTGGCGGCGCTGTTCGCCATGGGCACGCATTCAGCACTGTTCGGGCCGGTCAAATATTCGATCCTGCCCCAGCACCTGCGCGAGAGCGAACTGGTCGGTGGCAACGCGCTGGTCGAGATGGGCACCTTTCTGGCGATTCTGGCCGGCACCATCAGTGCTGGCGTGATGATGTCTTCTGCGCACTATGCCTGGGTTGTTGCGGCCGCTATCGTGCTGGTCGCCTGCCTGGGGTTCGTTGCCAGCTTCGGTATTCCGCGCGCGACTGCCGCCTCGCCCGAGATGAAACTCAACTGGAATATTTTCACCCAGTCATGGGCGACCCTGCGCATGGGGCTTGGACAGACGCCCGCAGTCTCGCGCTCGATTGTCGGCAACTCGTGGTTCTGGTTTGTCGGTGCTATCTACCTGACGCAGATCCCCGCTTACGCCAAAGAGTGGATGTACGGCGACGAAACGGTCGTCACGCTGATCCTGACCGTGTTCTCCATTGGCATCGCGCTGGGCTCGCTGCTTTGCGAGCGGTTATCCGGGCATAAGGTCGAGATCGGGCTGGTGCCGTTTGGCTCGATGGGGCTGACGATTTTCGGTCTGTTGCTGTGGTGGCATTCGGGCGGTTTCCCGCAGAACGTGCAGGCCAACGACTGGCTGGCGGTCCTTTCCTACGGGCAGGGCTGGCTGGTGTTGTTCGATATTTTGGGCATTGGCGTGTTCGGCGGCTTCTATATCGTGCCGTTGTACGCCCTGATCCAGTCGCGAACACCGGTGAAAGAGCGCTCACGGGTCATTGCTGCCAACAACATCCTCAACGCGCTGTTCATGGTGGTTTCGGCGATTGTTTCGATCCTGCTGCTGAGCTTCGCCAAACTGTCGATTCCGCAGCTGTTTCTGGCGGTGTCGCTGATGAACATCGCCGTCAATATCTACATCTTCAAAATCGTCCCCGAGTTCACCATGCGCTTCATGATCTGGCTGCTGGGCCATTCCATGTACCGCGTCGAGCATCGCGATTTGAACCGGATACCAGATGAGGGCGCAGCGCTGCTGGTCTGCAACCATGTGTCCTTTGTCGATGCGTTGCTGATTGCCGGTGCCGTGCGGCGGCCGATCCGCTTTGTTATGTACTACAAGATCTACCAGTTGCCGGTCCTAAACTTTATCTTCCGCACGGCCGGGACCATCCCGATTGCCGGCCGCAACGAGGACATTGACATCTACGAGCAATCGTTCAAGCGCATCGCTCAGTACCTCGCGGAAGGCGAGCTGGTGTGCATCTTCCCGGAAGGCAAGCTGACCACCGACGGCGAGATCAGCGGCTTCAAGAGCGGCATGAGCCGCATCATTGAGGAAACCCCGGTGCCGGTCATTCCGCTGGCACTACAAGGGTTGTGGGGCAGCTTTTTCAGCCGTGACCCGAGCAAGACCCTGTTCCGTCGCCTCTGGTCGCGTGTGGTGCTGGTCGCGGGTTCGCCCATTGCAGCAGATGTTGCAACGCCGGTGGATGTGCGTGAAGAGGTGAAGGCGCTGAGAGGGAAGGTGCAATAAGCGCTCCGCGCTGCATTGGCACGATATGACTATCGTGCCAATGCTCGTAGGCATGCATTTCTGCATCCCAGTCATGCGCCGCTCATCAACGACCCTGCCTGGTTTCTTCCTCCGGCATCTTCCTGAAATACGTCGATAGCAACGCACCGGAAATGTTGTGCCAGACGCTGAACAGCGCGCTCGGCACCGCCGCCAACGGCGAGAAATGTGCGCTGGCCAGCGCAGCACCCAGGCCGGAGTTCTGCATGCCGACTTCCAGCGCCAGTGACTTGCGTTGCGCCAATGGCAGCTTGAAGACCTTGCCGGTGAAATAACCCAGCAAAAAGCCGAAGGTGTTATGGAGGATCACCACGGCCATGATCAACAAGCCCGATTCGGCGATTTTCGCCTGGCTGGCGGCAACTACGGCGCAGACGATCATTACGATGCTCACCACCGAGACCAGAGGCAGCACGTCCACGGCGTAGCTGACCCGCGCACCCAGCAGACGCTGTGCAACCACACCGAGCACGATCGGCAGCATGACCAGTTGCAGGATTGACCAGAACATATCGAGGAAGGACACCGGCAGCCACGCCGACGCCAGGAACCAGATCAGGGTCGGGGTCAGCAGCGGGGCGAGCAGGGTGGTCACCGCCGCGATTGCCACCGCCAGCGCCAGATCACCTTTAGCCAGCCAGGCCATGACGTTGGATGACGTACCGCTCGGGCAGCAGCCGACCAGAATCACACCCACAGCGATTTCCGGCGGCAGTTGAAACACCTGACACAGCAACCAGGCCACGCCGGGCATGATCACAAAGTGCGCGACCACACCCAGCGCAACGCGCCACGGGTTTCGCGCCACCTCAGAGAAGTCTTCCAGCTTCAAGGTAAGACCCATGCCGAACATGACCAGACCCAGCAGCGGTACGATCCAGCTTTTCAGACCGATAAAGGCCTGCGGGAACAGAAACGCCAGGATGGCGAACAGCAGCACCCAATAAGCAAAGGTATTACCGACAAACCGACTCAAGGCTGCCAACGCACGCATGGAGTGCTCCCTCCTGTAAAAAACCTGTGTGAAATGAACGCGCCGTCTCACAGGACGGCGCGGTGTTGCAGGCAGTGACGGGCGGGGATCAGATCCCCTGCGGGATTTCCTCGCCGCCCAGCGCGTCGAACAGTTCCGGCAGGAACTCGCCGAAGGTCAACATCATCAGTGTGAAGCTGGCGTCCAGCTGGCCCAGTGCCTCGTCGCCACCGTCCTGTTCCGCCTGATCCTGCAGCAGGTCTTCGAACTTCAGGCGCTTGACCACCAGCTTGTCGTCCAGCACGAACGACAGCTTGTCCTGCCAGGCCAGCGACAGCTGGGTGACGACCTTGCCGGTGTTCAAGTGCAGCTGAATTTCGTCGCTGGTCAGGTCCTGACGCTTGCAACGTACGATGCCGCCGTCTTCGTGGGTGTCGCGCAGTTCGCACTCGTCCAGCACGAAGAAGTTGTCGGCCGCTTTCTGGGTCTTGACCCAGTCGGTCATGGTCGCACTTGGCGAAACCTTGACGGTCAGCGGACGTACCGGCAACGAGCCGATCACTTCACGCAGGGTCGACAGCAGGTCTTCGGCGCGTTTCGGGCTGGAGGCGTTGACCAGAATCAGGCCCTGCTTTGGCGCGATGGCAGCGAAAGTAGCGGAGCGGCGGATAAACGCACGCGGCAGAAAGGCCTGGATGATTTCATCCTTGAGCTGATCACGTTCCTTCTTGTAGACCTTGCGCATCTGCTCGGCTTCGATCTCGTCGACCTTTTCCTTGAGCGCGTCGCGTACAACGCTGCCCGGCAGAATGCGCTCTTCCTTGCGTGCAGCAATCAGCAGGAAGTCCTGGCTGATGTGTACCAATGGAGCGTCCTCGCCCTTGCCGAAAGGAGCGACGAAACCATAGGTGGCCACCTCCTGGCTGGCGCAGGCACGAGCCGGTTTGGTTGCCAGTGCTGTCTCCAGCGCTTCGGCATCGAAAGGCACGTCCTGGGTCAGGCGATAGACAAGCAGGTTTTTGAACCACATGAGGTGAGTCTCTCTTTCTATACAAAGGCGGGCATTATTCGCTCCTCGGCGGCTGCGGCCAACCCTGCACAGAGCGTTTGTAAGCCTTTGGAAGGATTATAAAAATTATTTAAAAAAGTGCTTGCCAGAGTGCAGGTCGCTCCGTAGAATGCGCGCCACACCGAGAGTGAAGGGTGATTAGCTCAGCTGGGAGAGCAGCTGCCTTACAAGCAGCGGGTCGGCGGTTCGATCCCGTCATCACCCACCAAACTCGCTTTTAGTGTTACGCGCAGCGGTAGTTCAGTCGGTTAGAATACCGGCCTGTCACGCCGGGGGTCGCGGGTTCGAGTCCCGTCCGCTGCGCCATATTCAGCTTCAAGGCCCTTGAACTCCTTGAAGCAAACAGAAAGCCCGCCTTGTGCGGGCTTTCTGCTATTTGAAAAAGCGGCCTTGTGCCGCTTTTTTTTGTGTCTGAATTTCGTTGGAATCCATCTTCAGCCACGGTTTTTAAGTACACATTCATGTACGCCGCTGGCAAAGCCTTTTACGGCTCCTTGCGCATCAGGTTTCGTATGGGTTCGTCTAATGCGGGGGTTATATTCCCCGTCTTGCCTGCGTCCCCAAGCGGGTTGAAGGCGCTGGCATTTCCGTTTCTATCGGCATGATAAGCAATTGCGTATTTCCCTAGGCACCTGTCCCGGCCTGAGCCGCAAATAGGCTCATCAGTGGCGCGTGCGATGGCGGGCCGTAGGGTGGCGGGGTTGCTCGGGATGCAAGAGCACCTGAAAACCCGCGCAGTGGCGGTTCGGGTCTGCCTGGCTGATAATGCCCGCTCATTAGCTCGGTATCACGAGCCCTATAAGCGCTAAGGAGCATCCAATGGTTAAAACGCGTCCAAGACCTGCGGTTAACGGGGTAGCTTCCGCTGATCGGGTGTTGACCGTTCTGACTGCATTCCAGGTGGGTGACACTGCATTGAGTCTGGTTGAGCTGGTGCAGCGCACAGACCTGATCAAAAGCACCATCATGCGTTTGATGGTTTCCCTGGAAACCTACGGCCTTGTCACTCGTCTTGCGGATGGTCGGTACATGCTGGCCAGCGAGGTGATGCGGCTCAATGCGGTTTATCAGGAGGCCCTCGATCTGGAGCGGCATGTGATGCCTCGACTGCATCGCCTGACCGAAGAAACCGGCGAGACTGCGTCCTTCTATGTGCGGCATGGGGCTTACCGGCTCTGCCAGTACAGGGTCAACTCGCCTCATCGGCTGCGGTTGCATTTGCAACCAGGCGATATGCGGCCGATGGACGGCGCTGCGGGCGCTCAAGCTTTGCGCACCACTTTAGAAGAGGCACGCAATGGGCTCGATCCTATTTATTCATGTGGTGCCACCGATCCTCACGCAGCCTCCATGGCGTTGCCGATTTACGGGCCTATTCAAGAATTGATCGGCGCTCTGGTGTTGTCGGGTCCGGCCAGTCGCTTGACCGAGGAGCATGCCGGCCGCCTGAGAAAGATTTTCTCGGAAGTGGCCGATGATTTGATGCGCAGCCTGGGTGGCAAGACGCTTCGTGATGATCGGCAATCTGCTGAATCGGACAGTATCGAAGCGGTCAGCTGAGTTCGCGAAGGGATGAATCAGGTCTGGCGCAGGAGGGAGTTCGGGATTTCAGAAGATAACAGGGTAAACAAGTAACAACGCCACTCGCTTGCATGAAGCGCGCGGCGTTGTTTGTCCAGCAAGACAGAGAGCTTTATACAGGCTCTACTTCAGCGGCTTCCTGTTTCAGACGCTTGCGGCCCATCACCAGCACCATCACACCTCCTGCCGCACACAATGCTGCCAGCGGCAGCATGGCCAGGGCGTAACTACCGGTTGCGCCATGAATGGCGCCGTAGACGTTGACCATCACACCACCACCGATCAGGTTTGCCAGGGCTCCAATTGCGGCGAGCCCCGCAGCTGCTGTCGACGAAGACAGCCAGCCGGACACCAGCGCCCAGAACGGTCCTTTCATGGAGTAGGCACCGATCAGCACCATGCTCAACAGCATCACGGTTGCCGGCAGTGAGGAGGTAACGGAGGCCAGAAGCAAGCCGGCAGTGATCAGCAGCAAGGTGAGCGAGGTGTGCCAGCGCCGCTCATCGGTCCGGTCGGAGCTACGCCCCCAGATGATCATTGCCACCGATGCGATCCCGTAGGGGATGGCATTGACCAGGCCGATCTCCATGTTCGACAGGCCGAAGGTCTTCAACAGTTGCGGGGCCCAGATACTCATCGTGCTGCCCGCCGCCGATGCCCCGGAGTAGACCAGCGCCAAGACCCAGATGTCTTTGTGCCTGAGCAGTTTCCATAGGGAGATATGGCCGATGTTGGTCTTGCGTTGACGCTCTTCGGCCAGCTTGTTGACCAGCCAGTGACGCTGCTCGTCGCTCAACCATTTCGCCTGATCGGGTTTGTCGGTCAAAACGAACAGGCACGCGATGCCCAGCAGGACCGCGGGAATACCTTCCAGTATGAACAGCCAGTGCCAGCCACGCATACCCATCCAGCCATCCAGGCTCAGCAGCAGCCCCGACAAGGGGGAACCGATGAAATTGGCTCCAGGAATGGCGACCATGAAGATGGCAACCATGCGGGCCCGATACGCCGATGGCAGCCAGTAGGTTAGGTACAGCAGCACGCCCGGGAAGAAACCTGCTTCAGCAGCGCCCAGCAGAAAGCGCATGACATAAAGAGAATTCGCGCCCGTCACGAATGCCGTCCCGGCGGAGATGATCCCCCAGGTCACCATGATTCGGGCAATCCAGATCCGTGCGCCGAACTTCTGCAGCGCCAGGTTGCTGGGCACTTCTACCAGGAAGTAAGAGAAGAAAAACAGGCTGCTGGCAAAACCGAAGATCGCCGGGCTCAAGCCCAGGTCCTGATTCATTTGCAGCGACGCCATGCCGATATTGCCACGGTCGATGATCGCAATGAGGTAGCACACGATCAGAAACGGCAGCAGTCGCCAGGCGACCCGCTTCATGGTGAGGCGTTCGAGATCGCTGATCGGGGGGGATGTTTGAGCGATGGCCATTGGTGCTCTCCTGTGATTATTTTTCTGGAGAAACGCTGTTCGGTTGAGTGCAAGGTTGATCGTCAACCCTGGCTCAGGTTAATCAGGCTTCAGTGCCCAACAGTTGGCGATTGACCACGCAGCGCGGATCAAGCTCGGCACCCTGCCAGACCTTGACTATTTGCTGCACCGCCAACAGGCCGACGCGGTCGCGTGCATCCGTGGTATTTGCGCCCACGTGGGGGGTGGCTACCAGGTTATGCAGGCTCCATAGCGGGCTGTCGGCAGGTGGTGGTTCAGGGGTGAACGTGTCCAGACCGGCCCCTGAAATATCGCCGTCAATCAGTGCCTGGACCAGCGCCGCGGTGTCGACCAACTCGCCGCGCGCGGTGTTGATCAGGATGCTGCTTGAGCGCATGCGCCGAAACTGATCGCGGCCAAAAAGAGCGCGGTTTTGATCTGTCAGGGGGCAGTGAAGGCTGATGATATCGCTAGTGGCCAGCAAGCTGTCGAAATCGGTTTCGCGCTCGACGTAATCGCGCTGCGGCAGTGTTTTCAGGTACGGATCAAACACTTTCACCTTCATATGCAGCGGAGCGACCAGGTCCATCAGGATGCTGCCGATCGAGCCCAGCCCCACCAGTCCCAGAGTTTTGCCGAACAGTTCGGTGCCATTGGCCGTGGTTTTGTCCCAGTGACCGGCGCGCATCCGGGCATCTAGCGCAGCGGTTTGACGGGCAACGCTGAACATCAGTGCGAAGGCATGCTCGGCCACCGATTGCGCGTTGGCGCCCAGGGCGATGGTCACGGGCACGCCCTGTTCGGCGGCGGCCTGGATGTCGATGGTGTCGTAGCCAACGCCGTGTTTGGCGATGATTTTCAATTTGGGCGACGCCTGGATCATTTCACGTGTCAGCTTGCCCTGACGCACGATGATCGCGTCTGGCTGCTCCTCGTAGATGAGCGCGGTCAGCTTTTCGGCTGGCAGGTAGGGCGTTGTAGGGATGATCGATATGTCTTGCGAAGCGGCGAATGCCATTGCATCAGCCGCGAGCGCGGGGCCGGTCAGCAGAATTTTGCGGGTCATGGTCGTTACCTTGTTCTTGTTTGTGTCGTTGGCGGCAAGGGTCGCTGCCCCGTCGTTAACAAAACCCTACCATAACGAAATGGCGTTGCAATATAGGCATAATTAAATTTATTATCTCGCAAAATTTCCGGATTATTGGGTGTTGATTCTATTTTAATGAAATGCCATTCTGTAAATGGCTAGTTGATACCCGGCGGCATCCCATAATTTCAAGAGAGAAATGCCACATGACCATTGGATTTCGTGTCCTCAAAGCAGCTCGAAAAGTCAGCCTGGAGTGGGTCAATCGCTACCGCGATGTGCCGGTGGCCAATATCAGCGACTCGATGAACCGAATGACTGCTGCGGGTGCCAGGCTGCGTCCCATGCACCGCGAGGGCGTCCTGGCAGGCCCTGCGTTGACAGTTAAAGCCCGGCCTGGCGATAACCTCATGCTGCATCACGCGATCGACATCGCCGAGGCTGGGGATGTGATTGTGGTGGACGCAGGCGGCGATCTGAGTAACGCCCTGATCGGCGAAATGATGGTGGCGTACGCTGTCAAACGCGGTGTGGCGGGTATTGTCATCAATGGGGCGATTCGCGACGCGGCAAGCATCGGCGCCGGTGATTTCCCGATGTTCGCGGCAGGTATTTCTCACCGTGGTCCTTACAAGGACGGGCCTGGGGAAATCAACGTGCCTATTGCTATCGATGGCATGGTGATCGAGCCGGGCGATTTGGTGATAGGTGACGATGATGGCCTGCTGTGTGTACCTTACGACCACGTAGCGGAAGTCTACGACCGCGCCTCTGCCAAGCATCATGCCGAGCAGAAGCAGCTTGATCAGATTGCCAAGGGTGAAAACGACCGTTCGTGGGTCCTCGATTCCTTGAAAAAGAAAGGCTGCCTGCTCCCCGAATGAGCAGGCGTATCGTGCCTCTCGCGCACGATCACCGTCGCTGGTAGAAGACGATCGCGTGGGGCCTTAATGTGAGGTTCTGATGTCGTCTTCCTATCCGCCCGTTTTGAAGCGGTGGCCTGCTCCAGTCAGAGCGCTGGCGCATCGAAATTTTCAGATTTATTTCGCTGGTCAGGCCATTTCCACCTTGGGTAAATGGGTGCAGCAGGTTGCGCTCTCCTGGCTGGCTTACCATCTCACGGGTTCGGCATTCCTGCTGGGCCTGCTGACATTTCTGACCTTGGCGCCGCAGTTGGTGGTCGGCCCGCTGGCCGGGGCCTGGATCGACCGGCACGACAAGCGTCGTTTGCTGATCATTGCCCAGGCACTGTTGGCCGGGCAATCGCTCACTCTCGCTATCCTCGCCTGGCTGGGCTGGATAGATGACACCATCATCATTGTCATGGCTGTGCTGCTGGGGCTGCTCAACGCGGTTGAAACGCCGCTGCGCCAGGCTCTGATCAGCAGTTTCGTGGATGAGCCCGCCGATCTCCCCAATGCGTTGGCGCTAAATGCCATGCTGATCAACGCCGCTCGTTTCATTGGCCCGCCGCTGGCGGGTTTTCTGATCACGGTCAGCGGTGAAGGCGCCTGCTTTTTCATGACCTCGATTGCCTTCGGCCTGTTGCTGGTCAGCCTGATCAGAACCCGTGTGGCTGCCGAGGTAAAAGCCAGCGGTTCCACTGGTCAGGTGTTCAAGGAAGGATTGAGTTATATCTGGCGTACGACTGATATTCGCCGCTTGATGATCGGCGTGGTCGTCGTCAATCTGCTGGCGTCGAACTACGCCGTGCTGCTGCCAATACTGGCCAAGTCAATTTACGGAGGGGATGCGCAGACCCTGGGTTGGTTGTGGGGCGCTGCTGGCGCCGGGGCGTTCGTCTCGACGTTAATGCTGGCATTGGGTGGGACTCTCAACCGGCTTGGCGCGTTCATCACGGCTGCCGTTCTGTGTTGCTCGGTGGCGATGCTGGGAATGGCCTTGAATGTGCCTTTGGCAGCTGCGCTTGGCTTGTTGGCGCTGGTGGGGTTCGGTATTACTGCCAGTAACGTGAGCACCAACATGCTGTTGCAAAGCAAGGCGCCCGCAGCACTGCGTGGGCGAGTCGTGGCGTTTTATATCGCAATGCGTTTCGGCTTTGAGGCCATCGGCGGTCTATTGGCCGGGTTGGGCGCAGCGTTCATGGGCGCGCCCGCAACCTTGGGGGTTACGGGTGCGCTGTTGCTGGTGTTTTTTACTGCCGACCGCTATTGGGCGGCCAAGCCTTAGCTCTGGCGGGCCAGGGGAGCTGGGCACCTGGCGCGGCTTTGGTTAGAGGCCGACGTCTGCATTTAATAGCATTTTGGGATGTGCGGGCATTCTACTGGCATGATTTGGTTGATGGCGCAGAGGAGCGCTGTTTTCATGTGATACAACGTTGTGTGCTTCCACGCATCGTCAGGTAAGACTTTCTCTTTGCCAATGTAAGTTATTTCCTTGTTTATTGAAGTTTCTGACTTGCTCTTTGTTTAATGCGATCAGGTACTTGATTTCTCATCTTCGCTGGTATTAGCTGGTTTTGTTGGTTGGCGCCTTCAGTGTGCTGATCGAATGTCTTATATCTGATTCTGTAAGGTCGCCCTGTCAGGGCGGTTGAATGCTCTATATTTAAATAAGGAAATTATATGAACACTGGTCTTAAACTGCTAATGGCTGCCTCTGTCATGGCCGCCTCCGTCAGTGCGTTGGCCTTGCCTGTGCTGCACACCGCGACTATCGATCAGCACGGCACTGTCGTTGCTCAATCGTCTCCGTGGATCAAGTCCGTAAGTTACAGTAGTAAGAGCGACTATTTCGCAACGTATAAAGTGATTTTCAATGAAGACCACTTCAAGCGCTCGCCTGGTTTCTGCTCGGCATCTTCTATTGATACCAGTGACTATGAACGGTTGTTCTACGGTCACGTCAAGTTGGGTGGCGCTGCCACCACAAAAGAAGTGAATGTGTTAGGGAAACTCTGAAAAAGACTTCCTAATTTGGCAAAATCTCCGGACACCAGTCGCCG